>CAZXSV010000001.1:0-205453 GCA_964642735.1 uncultured Acidobacteriota bacterium
TCATTATGGCTATAAAACTGAAAAATGGAAAACTATTTTGGGTGCGACATGCGATGATTTGAAATCGCCGGGGCGGCGTAATGGAGTAAAATATAGAAGCGGATTTGAGAAAACCGGCAGGGGGAGCGGCAAAAGTGAAACGACCGTCTGACATAGCAGTCATAGGCGCCGGGAGCTGGGGGACGGCGCTGTCTTCGGCTCTTGCAGGTCTTGGGCATCGCGTCCGGCTATGGGCCTACGAAAGCGAAGTTGTGCAAAGCATCGATAGGGAGCGGGAGAACAAAATCTACCTGCCCGGAGTTCAACTGCCGGAAAACGTCATAGCGGCTCGGGATCTTTCTTTCGCTCTTCAAAACGCCAAGTTTGCGCTGTCGGCAATGCCTTCGCACGTTTGCCGGCCTCTCTATGAGAAAATGCTGCCGCATCTGCACCCCGGGATGATCCTGGTAAGCGCCACAAAAGGCCTGGAAGAGGGCTCCCTGATGCGCATGAGCGAAGTGATCGAAAGCGTGGTCGCCAGGCGATTTTCGCCGCGTCTGGTGGCGCTGTCCGGGCCCAGTTTTGCGCAAGAAACGGCTCGCGGCGACCCTACGGCCGTCGTCGCGGCGTCCGCCGACGTTGGCGCTGCTGGGGTTGTTCAGGAGGAATTTTCTTCGCGCACCCTGCGCATTTATACATCCAGCGATGTCGCGGGAGTGGAACTCGGCGGCGCAGTCAAGAACGTCATAGCCATCGCCGCGGGAGTCATCGATGGATTGGGATTAGGCCACAATCCCAAGGCCGCTTTAATCACCCGGGGACTTGCGGAAATCGCCCGGCTTGCTTCCGCGTGCGGCGGCAGAAGCGAGACGCTGGCCGGACTGGCCGGCATGGGGGATCTCGTCCTTACGTGCACCGGAAGCCTGAGCCGGAACCGATGGGTCGGCTTTGAGCTGGGCAAGGGAAAAAAAATCCGCCAGATTCTTGCGTCGATGCAATCCGTGGCCGAGGGTGTGAAAACGACCGGCGCTACAGTCGCGCTGGCTCAGCGCCTGGGGGTTGAAATGCCCATTACACTGCAGGTCCACCGGCTGCTCCAGGATCGGATTTCTCCGCAAGAAGCCATTCGCGAACTCATGGAACGTTCGCTTAAGAACGAATGAAGCTTGGATTAGCTTTTCAAAGCAGGCTGCAGGGAATCCTCCGCAGGTTTCTGTATCTTGATCGCCGATTTTCTCCAGCGGCCCGTGAGGTAGTAAAGATAACTGACCGACGCCGTGACGACAAAGCCGGCTGCCATTGCAATCCAAATCCCCTTCATCCCGAGAGGAGTGCGCCGCGACAAATAGGCGGCAAGCGGGACTCGCACCGCCCAAAGCGAAAGCAGAGAAAATACCATCGTTACCATAGTCTGGCCGGCGCCGTTGACGACGCCCATTGAAACGAACATCAAAGCGAATAAAAAATAGCAGGGACCGACAATATAAATGTATAGAACGCCGATTTGGCGGACCGGCTCATGATGAATAAAGATCGACAGTATGAATTCAGGGAAGGCGAGAGCCAGGGCGGAGACGAATCCGGAGATTATCGTTCCGATCAACAACGCCCATTTGAATATCTCTTTGACTCTCTCCGGCTTTTGGGCGCCGAGGTTCTGCCCGGTCAAGGCCGTTGCCGCCATCCCGATAGCGACGGCGGGCATGGTAGCGACCATGTCGATTCGGCTCGCGACGCCAAAGGCGGCGATTGCGGCGGGGCCGAAATAGTTGACATAGGAGGTTACGAAAAACGACCCGATGGAGACCAGCGACTGTTGAATCATGGAGGGGAAGCCGATTTTAAAGATTAGCAGCGCGATATGCTTGTCGAAAACCAGATTTTTAAAGCTTATCGCAATAAAATGGTTTTTTCGGTTTAAATAAAACAAAGCCAGGGCCAGCCCCAAAGCCTGAGAAATTACCGAAGCCCAGGCGGCGCCGTTCAATCCCATTTTAGGAAAAGGCCCGATTCCCATGATCATAAATGGATCAAGAATTGCATTGGTCAACACCGCCAAGCCCATGAACATCAGCGGCGTTACCGTATCTCCCACTCCCCGCAAAATCGAGCTGATGAGAAACATCAGGAAAAGCAAAATCATGCCTCCCAGCGAAATTTTCAGATAGCCGGAAGCCATGTCGAAAATGGAATCAGGAGTGTCCATAAGCCTCAAGAGGAGTCGACTGCATAGAATTCCGCCCGCAGTGAGGACAATGCTTAGGGCGATGCAAATCAAGACGGAGTTGTCGACCGCCCTTTTCAGCCGCTCAAAGTTTTTCGCTCCATAATATTGCGCCACCAAAACCGAAGTGGCCATAGTAGCGCCGGACGCCAATCCGATCAGGATAAACATGATGGGAAAACTTACCGCCGTAGCCCCCAATCCATCTTCCCCAACCTTGTTTCCGACCCAAAACATGTTAATGATGCTGTACCCGCTCTGCAGCATATTGCCCAGGAGCATCGGAAGAGAAAAAGCCAATAGATGTCTGGGGATGCTTCCCACCGTCAAATCCCTGCCAAATTTTTTATCCATCGTGTCTGTCCGGCCCAATGATTCAATAATTGCGACAGCAAAAACTATTTATTATATGCCTGCTTTTATCTCAAGCAAACAATTGCGATCGCCGGGGGGCCGGCGGTCGGAGATAATCTATGGAATCGGAATAGATTTTTTGTTTAAATCAAGCGGGCAAGGAGGAGCTATGGAAAAGAAAAGAATTGGGGTTTTGCTCGCCGGTTGCGGCGTCAAAGACGGAAGCGAAATTCACGAAGCTACGCTCACGCTCTACTTTCTGGCGAAAGCCGGCGCCGAATGCGTGTGCATGGCGCCCGACGTTGATCAATTCGACGTCGTCAATCATGCGACCGGCGGTTTCATGGCGCAAAAACGCAATGTGCTGGCGGAATCCGCCCGAATTGCCCGCGGGAACATCCTGGACGTAAGCTCCGTGAAACCGGACGATCTCGACGCTGTGATCATCCCCGGCGGGTTTGGCGCCGCCAAGAATCTCTGCACTTTCGCCATAGATGGCGCCGAATGCAAGATCGATCCGTCGGTTGCAGAATTGCTCAGGGCAATGCACCGCGGGAAGAAGCCGATTGGAGCGCTTTGCATAGCGCCGGCGGTGTTGGCCGCGCTGTTCGGGAGGGATTTCTCCGTCGAGCTGACGATCGGCGCAGATCCGGGAACCTCCGCCGCCTTGGAGAAAATGGGCGCGAGGCACCGAAACGCAAATACCGATGAAGTCGTCGTGGACGGCCTCAATCGAATAGCAACCACGCCCTGTTACATGTTGGCGCAGAGCATCGCCGAAGTCGGCGCCGGAGTTGAAAAACTTGTGGCCAAAATCCTGGAAATGGCCGATTCCGCGTAAGCCGATGAAACGGATCGATGGAATCCTGTTCGATTGGGATGGCACTCTGGTCGACACCTCCCAAAAGGCTTTCGCCGCCACACAAAACGCGTTGCTGGATTTGGGAATTTTTCTGCAATACGAGCTGTACGAGCAGATTTATACTCCGGATTGGCATCACATTTACCGCGCGCTTGGCCTGCCGCGGCGACAATGGGACGAAGCCGATCGCCTTTGGCTCCGGCATTATGGAGAAGACATCCCGCGCATGGGCGAAGGAGATCGAAGAACGCTCGGCAAACTGGCGCTAAAATATCGTTTGGGAGTCGTTACCAGCGCAAACCGTTCGAGAGTCCGGCGGGAGATCAAGGCTCTCGGGCTCGCTGAGCATTTTGGAAGTGTGATCAGCGGCGACGATGTTCAGAACAGGAAGCCGCATCCGGAAGGATTGGAGGCGGCAATGGAGCAAATCGGCAAACCGTCTCATGTTTGCTGTTACGTGGGAGACAGTCCGGACGACATAGAAATGGGGAAGCGGGCCGGCGTCCGGACTATCGGGATTTTCAGCGGCTATCCGGGCGCCAAGAAACTTCGAAGCGCCAATCCGGATTTTTGCATCCAAAATCTATCGCAGCTTGCCGGAATTCTGAACCGGGAGGAATCAATTCTCCCGTAGAGATTTTTTCAGGAGAGCGGGGGAAGAGTTTTCAGCCAAGCTTCGGATAGCGTTGGGGATTTGCTTCGTTCATGATTTCATAAACCGTTTCAAAAACCTGTTCACGGTTCGGCTTGGAAAAATAATCGCCGTCGGATCCGTAGGCGGGTCTATGCTCTTTGGCCGAAAGAGTCCGTGGCGCGCAGTCCAGCCATCGGAAGCCGTCCTGCTCACATAAAACTTTTTGCATCATATAAGCCGTTGCGCCGCCGGGGCAATCTTCATCGAGAAAGAGAATGCGATTGGTTTTCCTGAGCGAAGACGTCACGACGCCATGGATGTCGAACGGAAGCAAGGTGCGCACGTCGATCAATTCCGCTTCAATGCCAAAATTCTGCAGCTGCGCTGCAGCTTCCATGGCGATGGGGCAACAAGCTCCATAGGTGGCGATGGTGACGTCCGCGCCGGTCCGGATCACCTCGGGAGTTCCGAGCGGGATCGTGAATTCGCCAATGTTGTCGGGAAGGATGGCACGCTTGCGGTAGGCGTTCAATACCTCCACCACAATCCCGCTGTCATCCGATCGGAGGAGCGTGTTGTAAAAACCCGCCGCCTGAGTCGCGTCTCGCGGAACGCAGAGATAGATCCCGCGAATCAGGTTAAGGATCCCGGCCATCGGGGAGCCGGAATGCCAGATGCCTTCCAGCCTGTGGCCCCGCGTCCGTAGGATCACCGGCGCTTTCTGGCCGCCGCAGGTGCGCCAACGGAGCGAGGCAAGATCGTCGGAAAGCACCTGAATGGCATAAAGAAGATAGTCCAGATACTGGATGTCCGCAATCGGCTTGAACCCGCGCATGGCAAGCCCTATCGCCTGGCCGGCAATCGTGGCTTCCCGTATTCCGGTGTCCATGATCCGCCGGGCGCCGTATTTGGATTGCAATCCCGCAAATCCCTGATTGACATCGCCCAAACGACCGATGTCCTCCCCCATGGCCACAAGCTGAGGGTAGCTTGAAAAAGCGGAATCAAAGCATGCGTTAAGTATTTCAAATCCAAGCTTGGAAGGGGAGGCGTCGGAATAAGATGCCGGCGTTTCATGAATCTTGAGAGCGGACTCTTCGGATTCGCTGTAAAGGTGCGAGTCGTATCGGCTGGCAGCCGAGCTTTCCTGTTTTTTTTTCCATTCTGCAATTTTTACTCCGGAAGGGGAAGCGGAGCGCGCCAGTGCGATCAAAGCTTCCGCGGCCGCAGCCATCAGATCCCTTCGCAACGGACGTTTCAGGCTTAACAAGGAATGGCGAATTTGATCGACGCGTGAGGGATCGGGCGTGTTCCCGACCGCCAGGCGCATCAGTTCTGAGAGCTCTTCACGTTCGGACAGTATCGGACTTTGAAATGAGTCCCATGCCCGGTCCCTGGTGTCGAGGACAAAGGCTTTTTCATGAGCCTCGATTTCATTCAATTCTTCCGGGAGGGCGAGGGACTCGTCGAGAATCCACTGGCGCATTTTGCGCAAGCAGTCGTGAGCCCGCTCCCATTGGATGCGTTCGGCCGACTTGTAGCGTTCGTGGCTGCCTGAAGTGGAGTGTCCCTGCGGTTGAGTCAATTCCGCAACATGCACGACGACCGGCACATGGTCGCGCCGAACCGGTTCTGCCGCGGACAGGAAGATCTCGCAGAGTTGAGGATAGTCCCAGCCTCGGGCTTTGTAAATTTTGATTCCGGGCCGGCCGTTTTCTTGATGCTGAAAGCCTTCCAGGATTTTGGAGATGTCCGATTTGGCCAACTGCAGCTTGTTGGGAACCGAAATGCCATAGCCGTCGTCCCAGATGCAAAGAAACATCGGGGCTTGAAGCACGCCGACGGCGTTAACCGCCTCCCAAAAAACTCCTTCCGCGCAAGCAGCGTTTCCAATGGCGCCGAAAGCGATTTCATCGCCGCCGCTGCTGAATTTGCCGCAGACGTCTTTTAATTCCGGAAGGCTGCGGTAAAGCTTCGAAGCCAGGGCAAGCCCTACAAGTCGAGGCATTTGAGCGCTGGTCGGCGAAAGATCGGCGGAAGAATTGCAGAACTCCTGTTGGCTTTTCCAGCTTCCATCGGGGTTTAGCAGGCGAGTGGCGAAATGGCCCGTCATCGCCCTGCCTCCAAAATTCGGTTCGGCGCTCAGATCGGCATGGCCGTATAGCTGGGCGAAAAATTCTTCCAGACTGAGCAGGCCCAGGGCGAACATAAGAGTCTGATCGCGGTAGTATCCGGAACGAAAATCCCCCGGCCGAAAGACATGCGCCAAAGCCACTTGCGCGACTTCTTTCCCGTCGCCGAATATTCCAAACTTGGCTTTGCCGGAAAAAACTTCCTGGCGGGCCACTATGCTGGCCAGCCTGCTCCGGGTCGCAACTCGATAATCGTCCAGAGCGGTGCGCTTGTCTAACGCCCTGCCGCTTTTATTGGCAGTCTTGCCCCGCTTTCCCTCAATTTTTGTCTGTCGTCGACCTTCATCCATTTTTATCATTGTAGCAGGTTGCGTGCATTCTGTCGGAGCAAGAATTGAAAAGCGATTGCCGGCCAAGGGCGCGCCGGGATGCTCCTGGGAATCCGGTATTACAGAAATGCGCGCACAACTGGCATTTTCGTTGACACTGAAGAGGCGGACTAAGAAAATATTGTTTTGCAAAACTGCTGCGAGCATCGATGCGCAGAGCGGGAGAGAACGCTTTGAATTCGGCGGGGTTTTTGTTAATTGACGATTTATTCCGTCCAATATACGCCAATCCGGAGTCTGTCAAAATCCTTGGATATCCGAACGACGTTCCAAATCCGGCGGCCGTCGACGGAATATTGACGCAAAAAATTTTATCTTTCCTTCCCCGCGATTTCCACCGCACACACAACTCCTACGTCATACAGTTTCAATCGGGAAGAAGACGCTATTTGTGCCGGGCTTTCGTTCTGGAGAACAACTGGAACGGAGAATCGGCCGCCGCAAAAATAGCTCTGCTTCTCGAAAGAGGGCTGCCCGGCCCTCCCGGCGATGCAGGAAGGCAACAGAACTATGGCGGGACGCATGAGGATCCTTTCGGTTTCGCAGCCGATCCCAAGTATTTTCACTTCAGCCGCGCGAATCAGGAGGTTTTGGGATCGTTGATGGACGTCCTCCGCGAAAAAAAGGGCGTTGGAGTCCTGATCGGTCAAGCCGGAATGGGCAAATCAGTTCTGTTGAACTACCTTGCCCGGAAAATTAGCGATGAATTTGAAATCCTATCGATTCCCGCCCCCTTGGACAGCCATGATGCAGACCTGGTTCGCTCCGTGATGGCTCTTCTTGGCGTCGAGAAGCCGGGAAGCGGCATCGTCGAGAATCTTCGCCGTCTCGAAGCCTGGCTGTTGGCCAAATACAGGACAGGGAAGAAAGTCCTGCTGATCTGCGACGACGCCCATCGTTTGAATATCGAGTCTCTCGAGAGCCTTTGCGTTCTCGCCGGTCTGCAGAAATCGTCGCAGAAGCTCATCCAGATGCTGATCGCCGGCAGACAGGAGCTGCTGCAAAAAATGACGGACATGCAACCCGAATCCTCCCTTGGAAGGCTTGCCAATGTGTTTTGCAGGCTGGCGCCGATGGACGAGGCGGAAGTGTGCGGCTACGTTTTGCATCGTCTGCGGATCGCCGGTTGCAAAAAACAAGTTTTCACATCGGGCGCACTGTCCGCCGTCGCCTTGTATTCGCGAGGCGTTCCCTTGAACGTCAACATGCTCTGCCGGCACGCTCTGTCGCTTGCCGCCAGCGGGCATCTTAAGCTTGTCGACGAAAAGATCGTCGCGGATTCCGCCTACGACCTGGTTTTGAGCGCACAACCCTACCCCGTCCCATGGCTATGGGATTTTGCCGATCCGGAGGCGAAAAGGGCAGCCGGCCTTGCGCGGGATCGTCGAGGATTGAGGCTGGTTCACAAGCCATCAAGCTAAAAGCGTTTGAATATCTCCGCATCGGGCAAATCGTGAATGTCGTGCAGGATGAGATCGGCGCTCTTCAGGTATTCTTTTCCCAGGGTTGTTTCGATTGCGATGCAGTACATGCCTGCGTTTTTCGCAGCTTCGATTCCCAGCGGCGCATTTTCGACCACAAGGCAGCTCTGCGCATCGATTCCGAGCCGGCTGGCCGCTGCGAGGTAGGAATCCGGGAATGGCTTGGCGCGCGGGGTTTCATCGCCGGTGATGATAAAGTCAAAATGAGCCCGCCGTTTTTTATTCAGCGAGTGTTGCATGTTTTTCAGGGCGCAGGCCGTCACCAGCGCGATTTTGAGTCCGCGAGATTTCAGTTCATCGATGACTTCAAATGCGCCTGGGTAGGGTGAGGGTTTTGCGATTTTTCGGTAGTAGGCGCGCTTCTCTTCAATAAAGCAGGGCTGTTCCTCGGCCGGGATCTCGATTCCGACTTCCCGCATGAGGATCGGCAGGATTTCACGCGAGTTTCTTCCTTCATGCAGCAGAATTGTGCGCTCGTTTATGCGGCCGCGATACCTTTTGAACATATGGTTCCAGGCCAGATAGTGAAAATGCAGCGTGTTGACAATCACGCCGTCGAGGTCGAACAGCACCCCCAGAATCATTCTATTCTCCCGTGTTTTGCTTCTTTCTTTCCGGCAGGTCGCCAATAAATTCCAATGCTTGGATGTATTGGACGGCGTCGGAATCGGCCCCATTCCATTCGTCCAGGAAAGCTTCCATTTCGCGGCGGGAGGCCTCCGGCGAGTCCGTGCGTTTTAAAAGAAGCGCAAGATGAAAACGCGCCAGCGCGTAATGAGGATTATAGGCAAGAGCTTCTCGATAAATCTCTTCGGCGTTCGCCGTCCGATGCATCTTTTCGTATATCTGTCCTATGGAATCGAAAAAGAAAGCGCGGTCGTAGGGAGTGCTCCAATAGCCGAGCTTGACTTTGATCCATTTCAAGTCGTTGATGGCGGCGGCGGCTTCCTGCACTCTGCCTTCCTCAGCCAGGATGGCCGCCAGAAGGTGCAGCGTATATTTGTAAATGGGTTTGTAATTCATGGCGGTGATTTCGTTCGAATCGACAATAGTGCGAAGCTGCCGGAGGGCCTGGCGCGCAGCGGGCAGGTTGCGTTTTTTCAGTTCGATCAATCCCTTTATCCAGATCAATTCGTCATGCGGAGCATCGTATTGAACCGCTCCCACGAGACTTAATCCCTTCTGGCACATTTTCGAGGCCAGTTTGATTTCCCCCTGATGGAAATAAAGGAACGCCAGGGCGGCGTAATATTGCGCTTGTTGCTGATTGTCCTCCGCATCATTCAGGTGCGATTTTAATCTTTCGGCGGCCGCCCTGTTCCGCCCGCGCATCATTTCTATGAAAGCCAGGTTCCGGCTGGCATAGTAGATCTGAGGGTCCATCTGGATCGCCTTGTTTTTCATCTCCTCCGCCATGGAATAATCCCCCGCCAACATAAAGGCGTCTCCCAGGCTGTCGTAAGCATTGGCCGAATGGTGCAATTCCAGGTATTGGTTGCAGGCCTGCAGAGCCTTGGCGTGCTCTCCCATCCAAGCATGGCAATAGGCGATGTGATTGTGGGCTTGCGCATAGCGTTTATTCAGGCTCAGGGCGTCTTTGTATTTGGTGACCGCATCCTCCGCGTCCGCCGTGTGAAAGTAGGATTCGGCGAGCTCGAAAAGGTATTCTTTCTTGTACGGTTGAAGGCCGATAAGCTTTTGCAGATACATGCGTTCATCAAAGATTTTTCCAAACACCCTGGCGAGAAAGGCTTCAATGCGCAACTGGTCGATTTCGGTCAGCGCCCCCGCTTCCTTGCGCGCCGCGAGTATTTCGGATTGAGCTGCATCCCATTGACTTTGAAAAACTCGAACCTCTCCCAACATAAGGTGGGCGAGGGCGAAATGGGGGTCGATCTCAAGCGCCGAGCGAAGTTCGCGTTCGGAGGAGTTCATGTCGAGACGCTCCCATGCTTTCGCGCCTCGATGATAATGACGGAGGGCGTCCCATCGTTTCGAGAGCAGTTGCACTGCGGAGCGATAATCGGGACGCCCGGATTCCATGCGGCGCTCCGCGATCTGCGGGTTGTATCGTTTTAAGGCGTCCAGGGCCAGCGCATCGATGCCTTTATTCAAAAGATCGTCGACTCCGCGAAACCGTCTCGTCAGAGGCTCAGTTTTGCCGCGGTCGACGCAGTTCAAACTCACTTCAAGAATGCCAAGCGTGTCCCGCACCTGGCCGGAAATAATCAGCGCCGGCTTGTGGACATTGCGATGCAACGGATTCAGTTTATGCAGAAAAGCGATTTTGTTGTTTTGGGTTCGATCGGATTCTTTTTGGTTTTTTTCAATAGTCAAAAGCTGTTCAAACTCCTGCGCGTCCACGGCCACGACGTCAGGGAATTGGGAAAGCACGCGCATGAGGGCGAAGCCAACCAATTGCGCATCGACCGAATCCGATCCCCCACTGAACTCTTCGAATTTTATGCACGGGTAGTAGTTGGATTTTTGAACCGCGAAAAAAACGGACAGGGCCGCGAGAAGAACCAAAATCCCTGCAGCTGCGAGCGCCCTGGGCTTTTGAAACGCGTGCAGTAGAGCCCGGAAGCGGATTGGCCGGGCGGAGGGCGTTTCCGGAAAGACGGAGGAAGAAGCGGTCGCGCCGGGCGGGGCCGCTTCATTTTGAAGGGGAACGGCGACTCCCCGGCTAATTTCAATGTCGCGCCTCAGTCGCTTCAAGTCCGCGCATAAATCCGCCGCCGTCTGGAACCGGAGTTCCCGGTCTTTTTCGAGCAGCTTGAATACGATCGCTTCGAATTTTTCAGGAATATCGGGGTTGATTTTCCGGCATGGGACAGGCGTCTTGGTAAGAATTTCCTGAAAGAGAACCGGCTGGCTCGCACCCCGAAAAGCCGGGACGCCGGTGCAAAGCTCATACAGAACGGCGCCCAGCGAAAAAAGATCGCTGCGTGAATCCAATTCTTCGCCAAGAGCCTGTTCAGGCGACATGTACGGCAGAGTGCCGATAGTTATGTGCGGCGCGCTTACATATTCCGAGGCGATTTCCGACTGCACGGGCGTGCGTCCGGAGACAGCGGAATCCCGGCTGGAAGCCGCCAGCTTGGCCAGTCCAAAATCAAGTATTTTGATGTGACCGCGGGCGGTCAAAAAAATATTGGCCGGCTTGATATCCCGATGAATGATCCCTTTGGCATGCGCCGCTTCCAATGCATCCGAAATCTGGAGGGCAAGCGGAATAATTCGATCTGCCGGCATGGATTTGCTTTGAACAAGGTCGCGCAGAGTTTGTCCTTCGAGCAATTCCATCGCTATGTAACGGAGGCCCTGATGCTCTCCTATTTCATAGATTGTACAGATGTTGGGATGATTCAAGGCGGAAGCTGCGCGGGCCTCACGCTGAAATCTTTGAAGATATGCGGGATTTCCGGCCAAATTTTCCGGCAACAGCTTCAAGGCCGCTTCACGGCCCAGCTTCGTGTCGCGCACGCGGTAGACGACTCCCATTCCCCCCGCGCCGAGTTTCTCCAACACTTCATAATGGGCGATCGTTTCAAGATCCATTTTCGCTGTTTCTCTTATCCGGGCAGCACATTTTACCGCACTATTGGAAACTTAACCCGCGATTTTCCAATTTTAGCAGAGCGGATGCCCTGTTCTTCGACAAGCTTCAATCCGCTGAAACAATCCGGGCTTATTGCTTGTTTGGCTTTGAAAAGCCGCCCATCGCGCCAATCGTCAATATCTTTCTGCTCTTACGCTTGCAAAGAGTCCGCCATTCATGGCAGACTGCCTCTGCTGGGCGGAAAAGACTGTCAAAATGCTGCAGCGGATTTTGGGGGGATTATGGTGGGCGCCACAGGACTTGAACCTGTGACCCCTGCGGTGTGATCGCAGTGCTCTGCCAGCTGAGCTAGGCGCCCATGCGTGTAGTGGGCTTTTTAACATTCCGCACCCCGTTTGTAAATAGTTAATGCAAAGGAGAATGGCAATATGTTTGCAGCGGTTCGATTTTTCTTTCTGCTGGCTTTTGTTTTCACCGCCGGCAGTTCGGCTGTTTTCTCGCAGGATGTAGACGATCTTCAGTACAAAGACGATTACGATCGATTGCATCAGATAATAAAAATCACCAACTCTGCAAAAAGGGCGGAGCAACTGCTTGCTTTCTACAAGGGGCGAACCAACATGAACGTTCAGCTCAGAGATTACGCAGACAGTTTTTTTGCAAAAGATCTGGAAACCCTTCTGAAGCAGCAGAACCATGCACTTGTCAAAAAATTTTCCCAGGGAGCGATAGCCGTTCGGCCCAAATTTGCGGAAGCATGGCTCTTTTACGGGACCGCATTAAAGAATGAGAAAAAGATGGATGAAGCGGTCCAGGCTTTTGCAAAAAGCTATGCCATCAAGAGTCCAGTCCAGACACGAGCCAAGCAGTTGTTCGAAAACGCCTACCGGGACACTCATAAGGGCAGTCTTGTCGGATCGGACAAACTGGTAAAACAACTTCAGGCGGAAATGAAATAGGGTTTTAATCATTTCCTTGTGTTTCGTCCAAGCCGCTTGTCCAAAGCAGCAGAAAATGTGCGGGCGGGGGCGCAAAGCCCCCTTTCCGTTTTTTCAGAACTCAACCCGGATTATTCATGAAAGTCTGTCGCGGGGCTGCCGGGGCTGCCGTGGATACAAGGCTCCTCTGGGGGCGCCCAGACATGCCCGGATTCGCCGCCGCAGCGGAAGTTTCATGAGTCATCCGGGTTCACAAGCGCCGAATGGATGCCGGGAGACGAAACGGGCGCAATTCAAGACTCCAGGCCCGCCTGTTATTGAGCGAGCCATCGAATCCTCCTCGGACCGCTGAACGTTGTGGACGCTCCATTCTGCTATTAAAAAACTGCCACAAAAGCAAAAACGGGTCATTCAATTGCTGAACGATTCGCCCTCCAAGTGCGAAAGCGATGAAAGCAAAGAGCAGATCTGCGCGCGGTTCTCGGGATGAAAGGGCTTCCGATGAATGACGCCGCCCGGAGATTCCGCCGAGATGCGCCTTAAAGAAAATCCACAAAAGCGCCGATTATTTTAAGGGGTATTGGAATGCCTAGTCAGGACAAGTCTGAGAACTCCGGAAAACAGGTCGGTTATTTCTACCATCATAAGACGGATGAAAAGCACATGGGCGCCATACTGATTACCAATCAGATTGGGATCCCGCTGGAGTTCAAATATACCGAGCCTGTTTCGGCGACCCGACTTCACAAGATCCTTTATGGATCTGTTTTGGAAAAATACCTTCATGAGACCGTAATCAGGGACAGATTGGGCAGGGAAATCCGGTCCGTGCCCGACTATTTCATCACCTCTTATGATGAAAAGGAATTTTTGGGCGCTGTCGCCAACAGGGAAATGGTGGCAATCCAGAAATACAGTCTTCCTCCGAGCGATTTGACCGGGTCCTTCAGCCGCATCCGTGAACGGGAAGCCATAATCGAGCTGGAAGACGAATCCGTATTCCTGAGGCTGGCGTTTTCAACATCCAACGAAACGGCGCAGCAAAGCATTGCGCTTTGGCTCCAGGAAATTTCCCGGACCATGGACATTCTGGAACCGCTGGACCGTGTCAAATCCGCCCTGACAAGCTTATGTGGAGAAGGGAAGAGAAGCCAGATCGCCGGTTGACGGCGCCGGATGGAAAGACATGGTTGGAACGGGTGTTTTTCCGAAGCGCAGGCTTTGTCCCGTTATCGGCCGTTGTTTCAGCGCAAGCTTTGAATATCGACGTCAAAACGGCGGGGGCGGAGGTTGATCTTCATTCATCCGCAATCGTCAAGGACGCGCTTGACGCGCTTGACCACGCGCCCCGACTGCTGTTGGAATTTCCGCGCCAAATCATTAATGGAGCATTGCTCGGCGCCGCGGCGGTTAAGGAGCTTGAGCTTCCTGATGAGCGACGGGCTCGCATCCGGCAGATAAGCGCTCTGATCTATCCGCGGCTGCGCACGATAAATCCGGCTTTCCCTGCGGCAAACCTTTGCGCTTCGAAGCGTTTGCTGGTCGAGCTCCCGGATGTGGTCGCAAATAAAATGGATCTTTCGGCCAATCTCGGCGCCCGGGTTTCGATTTCGCAGCTGCTGGACCTTCCCTTCGTCCGTTCCGGCATCGACATCGGGCTGCTGAAGAGGCGGGAATATGAAAGTTTTCTTCGCGAAGCGGAAGTTTTGAAAGGTTTGCCGGCGGACAGGTGCACTCTGCTGGCGGTATTTCGCCATATTCCAATAGAACTGATATCCGATCTGAGCTTTCTGGCCGATAAAAACATCATCGTTTACAGAGTTTCGGTTGAGTTTCGCCGGACGCGAACGCGGGTTCATGACATGGCGGCTGTGCTTGACGCCTCCAGCCGGGAAATACACCTGGTCTCTCACCGGACTCGCTGCCGCTCGGCGGTTCTGAATTGAGGCCGCCGCAACGAGAGGAAAATGCGATGAAATCGATTGCGGGATTGAGACAGAATGATCCTGACGACTATTGTTTTTTGGATGTCGGCAGCACAGTTAAAACAGATCGAATTTCAAGCAGCCTTTCCGCGTTCATTCCAACCCTTACTTTCCTTTCCGGACCCGCGCTCGGAAAAGAGATTCCCCTGGTTCGGCAGCAGATGGTATTGGGGCGTGGAGAGGATTGCGACATCGCCATTCCCGATCCCTCAGTTTCGAGAAAGCATCTTCAGATAAGCTGCAGGAAGGTAGTGAAAGGCGGCGTTGAAAGCCTGACGGTCGTCATTCGCGATCTTGGGAGCAAAAACGGCACCCATGTCAATTATGCGAGGGTGGATCAAAAGGTCTTGAGGCCAGGCGACAAAATAAGCCTAGGACGGGTGATCCTGAAATTCGACCGACGAGATCTGGCCGAACAAAGTTTCTTTGATGAAATCTACCGCCTCGCCACTGTCGACCGGCTGACATCTCTGCTGAACAAAGCGACGATAACAAGGGCTCTTTCCGAGGAAGTCGCCGCCAGCGTGAGGGACAATCGGTGGGTTTCGGCAATTCTGTTGGATATAGATCAATTCAAGAGCATGAATGACGTTCGCGGACATTTGACGGGCGACAGGATTTTACAGGCAGTATCCAAGGCGCTTCAAAAAAGCTTAAGGCGTCGGGACAAGGTCGGCCGTTTTGGAGGGGATGAATTCCTGATTGTTCTGCCTGAAACCGGACCTCAAGGGGCTCTGAAACTGGCGGAGAGAATCCGGAAAAGCATTCAGTCGAGGGTTGGCGAGGAACTCGGGATTGCAGCCAACGTAACAGTCAGTCTCGGAGCGGCTTCGGGCCGGGCGGCGAATTCCGGCGGCAATGAATTGCTGGAATGCGCGGATGCGGCGCTCTATCGCGCCAAATCGCTTGGAAGGAACCGATCGGAGCTGTCGGAAAGGCCGCGAACCGCCAAAAGGGCCGAGGTGCATCCATGAGCATGCTGCGGAAGAAAATCGGCGACTTTTACCTTGTCGAACGGATCGGCGTCGGCGGCATGTCCGAAGTCTTTCTGGGATTGAATCCGAGGAGCCGTGAAAAGCGGGCTTATAAAATACTGAATAAGTCCGCCACGCTTTGGCCCGCCGCCTATGCACGCTTTTTGAGGGAAGTTGAAATCATCCGGAGTCTTTCCCATCCCGGAGTCATTCGGATTTACGATAATGGATCGCTGGATGAATGCTATTTCTATTCAATGGAATATATGGCAGGAGGGAATCTCACGCGGCTTCTGCAAAAGGGCAAGATTTCAAACGACTTGGCGATTCAGCTTTTTTGGGGCATTTGCGACGCCATGGCCTATGCCCACGAACAGGGGATCATACACCGGGATCTGAAGCCATCGAATATTCTTCTTCAATCGGACGGCAAGCCGGTTATATCCGATTTCGGAATCGCGAAGATCATGGATTTGGATCATCCTCCCCTCACACTTTCCGGCGAAATTTTGGGCACTATCGCTTATCTTGCACCCGAGCAGCGTTTTAACACAAAGAAAGTCAATCAGCGGGCCGATATTTACGCTCTTGGCGCCCTTTTTTATGAAATGCTGATGGGCTTTCCCCCGCTGGGCAAATTCCCCTGGCCGAAGGACATTTATGAAAATTTCTCCGATCCCCTGCAGTCCATTCTTGAAAAGTGCCTGGCCATAGATCCGGAAGGCAGATTTGAAAATGCAAGTTTGCTGGAGATGGAATTGGAAAAATGCCAGGATGTCGTTCCGCGGAAAAAAAGAGAAGCGCCGGCAGAGGGAAGTTCCAAAGTTCAGCTTTCCATAAAGGACAGCTTTCCTATTGCAGAAAAGTTCGACCGCATCGAAGCCTGGTTCCAGGCTTTGAGAACGGGGACGACGCGGGAGAGGCTAGCGGCCGTGCGCGAAATGGTGGATAAAATTGAGCCGGCCGAAGCGAAGGCGATCATAAAGCTTTACCCGGAAGAGGGCGACCGCGTGCGGTGGGGATTGATCAAGGTTCTGGGAGAACTGAAAATTCATGCGGCGACGCCTCTCATTTTGAACGATTTGAGAAGCCCATTCCATGCCGAATGCGCCATTGAGGCTCTGGGCAAAATAGGGTTGGAAGAATCCTATAACGCTCTTTTGGCCTATGTGATGGAACATCCGGAAAGCGCCCTGATTTCCATAATGCCTTTGGCGAATACCGGGAAGAAAAAATCCGTCAAGTTCATTCGCAATTTCCTGAATGATGAAATGTCGGTTTTACGTCAAGCCGCCGTCCGGGCGTTGGCGTTCATAGGCTCCGAGGAATGCATTCAATGCTTAAAAGAGCGTCTTTGCGTCGAATACGACGAGAAAGTGAGACAAAGCATCTGCCAGGCTATTCATTCGCTGGAGACTTCGCTGCTTCCCGACATGGAGGCAACGAGGAGAATTCCTGTATTGGAAGCTCAAAGCGCTACCCGGGAGTAAGGGCATGGTAGCAGTAGTTGGTGGACGGTGGGGGGATCGAACCCCCGGCCTCCGCATTGCGAACGCGGCGCTCTCCCAGCTGAGCTAACCGCCCACACTTGATTCGACGAGTCGGAATTATCTCCGATAGCAGCGGCGCTGTCAAATGAATCGGTTGCAAGAATCGGCCGCCCGATCCCACAGGACTCAAGCCTCGAAAAATTCAAAGAAAGATCATATTCCAAATCTGAAAAACTCCGTGATATACTTCTTAATCCGGCAAGTACCGGCTCAAAAAGCTTGCGATTAACCTAAAGTGAGGAAGAATCATTGGCTGGAAAGAGGAAAAATCCCCCCAAAACCGCTGCCATGATCGACAAAGCCCTCGAAGCCATAATCGATCAATGGTATTTAAGCGTCAGCGATTATTATATTACCGCCGAAAAAAAGGCGGAAAGTCCTGAGATCCAGGTTCCAGACGAACTTAAACGATTTCACGACGAAAACGGCCACAGGATCAAATTCAATAAAGGCGACCTCGATTTTACTTACGGATTGAGCGTAACGTCCGATGACGAGGAATGCTCGCTCGAAGCAAGCATCAACAACAAAGTTCCCAATTTTAACTACAACGAACTGGTTCGGCGCCTGGCTGATTATTACAAAACAGCCCAAGACAAGCCTATTGAAGGATTTAAAAAAATCAAAAAAGCCCGGAATTGTGAAGTCTTCAGCCTGCAGCATAGCCTTAAAGACAGTATCAAGGTTGAAGCGCGAGAGGGAAAAGCGGATATCGTCCGTTTGACCTTCGGAATCCTTCCGGACCACCTCGAAGACTTGATCGCGGATCCTCCGAATTTCATGGAACTGATCCACCAACACTGCGTCGCTCCGCTCCGGCGGATTTATGCGGAAGTGTTTAGATATAAAAGAAAATAAAAGAATTGTGGCGTTTTGGCATTTCGGGCATGCTTTATGGAATGCCAAAGCGCCAACCCTGGAAGCCCCGCTTTTTGCCCCGATAAATCCCACACTTTTTCGATCAGCCCCCAAATGCTTATTTTCGAAAGCCTCTTGATTTTCTCCGCGCCTGGTCTATAGTTCCTCGCTGCGTGCGGTGCGACGCAAGGCTGCAAAGAGCGGTTTGAAGACAGCACAAGAAGACCGGGCGGAATTTTCCCTATGAAAAAGAATGGCGCAGGCGGCGTGAAGAAAGTAGTTGTGGCGACGACTGTAATGCTGTCTTTTATTTCTTTCTGGAGAGCGGCGGCCATCGTTCTTTGCGACCTCGGTTCATCCGCTTACTATGCGGGCGGCATCGCCGAAGGATATTTGGGAAAATCCGCTCCCTGGTTCATTCTGGGCGTCATGCTGTTTGCCTCGGCTGTGCGGGCGGTCTATATAGAAAGCTGCAGCATGTACGTCCGCGGCGGAGTATACCGCGTGGTGCATGAAGCGTTGGGAGGAACGCTGGCCAAGTTCTCCGTATCCGCGCTGCTTTTCGATTTTATCCTGACCGGCCCCATCAGCGGCGTTAGCGCGGGCCTCTATTTGGCCGGATTGATCAATGAAACCGCCGATCTGATTCGCTCGCCCGGCATGAAAGTGCATCCGCAATATTTCGCGGCTTTTTTTACGGTGCTGGTAACTCTATATTTTTGGCGCAAAAACCTCATCGGCATGCATGAATCCAGCAAGAAGGCGCTTCGGATCATGCAGCTCACCACCGTTATGGTGGTTATTTTGATTGTATGGTGCATCGTGACCGTGCTGCAGCGCGGATTCCAGCCCGTTCCCCTTCCGACTCTGCAGAATATTCATTTCAATGAAAGTGCGGTCGGATGGTTGAAAGACTCCTTCTGGATCAATTTCCCTGTCATTGCGGTCCTTATCGGCATGGGGCATTCGGTTCTGGCTATGAGCGGCGAGGAGAGTCTGGCGCAGGTCAATCGGGAGATCGCTTCTCCAAAGCTAAAAAACCTGAAGCGCGCCGCCGTCATAATTTTTCTCTACAGCATAATTTTTACCTCGCTGGTTTCATTCTTCGCCGTCATGATCATTCCGGACCATGAACGCGTCGACGTCTATCTGGACAATTTGATCGGGGGATTGGCGATGAACGTCGTCGGACCCCTGCCTATCAGGATGTTGTTTCACGCTTTTGTGGTTGTGGTAGGCACTATTCTGCTGTCGGGCGCCGTAAACACCGCAATTGTAGGCTCCAATTCCGTCCTTAACCGTGTGGCCGAGGATGGCGTTCTGCCGGACTGGTTCCGTACGCCTCACCGCAAATTCGGCACTTCCGGGCGCATCATCGCCATGATTGTCCTGCTGCAGATTGCGACCGTCATTTTGACGCGCGGGAATATTCAACAGCTTGGCGACGCTTATGCCTTTGGAATTGTCTGGAGTTTCGCGATGCAAGGGCTTTCCGTCCTGGTTTTGAGATATAAACAGCCGGAAGAGCCTCAGTGGAAAGTGCCGCTTAATTTTCGCTTCGCCGGGCGCGAGATTCCCTTGGGACTCGCGCTGATCACTCTGATCCTTTTCTCCATCGCGATTGTCAATCTTTTCACGAAAAAAGCCGCGACTGTCTGGGGATTGACTTTTTCCATTTGCATATTCGCAATATTCACTTTCGCCGAACGCTTCAACCGCAGGAAAGCCCGACATTGCGGCGAAGTTGAAAAGTTCCGCCTTGTCGCCCAGGAAATGTTTTCACAGGAATCCATTAAAGTTCGGCCTGGGAATGTTTTAGTGGCAGTCCGGAATCCTCACGAACTCCGACATCTCAACAGAGTTTTGGATCGGGTGGACACTCGCAAGATGGACATTGTCGCTCTGACGGTGAAACGCATTTTCGCTCATGGTTCCGGGGGATTTGAACTCGAACCGGATCAGATATTCACCGACCGAGTCGCACAGCTGTTTACGCAAGTCGTCTCTGTCGCCGAAAAGGCGGGAAAGCACGTGGAACTGCTGGTGGTGCCCGGCAGGGATTACAATGGGGCTATCGTGGAAGTCGCTCAAAGACTCAAATCAAATCTTATAGTCATGGGCCTGTCCGCGAAAATGACGCCTTCCCAGCAGGCCAAAGCTTTCGGGGATGCATGGGAAAAGCTTCCTGCGCCCCGTCCTCAGCTTTCTTTGGAAATACTGGATGAAGCCACCGGGAAGAAGATGTTCTTCAACCTTGGTCCGCATCCGCCCAGGCTGTGGCCTGAGGATATGGAACTGCTTCACAAGCTGTGGCTGGATCTCACCGGTCGAGGCATCGGGCATAAGCTTCATCACCGCGATGTGGTTCGGGTGGCGTTGCGTCGCCTGGAATCGGAGCTGAACTCGCCGAAATCAATTGAAATAATGGACCAAGTCATTGAAGAAGCGTCGGAAGGCAGACAAAAGCCATAGATCGCCAGGCTTTGGAATCAACTCTCCGGGTTTTCACTGCCAAAGCGACTGATTTCCCTGGCGCCGTCGCTTGAATGCACGACAAAGATCTCAGGGAGGATTCCGGTCGAAGCATTATACTGGCGGGATACAGATTCCATAAAAGCTTCAACCGCGCTTTCTTTGACCAGATTAACCGTGCAGCCGCCGAATCCGCCCCCTGTCAGTCGCGCCCCCAGCGCTCCGGGATGGGCGCTCGCGGTTTCCACCAGGAGATCCAATTCAGGGCAGCTTACCAGATAATCGTCCCGGAGTGACTGATGCGACTTTGACATAAGCCTGCCCATTTCGAGAATATTTCCGGTTTCCAACGCCCGCGCCGCATCCAGGGTGCGGGCGTTTTCGCTGACAACATGGCGGCAACATTTCCGTATGGCGTCAGGAAGAAGGGATCCATATTTTTCAAAATCCTCGGGCGCGACATCCCTTAACGCCCGGATTTCGGGAAGCACGCCGCGGAGCAAATCCACTCCGCGACCGCAAGCCTCGCGCCGCCGGTTGTACTCGGAAGACGCCAGCGAGTGTTTGACCCTGCTGTTGCAGATAACAATCCGGAAATCTTTCAAATTCAGGGCGATGGGCTTTGCATCCAAGGACCGGCAATCAAGCAGGAGTGCATGCCCGGCGGTTGCGTGCACGGATGTATACTGATCCATGATTCCGCATTGAATGCCGACATGGACATGTTCGGCGGTCTGACCTGCAAGAGCCAGCGACAAATCGTCCAGCCTGCTGTTTGAAATTGCCGCCAGAGCCTTTCCTACGCAAATTTCCAGGGCGGCTGAGGATGAAAGCCCTCCCCCTAACGCGACATTGCTCTGAATGGCGATATTTGCGCCCTTCAATTCAACGCCTGCGCCCTTCAGGGCTGCAGCCATTCCCTCAATGTAGTCCGCCCAGTTTTGCCGCCTGCCGGGTCCAAGCGAATCCAAGTCCAATTCGATGGCGTCGTCAAGGTTAAGAGACCAACAGCGCAGCTTACGGTCGGGTCGAGGCGCAATGGCGGCGACAGTCTGCTGGTCGATAGCCATTGGAAGAACGAAGCCATCGTTGTAATCCGTATGCTCTCCGATAAGATTCACGCGGCCGGGGGCGCGAAAAAGCCTGGGTTCAGATTCGTATTTGTCTCTAAAAGCTTCAATCAAAAGAGAAATATCCATCATAAAGCGATAGGCCGTCCGTCCGGGAGCGCGCTGCGCTCTTTTTTCATCGATAAGCTCTTATAGGCTCGAGGTTCTTTAATCCGCATTATTTTGTTTTTGCTGTTGCAGAAATGGCGGCGTCAAGCGGTATGGAAATCGGTCCAAACGCTTTATGGGCGCCGTCTTCTTCCAGTTTGGGAATATACAGAGCGCCGCCCTTAAATATGTTTGTTCGAGGGTTGGAATTGAAAAAGAACAAAAATCCATCGATAACGGCGTTCGGATCAATTGTTCTGTTTAAAAGTTCTTTGGATGTGAAATCTGAAAGAGGGGAGGCGTTTTCTTTCGAAGCGTTTTTGGGCGTTTTGTCCGCAAGCCCCGCTTTCACCACATCATCCACGACAAGCGCCGCCGGGGTGGCATACAAATGCTGGCCGGAACCGGTTATCAAGACTATGTTTCGCGTCGCAATATTCAGATACATGGATGTGTTGTTTTTGATGATGACATGAAGGGGAAAATATCCGCGCGAGTTCAAACGCTTGATGTCGAAAGCCGTGTAGGACTTTTCGTTTGTAGAATATGGATCGGCTGCGATGATTATCCCGGAAATCTCCTTTCGGGCAGGATACGATTCAATGGGTAAAACTTTTACGGTTTTTAGCCGATAGTCCGCGGCAGCCGCTATCGAAGAACAAATAAAAATATAAAAGGCGATGCTGCGGCATTTCATAATTTCACATAATAGCATAAAACAGCAGGTCGTTCAGGAATTTGACTTTAAGGATTTTTTATGCGAAGCCGAGAGAATATACAGGACAGCAAATCCAAGCTGCTGTCCCATCCTGTTTCTATAAGGAACAGATGCCGAAACCTTTTGAATTTAAATTACTTTAAATAATTGACAACAACCCACTCAGATCCTATATATCAAGAGCGCTAAGGTAGTTATAAGCGTGCAATTATGATTTCAATTTGAAATGGCGGAATTCCAAGGAGGAGTTAAATGAGCAAGATTATTGGAATTGATCTCGGGACTACCAACTCCGTGGTTGCGGTCATGGAGGGAGGAGAGCCCAAAGTAATAACGAACCCGGAAGGAAGCCGACTTACTCCCTCCGTGGTTGCCATGGGAAAAAACAATGAAAGATTTGTAGGGCAGGTCGCAAAACGTCAGGCTGTAACCAACCCGGAAAACACCATTTTTTCAATCAAGAGATTCATGGGCAGGAAAACAGGCGAAGTTGGCGAAGAGGCAAAACTGGTTCCCTATAAGGTGGTTTCCGGCTCAAATCAGGACGCCCAAGTCAAGATGGGAGATAAAACCTACAGCCCGCCGGAGGTTTCGGCGATGATTTTGCAGAAAATGAGGCAGGCTGCGGAAGAGTACCTTGGAGAAAAGGTGGAAAAAGCGGTTATTACGGTTCCAGCCTACTTTAATGACAGTCAACGGCAGGCGACCAAAGACGCCGGAAAAATCGCCGGCATGGAGGTAGTTCGCATCGTCAACGAACCCACGGCGGCGGCGTTGGCCTATGGTTTGGATAAGAAAAAGGACGAAACCATTGCAGTTTATGATTTTGGCGGCGGCACATTCGACATATCCATTCTCGAAGTCGGGGAAGGAGTTGTTGAAGTCAAGTCGACCAATGGCGACACTCATCTTGGCGGAGACAACATCGACCAGCGCCTGATGGATTGGATCATCGACGAGTTCAAGAAGGATCAGGGGATCGACCTTTCCAAGGACAAGATGGCTTTGCAGAGGCTTCGGGAAGCTGCGGAAAAAGCCAAAATGGAATTGTCCACAGTGATGGAAACCGAAATCAATCTTCCCTTCATTACGGCGGATGCTTCAGGGCCGAAACATTTGAATATGAAGCTGAGCCGGTCCAAATTTGAACAGATGGTGGAAGACATATTGCAGAGAACAGTTTCTCCTCTGAAACAAGCTCTGGCAGACGCCGGAGTGAAGCCTGGAGACATTGATGAAGTGGTTTTGGTTGGCGGATCCACTCGAATCCCGAGAGTCCAGCAGATGGTAAAGGAATATTTCGGCAAAGATCCTCATAAAGGAGTCAATCCTGACGAAGTGGTGGCGGTTGGCGCCGCCATACAGGCCGGCGTTCTGGCCGGTGATGTCAAGGATTTGCTGCTTTTGGACGTGACGCCTCTGTCTTTGGGAATTGAAACGCTCGGAGGAGTTTCCACCAGGCTCATTGAAAGAAACACCACAATTCCAACCCGGAAATCCGAAATCTTTTCGACGGCGGCCGACAATCAGACATCTGTGGAAATCCATGTTTTGCAAGGCGAACGCGCCATGGCCAAGGACAACAGGACTTTGGGCAAATTCCATCTTGTCGGGATTCCACCGGCGCCGCGCGGCGTGCCCCAGATCGAGGTTGCCTTTGACATCGACGCCAACGGAATAGTAAACGTTTCGGCCAAAGACCTGGCCACAAGCAAAGAACAAAAAATAACCATCACGGCTTCCAGCGGACTGAGCAAAGACGAAATAGACAAGATGAAAAATGACGCTCAATCTCACGCCGATGAAGACCAGAAAAACCGTGAAAAAATCGAGGCTAAAAACAAGCTGGACAGCCTTGTTTACAATACGGATAAAATCCTGAAGGAAAACAGGGACAAGATTTCGGATCCTGACGCTTCCGCGCTGGATGATGCTTTGTCGAAAGCCAAAAAAGCATTGGAGAGTTCGACGGAAGCTTCAGAGCTTAATGCAGCCGCCGAAGACCTGACGAAGGCCTCGCACCGTCTCGCCGAAATCATGTACCAGAAAACAGCCGGACAAGCGTCGCAGCAGCAGAACGAACCGGGAACGGGGGGCGGCGGCGCCGGATTCAAAGGCGCGGAGAAAAAAGAAGATGAGGTTATCGACGCCGAATACGTCGATATGGATAAGAATGAGTAGCGAAGAGGGCGCCTCTCGCGCCCTCGAAATTTCGGAAAGCGGGTGGCGATGATCGATGATCCTGTGATCTGGAAGCCCGTCATGGATTTTTACGAGCTCGAAGAAGAATACGTTGTGAACGCTGAAATCCCCGGAGTTGAACGCAGGCATGTCACGGTCGAACTCTGCGGCGATGAACTCGTAATCCGGGGAGAGCGCAAAAACGACGAATTCTGCAAGAAAGAAAAATATCATAGGCTGGAAGGCAGGCGAGGGAAGTTTCTCAGGACCTTTTCGCTGCCGAAACCGGTAGACAAAAGTCGAATGCAGATAAAACTGGAAGATGGAATTCTGAGAGCAGTCTTGCCCAAAATTGACCTGAAAAAATGATCGCGGCGATTCAGTCGCTAAGCGTATGGCAAATAAAGAAGATTATTATGCAGTCCTCGGAATTTCCCGAACCGCCAAGGATCCGGATATAAAAAAGGCGTACCGGCGCCTCGCCAGGAAAAACCACCCGGATGTCAATCCCGGCGACAAATCCGCTGAAGAGAGGTTTAAAAAAATTCAGCAAGCCTACGAAGTGCTTAGCGATCCCAAAAAACGATCCATGTACGATCAGTATGGTTTCTATTCGGATAATTTCAAGGAGCCGCCGTCGGGAGGGGCCCCCAACAGAGGATTCCAAGGATTTCCAAATTTTTCCGGAATGGATTTCAGCGAGTCCGGCCAAAGCAGCTTCAAGGATGTTTTTTCCGAGCTTTTCGGGGGAGGGTCCGGCCGCGGCAAAACTTCCGGCCCGGCAAAAGGTGAAGATTTAGAGCATCATTTGAATATTTCTTTCCATGAAAGCATTAAAGGCCTTTCCACGCGCATGGCCCTGAGCCACACCGCTGCTTGCTCTTCCTGCGATGGATCGGGATTGGACCGCTCAGCCGGCCAGAAAACCTGCCCGAGATGCCAGGGATCCGGTCAGGAGGGAAAATCCCACGGCTTTATGCGCTTTTCGAGCCCCTGCCGCGTTTGCGGGGGATCCGGCAAGACCGGCGGCAAATGCCTATCCTGCGGCGGATCCGGAGCTTCGGCAGTCCAGGAAAGCATTACAGTGCGGATTCCGCCGGGCGCCGGCAACGGATTCCGCATGCGCGTTCCGGGAAAGGGAAATGCGGGACGATCCGGAGGCCCTCCCGGAGATCTTTACCTGATCATCACGGTGAGACCGCACGATTTTTTCCGCAGGGAAGGCAATGATATTGTCTGCACGGTACCGATTACCATCACGGAAGCGGCTCTTGGAACAAAACTTGAAGTGCCCTCCATTGATGGGAAAGCGCTGTTGCGCATCCCTCCGGGAACGCAAAGCGGCCAGAAATTCCGCCTCCGAGGCAAGGGGGCGCCCTCGTTAAGAGGCGATTTGCCCGGAAATCAGATTGTGGAAGTCCGTGTCGTCGTTCCCAAGATAGCCGATGAACGCTCCAAAGAGATATTGCGTGAGCTTGCTCGTTTAAATCCTGAAAATCCAAGAACGAGCATTTCTCAAAACTAATTTCAGGGGGTGTCGCGTGAGTCCGCGTCGAAAAGCAGGATATATGATCAGCTCGGTTGCGGAATCGTTCAAGATTCACCCTCAGACGCTCCGCCTTTATGAGCGGTTGGGATTGCTGAAACCTTCCAGAAGCGATGGGAACACGCGCCTTTACACGGAAGACGATCTTCAGAGACTCGAGGTCATATTGACTCTGACCCGCGAGTTGGGAGTCAATTTAGCCGGAGTGGAAGTGATTCTGAATATGCGGGAGAAAATGGAAAAAATGCAACAACAGGTGGAGGAAATGATCGTATTCGTTCACGAACAGGTTTCTACCGCCGCAGCGGGTTCGCTTTGCAATGCGCTGGTGAGGGTTCCATCGTCCAAAATCATCCGGATGCAGCGGTGAAGCCATGAAACTTTTTTTCACGATGGGGATCATTCTGCTTTCGTTTGTTCAACAAGTGCAGGCCCAGAGAGCAGCCGATTATTCTCAAAGCTATGCTGTTCTGATCAAAGGGGTTCTGGCCGGACATGAAAAAGTGTCCGAAAGCGTGAATGAAGCAGGCCAGCTGATCTCTGTATCCGAACACGAACTTATCGTCTCCGACGGTCTCGTATCGAAAAGCATGGCTTTTTCGACAAGAATGGTTTTTTCCAAGGACGGGCGCGATCCGCTTTCCTACACCTACGCATACGCCGGGGAGTCTGGGGACTCCTATGACGTGACCATCAAAGACGGACAGATTTCACGGCTATTGCGCAGGGGCGGGCGGACAAGCGACGTCACGGTTCCATTTCAACCCGGCATGGTGATTCTGGATTTTAATGTCTACCACCAATATGACTACCTGCTTCGCAAATATGATATAAAAAAAGGTGGACGGCAGTCTTTTGCTGATTTCGTTCCCATCATAGGCAGCGATATACCAATCTATTTGACCTATCTGGGCGATTCCACTTTTGAATGTAAAAAGGGAACGATTCCGGTAAAAGACTATCGTATCGAGTTTATCGGCATCTATATGGGACAGGTTTCGGTCGACAACAACGGCCGCTTGGTCCGGCTTCAAATCCCCAATCAGGACCTGGAAGTCCTTCGAGAGGACCTGTTTATAAAATAATGCAGGCGCTTTCACCGGGAACAATCCTCTGTTCCCGGTGAAAACTCAGCGGCATTCGGCAGGTTCCAGAATCTGTTTCTGCAAGAAATCGCTTATTTCTTCCTTATTCACAAGCCCGCTGTTGACATAGCTGTATAGAATCAGGTTGCCGAAAAATTCCTGTTTTGAATTTCTGCGGAAAGCGGTGATGCGGGCCGCCGCACGCTTGGTTTTGGCTGCGCCTATTTCCCGGACCATGGGCATGACTCGAAGAGTCAGCGCACATGCATCGCTTTGATCGGGAACGGTTTCTTTCAGAACGGATTCGAGCAGCGGCAAGAATGTTTTGTATTGAGCCGCTATTTCGGCGGGGATGTCCGATCCGGGGGATGCAATCAGGAGTTTGACATTCCTGTGAATCTCTACATCCCGATCCTGCGCCCAAACGCTCAAAAAAGCGAACAGAAATACACAGACGACAGCAACCGGCAGTTTTGAAAATCGCATGGTCTCACCTTGTCAAATTTTGACTCAGCAAATTAGCAAATGCCCGGCAACGGACGCTTGCGTTCTCAAACCGGGCGCAGGATCGACAAAGCAGCGCGCAAACGCTGATTCGCTTGCGATTTGCCGGAAGGCTCGGCGCCCGAAAAAACTGGTGCATGACAAATCTTGAACTTCACTAAACATTTAAGAACCCTAAGGTTCTAAATCGGCGCGCGGTTAGCTTCCGATACGGCCAAAATAGGCGTCGCCTGTTTTGGCCGACGGAATCCACTGATGATTCATCCATCGATTAGTTTTTGCGACAAATTACATTTGTTGGAATATTCTTATAACACAAGACAGAAAATTTGCCGCAAATAATAATCACGAAAAAATTCCCGGATGGATTTCGAGATCAACCCAGCGATGCAGTACAGAGCGCCTTTTCAGGGCCTGCCAATGACTTAGGGCCTGTCAATGAATAACGTTTACACTCTGGGGCGAGCGCCGGGCCCGTTGGATTCGTTGATCGTCGCCGGATCCTCGCCGGCAGCGAAGGGTAAACGATATTTTTTGACAGATCCTTAGCTGGACAGGAGTTGGCGCCGGAGAATTGCGTAAACTCTTTGAATCACATACTTCTGAATTCTGGCGTTTTTCGGAAAAAGCTCATGAACCTTTAGGCTGATGTTTTCCAATGAGCTTTCAAATTCGGGAATCAGCTGAGCTGTAGAGGTCGGATCATAGGGCAAATGAATGGAATGGCATCCGATTTCAGAAAATATTTTCAGGTACCTGGCGGTGGCCAGATCGGGGCAGTGAATGCGTTTATAGGAGGATTGCAGTTCGTATCCAAGGAGAGTGTGGATTATTTTTGCAGAGCTTTTCCTGCCAATCAACCGGATCAAGCGCGTTTTCTGGGAACGGACTTTCTGGCGATAGGCTTGGACAAGATCTCCGCCGCATTGGGAAGCCTTCAGGATTTCCAGATGAGGGATCGCCTTGCACGCACCATTCATGCTCTCCCTGCCTGGTTTGACAAACTTGTGGTTCTTCATTGCCGCACGCCTTTGGATCCCCGCTGGCTGACCGTTCTTGTCGCGTTTATCCGGACTGCTTCAGGAAGGCTCTTATCCTTCGTCAGAAGCATAAGATCCGACGAGCGCAGACGGGACATCAGGCGCTGAGAAATGACAGGCGGAGATTTCGGATTCCTTACAAGATTCTGAACGACAGCATAGCTTCGGATCCAGCCTCTGTTATTCCCTATATCGCGAAGAATCTCAACTGAAACGCCGCGCATTGCGGCGATGGTTTCAACCTCGCTATCGGTGATTTTGGGACTTCGAAGCACCGCGCGCGCAACTTCACGATTAGAGTCGCGCACCAGCATCGCTCTGATTTCCCGTGTTCCGAACAGCGCATATCGCATTTTATCCCTATAGGAAAGACTTGCAAGACGAGCGGAGAGCGCCGCTTCGCGCACATCGGGATCCGTCGGGAGCCCTTCCAAGGTAAGATCTTCCGGAGGCGCCTCGATTCCCAATTCCGCCGCTTCGTCAGCAACAGTTTCCATTCTGCCGGTTGGCTCGACAGCGTATTCGGTTTTCTTCGCGCTGAAAAATTCAGTCTCGATCTCCTGAACCAGCCGCAGGATTTCGGCGGTTGCGACAGGATTTCGTTTGATCTTTTCAAGAATCGCCGGAAACTTCAGCAGACGCATCCTGTTGTCCAAAATAGCTTCCAGAAGATCGGCGGGCGCAAAGGAGGCTATAGATGCAACGATTTCTTCCGAGGAAGCCGGATTTCGGATAATTGTCTGAAGAATATAATCGGAACTGCCGGAATTCGCAAAATGCATCAGGACGCGAACGGGGCAGTCCGGGGATTTCAATTGTTCAAGCACGGACTGCTCGTCCCAGCCGGATAGGGTCCTGGCGGCAGAGGACGCTATCTCCTGGTCCTTGTCTGAAAGGAGCGAGACTAACGCCTCGATCATGATCTTGGGCGCCAGCGGCGCAGAGCCGCGGGCTAACAGAAGCCGGACATTCTTTGGGGTGGCGTCATTGAGCAGGGATTGAAGCAGATCGCCATGGGCCATTCGCTAGCCTGTGGTTTGTTTGATTAGATCGGGCAAATTTTTGGAATTGATCAGCATCTTGACCACTTCACCCGGTTTGCCGAGCGGTTTCGCCGGCTTGCCGTTAATTCTCAGATGCACTCCGCCCGCATTTCCGAGAACTATGAAAAACTGTTCGGATGCGTTGAATTTCTGCGCTTCCCCCGGTTCGAGCAATCTTCGGACTACAGGCCCCCCGTCGCTATCGACGGAAACCCAGCATTTTTCGGTGACCTCAAGCTCTATTTCAAGAGAAGAGCCTGAATTTGAAGTTGAAATGGAAGCCTGCAGGCTCGCACCATTCGCCGCTGATTCCGTTGTGGGACCGATCGGCAGGTCAATCGCAACAGTTGCGGAAGCGGCGGAATTTGAGGATGAATTTTCCGAGGCGGCAGGCTGCATCGATGGTCCGGGCGCCGCTTCACGGTTCAAAGCGCCGGAAGGAGAATGTGAAAAATAAGGCGAGAAGACTGAAGAAATCCAATCCCTGCTGAAAAACAATCCCGTAGCCGAGATCACAAGCATAAGGCTCCAGGCGAAAATGGGATTCGCAGCCCAAAACGGCTTTGGAGAAGGAATTCGCTGTTGAGGCTTGGGCGGTCGTTCCGTGTGAGGCATTATCTCATCATCATATTTTTGCAATACATCGTGCGCGTCCAGATTCAGGATTTCACAGTATGCTTTGATGAACGCACGATTGTATATTCCGCCTGGCAGATCGGAGAAGCGTCCTTCTTCAAGGCTCTGCAGATGTCGCAATCCAATGCGGGTCTCTTCCGCAATGAACGAAAGCGATATGTTGCGCCTCTCACGTGCAGCTTTTAATTCTGAGCCAAGAGAGTTCATAAGGGCATCGGTTGCAATTAAAGTTTCCATTTTACTTTTTCAGCCTATGCAATGTCAATCAAATGCAAGCTATAAAGTATCCAAACTAAATCAGATCCGGGTCCACCCCCGACTATCCTTATCGGCAATTCTGCAGAAAATAATCAGTTTCAGTTGCGGGGCGACCATTGCTGTGCTAATTTCAAGATTTATGACGGTGGCGAAGATTTGGCTATTTCCCTCCTTTTTATTTTGTTGCAGCCGCCGTTTCTCCGGCGTCCAGAGTCGAATAACCTCGATCGTATTCGTCGAGTAATTCTTTTATAATCAATAATATAGAAAAGGATTGGGCATGCGGACACTCCTTCTTTCCAGCCCGGGTTGGATGGCCAAGTTGGGAAGCGCAATCAGCGCTTTCACTGCCGGCATTGGCGGATTGGGAGTCATGATTCTGGCTATAGGAGATTCTTCGTTCCTTAGCCTTCCGGAAGGGAATGATCTGTTGATCGTGATTCTCTCGACAGGGAAGTCGTGGGGGAACATGGCCTATTACGTCGGGATGACAATCCTTGGATCCATTATCGGGTGCCTGCTCCTTTACTCTGTCGGTCGAAAAGGAGGCAGCCCGTTGTTGAGGCGGAAGTTTTCTCAACAAAAAATCGCTCGCGCAGAAAGCCTTTTTAATAAATATGGCCTGCTTGCGGTGCTGATTCCCAGCATTCTGCCTCCCCCCATGCCATTTAAAATATTTGTGTTAAGCGCCGGGGTGTTTCGCCTCAAAGCATGGGAATTTTTCCTCGCGGTCTTCATTGGCAGGACAATTCGCTACTCGATGTGGGGAATTCTTGCAGTTCTTTACGGGAATTCCGTTAAAATTTTCATGCAACATAACTTAAAGCTTGTCGGCGTGATTTTATTCGGCGCATTCGCGCTCGTTGCCGCAGCTTTTTTTATATATTACATGCGCCGCAAAAGATTGGGCGCAGCCGGCGGCCCTGTTTGACAAATACCTCTTGCTCTGGTACTTTTTTATACTTTGCTGCTTTGGAAACAACAATATAAAATGCCGCGATTCAGAGCCTGTCAGCTTTTCCGGATCTGTTTCGGACTCGCCTGCATGTCCGTTGCCGCACTCGCTTCAGGTTGCATCGTAAAGAAGACTTATGAAATTCCAGTCCCGGCGAATCTGTCGCAGGACAAGACAGCGAGCTATGACGAATTGATGACGATCGTCAAAGCGGATGCTCGCATTCAATCCCTTTCATGCGGCAGGCTTAAAGCGACTCTGACTATCGGCAAAGTGGAATCAGGCAGGCTCGACGAATTCCGCCGGTCTCCTGGATATGTCTATCTGAAGCGACCTTCTCTATTATTTTTAAGAATCAACAATCCCATTGGCGGAGCTTTGCTCGAACTGTCTTCGAAAGACGATCTTTTCGAAGCCTGGTTCAGAGGGAAAATTTATAGCGGCAGCAATAGCGCCAAAGGGGAGTTGACGCCAGACAACGGGGAAGAATTCAAAATGCCTGCCCGTCCGCAGCATCTTTTACAGGCCATCCTGCCTCCGGTTCCTTCAATGGCGGAAGCATTTGTTTCTCTCGAAGAGCATACGGGACCGAAACTCCATAGCGATGAAATTACGGCAAAGCAAAAACATGAGAAGCGACAAAAACGCGAGGCGGCGGACAAGGCGAGATATTACGTGCTCGGCTTTTATCGGCCAACCGCCGAAAACAGAATTCATGTTGTTCGTAAAATTTGGATTGAACGCGCCGGCTTAACCATCGCCAAACAGCAATTCTATGGGGAGGAAGGCCGGATTGCCGGAGAAATTCAATATTACGATCGAAGGCAATTTGAAGGGATGTCTCTCCCGACGATCATAAATATTGACCGCCCCGCGGAGGGATATTCGATTATGCTGGAGTTTGAAAGCTGGCGCAAAAATCCCGATCTTCAAGAAAAGGATTTCAACATCGTCCGCCCTGGCGTCGAAACCATCCGGCTCATGGAAAAGGGCGCTGCCCCATAAATGCGCTGATCGGGATTTCAATCGCTTTTAAATTGCCAAGATTTTTAAAGAATCTGCTATTATATGAGTTTCGAATGCAGTTTCTGAATTGAGGGATAGGCGACTGTCGATTAAAAAGCAACCGATAGTTTTCGGAAAGCAAGAGCGGCTGCCAGCTTTAAAAGCTTTGCATCCGGCGGGTTAAGACGCCCGGAAGGATCCGATAAGAGCGCTTTTTTATGAATGAAACCATGGATGCTGTCAAAGATTCATCATGCGCCATTGAGACCATCGACCTGAGTATGACCTATCGATCCGGAAGGGTGGAAGTCCCGGCGCTGCATAGTGTCAGCCTTACCGTCAACCACGGCGAGTTCATTGCGGTCATGGGGCCTTCAGGGTGCGGTAAATCCACTCTCCTGCACCTGCTGGGCGGATTGATGCAGCCGACCTCCGGCAAAGTCATTATCGACGGGATCGATATTTCCCGCCTGACCGATTCTGAACGAACCGCCGTGAGGAGGAAAAAAATCGGATACGTGTTTCAAAGGTTCAACCTTCTTCCGACTCTGTCGGCGAAGGCGAATATTGAATTGGCAAAAAAGATCCACGGCAACGGACATCTTGGCGCCAACGGAGTCGAAAACATTTTGAGCATGCTGGGCTTGTCGGAAAAAATCGATTTTCGCCCTGCGGAGCTTTCCGGCGGCGAGCAGCAGCGGGTGGCTATAGCCCGCGCCGTGATCAATCGCCCGGCGATCGTCTTGGCTGACGAACCTACCGGAAGCCTGGATTCAAGAAATTCTCACAATGTATTGCAGATACTTCGGGATCTGAACGAAAAGCTCAAGCAGACGATCGTGATGATTACCCATGACTCCGAAGCGGCCTCAACCGCCAGCCGAGTGATTGAAATGAAAGATGGACAGATACTGAATCCGCCATCCAAGATCTCTTATGAACCTGAACTCGAAAAACTCTACTGATTCAAAATTCAGAACCGCCGCGCGGCACACCATTTTATGGTCCCACGGACGAGGCACTCTGCAATATGACATTCTGTGCGCCCTGATTCTTTTATTTATATTTCTCGTACCTAGAAGCTGCTTTGTCTCAAAAATATCCAATTGGCAGGCGCGACAGAATAAAGGCATTTCCTCAGCCAAACAGATCCATGAGCCTTTGCGCAATGAAAACAAATAGATCCGCGACGCCGTCGAAGCAATACGCCGGGGCGCCGATCTGGACGATTCTGCTGTTATTGACCATGCACGTTTCCTCTGCGCCCGGTCAGGACAGGAAGGATCCGGATCTTCAGCGGGTTTACAGGCAAATGGACGAGAGGGCGAAATCTTTCCGCAGTTTCACCGCAAAAGTCGTTCAAAAAGAATATACCGCGGTGCTCAAGGAATTTGGCGCTCCGGAGACCGGCGAATTCCACTACCAGCGCGATAAAGCCGGTGCATCGCTGCTGCGCCTGGAATTCATCAGCCCGGGAAGGAAGATTCTAACCATCAAGGACAATATCGCCACTCTCTGTCGACCCGACATCAAACAAGCTCAAATTAAGAACCTTGGAAAAGATCAGGACTTGGCGGAATATTTGGCGATCGGTCTCAGCCAATCGCCGGCGAAGCTTGAGAAGACATTCGATATAACGTATAAGGGAAGCGAAATCTTAGGCGGGGCGCCCTGCGATGTTTTGGTTTTTAAGCCCAGGCTTCCCAAAATTGCCGCTTATTTTTCCTTGATGACCGTTTGGTACAAAAAATCCAACGGGATTCCCATTCAGAACAAAAAGGAGGAGCCGAACGGCAATTATGTGCTGATCCGCTTCACGGACGAAAAACTGAATGGGAACATCCCGAGTTCGAAATTCGACCAAAACCTGAGCGGCATGGACATCCAGAAGTTTTAGCGAAGAAGGCTTTGCCTGAGAGACAGCAAGCCTTTTCAGACAGGCTTGTTTTTAGGAAGCTCTTTCCAGGTGTAATAAATCCGGTTGATGACGGTCCAGTTTCCCAGAACAGCCAGCACCCACAAAACCGCCTCCATCCGGTGGGTCAAGCCGCCGATAATCAGCAGCACAATTCTTTCAGGGCGTTCCATGAATCCGACTTTGCATGATGGAATCAGCGATTCAGCTCGAGCCCTCGTATAGCTGGTCAGCACGGCGCCCATGAACACAATTCCGACCAGAACGACATACCCGAGCATCTGATGTCTTGCATAATAAACCATCAGTCCCTGGAGAATGATAGTATCGGAATAGCGGTCGATTACCGAATCGTAGAAGGCCCCGAAAGGCGTGACCGATCGGCTGACGCGAGCGACTTCGCCGTCCAGCATGTCGAATAAACCGGCGAGAATGATGACCAGAGCGCCGCGGGAAAAATTGCCGTATCCGAATTCCCACGCCGCCCAGAAGCTGATCAGCACTCCAATGAACGTGAGGATATTGGGATTGATTTTGAAGTGAGTCAGTAATCGGACAATGCGGTCGAGAACAAATTTCCCCCCGCGGCCAATGATATTGCTAAGCATGGGGTTAGGCTATCAGGTTCAAAATTCCTGTTCAAGCTCAAAAGATGCGGACACGGATCGTCAGATATTTTTTGGGATCCTGCCTTAAATCATAGATAAGCTTGCTGATCTCTGCGGTGGACTGGTCCAGATTGTTGTAGAGTCCCGGATCTTTCAGCAGCTTGCCCATGGTTCCTTTCCCTTGATCCATTTGTTCTGCGATCAAAGCGAAGCGCTCCAGCGCCAGTCGAGTTTTCTCATAAAGAGCTTCATCCTGAGACAGTTTTCCGAGAGTTCCTTCGCCTTTCTCAATCCTTTCGATTATTTTTTCCATTTTTTTAATGGTTCCGGCGGCCGCATCGAATAAAGCCGGATCGTTGATAAGTTTGGGGACTGTACCGGAGCCGTTCTGTATTTTGTCCGCAATTGAATTAAGTTTTTCCATGGACTCCGTCATGCGCCGGTACAGTTCCGGGTCGGATACAATCCTGGCGAAGGTTCCTTCCCCCTTGTGCAGGTCTTCGATCAACAGCGTTGCCTGAGAAAAAGTCTTTTCTGCGGATCGAACCGTTTTCTGCAAATCCTGCAAAATGTCCGCAACATTGGATCCGACTCTTCCGGGATCAATCTTTGTCGTGATATTTTTTACCTGTTCCGAGAGAACGCCGAAATTGGCGATCACATCATTGGCGCCGGTCATAATTTCCCGGAAACCGGGATGCTGAATGCTGTCGATTATATAGTATTCGCCGGCTTTATCCGGCAATCCGCCATAGACTCCCGGCGTTATATCGATAAACGAATCCCCGATCAGGCCTTTGGACTCGATGCTGACTTCAGAATCCTTGCTGATCCGATCTAAATACTGCGGCCCGATGTCCAGCTGGACTTCAACCATCCGTACGTCTTCTTTCAGATTTCGGATCTGGTTTTGCAGTTCTACGATGTTTTCCTTGGCTTTAGGAAGACCTGGATCGACGGCGGCTATCTGCGCCTTGAGCTCCTCGATCCGGCGATAAACCGCCGCATTGCCGCGATAGGCTTCCGGAGGAATGATCGAGACTTTCCGCACACGGCCGATTTCAAGTCCGGCAAGCCATACGGGCGCGCCTGATTTAAGGCCGCCGACATCAGGCAAGTAGGTCATCACTCTGGCTGATTTTGAGAATAGCTTGATTCCCCAGCTCTGCTGAAGAATCAATGCCGAGAGCAAAAGAAGGGCGATCGTGACAAAAATTCCGACCTTCATTTCTGATGCTTTTAACTTTTTATGCGGCGGCATGTCGGCTCCTTAATGGAAGTCCAATCGCATGGCTCAAGACTCTCTTGTCGGACGGGCAGGCCAAAGACAATTTATGCAGTAAAAGTCTTGATATAAGGCTGCCCCGAATCCATCAGCTCCTGATAGCTGCCCTCAAAGCATATGGAGCCGCTATAGAGCATAATAAAGTTCACATTCACCACGCAGAAGCGGTCTCCTCCGGAAGAAAACCGGATCTGGCCGTCTGCGCCGGCTGAAGCGTATTCTGTCGCCATGATGGAGGCGGCCTGCAGATCATGCGTGACGAATACGCTTGTGACGCCCTCCATATCGCGCAGCTTGATCATGAGCTCGACGATGGTCCTTTTGGTGATCGGATCAAGACCGGCGGTGGGTTCATCATACAGAACAATTTTAGGCGTTCCCACAAGAGCCCTTGCAATGCCTACCCTTCGTTTCATCCCTCCGGAGAGCTCGGCGGGCATTTTATCGATGGCGTCTTCAAGTCCAACAAATCCCAGCAGTTGGGCGACCGCAAGATCTATTTCATCGTCGCTCAGGGCGCCTTCTTCCAAAAGGCGGTACCCGACATTTTCACGTACGCTAAGAGAATCGAAGAGGGCGCCTTCCTGAAAGACCATGCCGATATCGCGGCGGATGGAGACAAGCTCGCGCTCGGTCATGGATGTAATATCCTGTCCTTGCACTAGTATTTGACCGGAATCAGGGCGTATTAAACCAAGGATCAGCTTCAATATGGTGGATTTACCCGATCCGCTTTCTCCCAGGATGATCTTGGTTTCTCCCCGGGCGATTTTAAAACTGACATTCTTTAAAACGATATCGTCGTCAAAAGATATGGTTACGTCCCGAAATTCGATCATGAGTTCAACATGGGAGACAGATAAATGAGCAGATTGTTCAGAAAAAAGTCGACGGCAATCACCAGAATGGAACTGCTGACCACAGCCTGAGTCGTGGACCGGCCGACTCCTTCCGTGCCGCCATGGGTTCGCAGCCCGATATAACAGCCTGTCATAGCGATAATAAAGCCGAAAAACACAGGTTTGATAAGAGTCCCGACCAGATCGGAAAATTGAAGAGCGTTCATTGCATCCGACCAGAATTGGTTCGAACTGATCAAAAGCTTGTAATAGGCGATGAGCCAGCCGCCGCACATCCCCACGGCGTCGCATATAATAGTGAGAAGCGGAAGCATTATAACCATGGCGATCATGCGCGGTGTGACTAGCCGGCGAGTTGGGTCGGAGCCAAGAGATCGCATGGCGTTTATTTGATCCGAGACGACCATGGATCCGAGTTCGGACGCCACGCCTGATCCGATACGGCCTGCCAACATCAAAGCGGACAAAACGGGGCCCAATTCGCGGATCAGCGTCAAGGCGACAAGCTGCCCGGTCATTCCAACAGCTCCGTATCTGCGCAGCGCGCCCTCGGACTGTATCGCCAGAACCGCTCCTGTGAAAAAGCCGGTAAGCATGACAATCGTAAGAGAGCCCACTCCAACCCGATCCATCTGCAGGATGATTTCTTTCCAGTAAATCGGGCGGGTGAAAAGGTTCGCAACAGCTCTAAATGAAAGAAGAGTATAAGATTGCACTTCCAAAACAGCTTTGGTCAGGAAGCGGAAAGGGGATTCCAGTGCGTTTGTCAGGGAGTTTTCCATAGCGACATTGTGAAGTTTATTCATCGGCCCTTCGGCAAGTCAAGAGCCAATCCTTTTCAATGAACGATTTGCTATTGTTCTCTCGCCGGACTATGAACTAGTGTACAATCGCGCAACGGCGAGGGGAGAGATCGCGATGATTCGATTTTTGTCCGCAGGGGAATCGCATGGGAAATGCCTGACCGGCATTCTCGAAGGATTGCCGCGGGGTCTTGGCATCGACATCGGCTTCATAAATTTCGAGCTTCACAGGCGCCAGCTGGGCTATGGACGCGGCGACCGGATGAAAATCGAGAGCGACCATGTTGAAATCACGGCCGGAGTGCGTCACGGGATCAGCCTCGGAAGCCCTATCGCGTTCCAAATACACAACAGCGATTGGGATCAATGGCGCATCCCCATGTCTATTGACCAGCCGCCGAAAGGATCGGATGTCCGGCCGCTGACGCGTCCCAGACCGGGACACGCCGATTTGGCAGGATCGTTAAAATTTCAAACCTATGACGCCAGAGACATTCTTGAAAGAGCAAGCGCCCGTGAGACTGCAGTTCGCGTTGCTGCGGGCGCCTTCTGCAGACTTTTGCTTGCTCGTTTTGGAATCAAGATCGGAAGTCATGTCCTTTCTATTGGCGGCGAAAAAGCCGCCGAATCCATTGCGAACCCGTCGGCGGACAAAATCTTCGCCGTTGATCCCGAATCCCCTGTCCGGTGCGCGGATCCGGAAGCTGAAAAACGCATGATGGCTCGCATTGACAAATCGAAGAAAGATGGAGACACTTTGGGAGGCATTGTCGAAGTCATCGCCACCGGCGTTCCTCCCGGACTAGGCTCCCATATTCAATGGGATCGAAAATTGGATGGACGGATTGCGCTGGCATTGATGAGCATCCCTTCCGTTAAAGCGGTCGAAATCGGCTGCGGAGTGTCGATCGCCGGCGCCTCTGGATCCAGCGTTCACGACGAAATATTTTATGATTCGGCCGCCGGACAATTCTATCGCAATTCCAACAGCGCAGGCGGGATCGAGGGAGGCGTCAGCAATGGCGCCGACGTCCGGGCTCGGGTTTATGTTAAGCCGATTCCCACACTGCAAAAGCCTCTTAAGTCGGTCGATTTGAAATCAAAAGAAGCCTTCTGCGCCGCATTTGAACGAAGCGACGTCTGTGTCGTTCCGGCCGCCGGAGTCGTTGCGGAAGCGATGCTCGGGATGATCCTTGCCGACGCTTTCATTGAAAAATTCGGCGGCGACTCGATTAAAGAAATTGAAGGGAATCATAATCATTTCATTCAGCTGCTGAAAGAGTATTGAAACAAGTCGAATCCATAGACTCGACGAATGCTGAACCCAGGAATTTAATTAACGGTCTCCGCTTTACAGAGCGTTCTATCTCCATTAAAATAGAAAAGTTATGATTGTTCCGATTTTAAAGTACGGTGCGCCGGCGCTTAGAAATCTGAGCAAGCCTGTGGACTCTTTCACACCGGATCTGCTGGAAATCGCCAGGAACATGATCGATACGATGTATAGCTCTCCCGGAATTGGTCTGGCTGCTCCTCAAGTGGGGATTAATATCCGGCTTTTGACTATCGATCTGTCCGTGGGCGAGGACGATACGAAGAAGATTATTCTTTGCAATCCGGAAATCGTTTCAGCGGAAGGAGAGCAGAAAAGCGAAGAAGGGTGTCTGAGCATTCCTGATTTCAGCGACTCAGTCTCGCGCCCTCTGCGCATGGTCGTCCGCGGGATTGATCTTCACGGCGAAGAGGTCCGATATGAAGCGGAAGGCCTTTTGGCCAAATGCTTAAGCCATGAACTAGATCACTTGAACGGAGTTTTGTTTATAGATCATCTCAGTCCGCTAAAACGGAGTTTGATTCGCAACAAAATCAAAAAACTCGTCAAAGCCGGCGAATGGTAGAAAGATGCGTGTCGTTTTCATCGGAACGCCGGAGTTCGCCGTCCCGCCTTTGAAAGCCCTGTCCGATCGCTCCTATGAAGTATGCGGCGTTTTCACCCAGCCCGACCGTCCTTCGGGAAGGGGACGAAGATTGCAGCCAGGCCCCGTGAAAGCTCTTGCCGAGTCCTGCAGAATTCCGGTTTTCCAGCCGGAACAAATCAGGTCTGATGAAAATCGTCCAATTTTCGACGAGCTTAACCCTGATTTTATCGTCGTCGCAGCCTATGGCCAGATTCTGCCCGGATGGCTGCTGAAGGCTGCGCGGGTTGCAGCCGTCAACATTCACGCATCGCTGCTGCCCAAATATCGAGGCGCCGCCCCAATTGCATGGTCCATTCTCAACGGCGACGCTGTCACCGGAATAACCACAATGCTGATGCAGGAAAAGCTCGATGCCGGTCCCATTCTGTTGCAGCGAGAGGTCTCCATTTCACCGACCGTTACCGCGGGTGAATTGACTGAAGAACTGTCTCGTGCAGGCGCCGATTTATTGATCGAGACTTTGGACGGCCTCGAAAAAAACGCTATTGAACCCGTCTGTCAGGACGAGAGCCTGGCGACGTGGGCGCCTCGAATCGGCAAAGAGTCCGCGCTGATTTCCTGGCAGAAAAAAGCTTCCTGCATCCATAATCAGGTTCGGGCGATGAATCCCTGGCCGGGAGCTCAGTCCATTTTTAAAAATGACCGTCTCCTGCTTTGGCGCAGTCTTCCCGAGGATCCGAAAGAACAGCCCAACGCCCCGGGAACATTTCTTGGAATATCGGGATACGGGATGCGGGTGCAATGCGGGGAGGGAACCGTTCTCAATTTGCTCGAACTGCAGGTGCGGGCAAGAAGCCGCGTGTCGGGCCGCGAATTCGCCAATGGAATGCGCCTTCGGACGGGAGAACAGGCGTTCCCGATCTAGTGTCCTGTCCATGAAGTCCGCTGTAAATATCGGCGAGCTATCGGTGTCGCTGGCAAGGCGGGCCGACGATTGAATATCGGGAATATTCTGAGGAAGCCCAACCCCGCCGGCATCGTCGAGAGCCGGCGAGATAGGCAACGAACTTCAGGGACCGGGCACTAGCCCATTGCACTTTCACCAAGGGTTGCCAGCCATTAACCCGCATTATTCATGATGCTTCTACTGCGGAGGCGGATCGGAAATTTTTGCAGCGAAAACGAAATGCAGGAGCGGTTAGCGTGATTTCTCCAGCCCGAAGAGTCTGTTTTGATCTGCTCTGCCGGATCGAGTCTCGAGGGATTTTCAGCGACGACGCCATAAACTCCGCCGGCACGGAAAAGCTGGAAAGGCGGGACCGTAATCTGACAACCGAAATAATTTACGGGTGCCTTCGATGGCAGGCGATGCTCGATTATATCCTGTCTAAAGCCAGCGCCCGGCCCTGGAACGAAGTTCATCCACGCGCCAGAGTTTTGTTGCGAATGAGCGCGTACCAGATGTGGAAAATGGATCGCATTCCCGATCATGCGCTGGTCAACGACGCTGTGGAACTGGCGAAACTTTCAATAGGACGCGGGATCGATCGATACATTAACGGCGTTCTTAGGCGGCTGACCGGGACGCGTCCCTGGAATGAAAGGGGGTTTGCATCCGAAGCTCCTCTGTGGACCCAAGTTTCGATTCCACAATGGCTTTGGGATCGCTGGGCGAGCCGCTTCGGCGAGAATGACGCAAAAACCTACGCCCTTTCCTTAAACAGTCTTCCGCAAATCGCCGGGCGCTTGCCCGAAAGCGTTTCCGAAACGCATTGCCTCGCCCCTTCCGATCTGGTCCCCGGCGCCTGGATTCAGCTTCGATGCGGATCCGGAGAGGACGCAGACCCGCCGGATGGTTTTCGGCGGCAGGATGAAGCTTCGCAGCTTATACCGCATCTGTTTGGGCCTGTGGAAGGATGGGCGGTCTGGGATTGTTGTGCTGCGCCGGGAGGAAAATCGGCGATCCTTAGCGCAAAATGCGGACAATCCGGACTCCTCATCGCCAGCGACCTGCAATGCAGGCGAATTCCGCTTTTAACGGATTCTTTGAAAGGAGCTGTCTGCAACAGCGACTGTCTGGTCGCGGACGCGTCTCTTTTCCCGCCATTCAGCCGCAAGTTTGATGCGGTGCTGGCCGATGTCCCATGTTCGGGTTTGGGCACTTTGAGAAGGAACCCCGAAATTAAATGGAATTTCGCGCCGGAGGAATTCGACAGCCTGCAGCGAATTCAAACCAGGATCCTTGAGGCGTCGTCGAAAGCAGTGCGCATCGGCGGCCTGCTCCTGTATTCAACATGCTCCACCGAACCTGAGGAAAATGAGATTGTTGTTCAATCTTTTTTGAGGTCTCATCCTGAATTCGTGCTGAAGCAGCCTTCTTTCCCCGAAAAAATCGGGGAATGGACCGGAAGCGACGGCATGGTCCGCACCTACCCGAGTTCAAGATTATGGGATGGTCTTTTTGCGGCTTTGCTGGTCAGAACCCGCGAATAATGTTTATGTTGGGAAAGCATTCAAGGCGGCATTTGCGCGCTTTGCGCTTTGAAAAGCAACGGATCGCCATGCGGGATGCTCGTTGCTGTATAATCGTCGCTGTGATACCCTTTTGCAGGTGAATCGAATGTCTGGAGGCGGCGCTCTGAATTGGGAAAAATAATTGAAATAGCCCCCTCAATCCTATCGGCGGATTTTGTTCGCTTAGCTCAGGAAATTGAAAAGGTTGAAAAGGCCGGCGCGGACATCCTCCATCTGGATGTAATGGATGGTCATTTTGTTCCCAACATGACGATCGGGCCTCCTGTTGTTTCAGCGATACGAAAAATCACCCGGCTGCCTTTGGACGTGCATTTGATGGTGCAAAATCCGGAGCGGATGATTGATAATTTTATTCGGGCGGGCGCGGACTGGATATCGGTTCATGTGGAGGTGGACGCCCATCTGGACAGAACGATACAATACCTCCAGAAACAGGGGCTGCGGGGCGGAGTGGCGATAAATCCGGCTACATCATTGAGTTCGCTGGATGAAATACTGCCCCAAGCTGATTATATTCTTGTCATGACGGTGAATCCCGGTTTTGGAGGTCAGGAATTTATACCTTCAACGTTAAAAAAAATCAGACGCCTCAAGGAATCCATCGTATCTAACGGCTATCGAACCCGGATCGAAGTTGACGGGGGCATAAGTCATGACAATCTCGATGGCGTTCTGACCGCCGGAGCGGAAATTATCGTAGCCGGATCGGCTATTTTTTCCTCCCGCGAGGGCGCTATCGAGGCGGTTCTGGAAATGAAAAGGATCGCAGAACAGCGCCAAAGAGCCTAGTTCATAAACCGGCGGGCTTACAGGCTTCTCGAAATATGGAGGCATCAGGCAATGGGGTTATCCGTTCGCTGCATTTTTCTGAGCATGTTATTGCTTGCCGCCACGGGATGCGCGCCTAAGAGCGCGAAGCTTCAGAAGGGCGTTTTGGCTCCCGACAAGACTCTTTTTGAAACAGGATCCGAATATTTAAAAAGCGGCCACTTCATAAAAGCGAGGCTGGCATACCAGACGCTGATTCAGACCTACGCCGACAGCGATATGGCCTCGGAAGCCTACTTTGCCATCGCCGATTCCTATTACGATGAAGGCGGCACGGAAAACCTGCTGAACGCAGAAGAACAATACAACAATTTCATCGTATTCTTTCCCACTCACCCCAAAGCTGTCGATGCGATGATGAAAAATATAGCATTGAACATGAAAATGATGCATGCGCCGGACCGGGATCCTCAATATGCATATAAAGCTTTGAGGTATGTGAACAGACTTCTTGAAGAGCAGGCCGATAGCGATTTCGCCCCAATTGTCAGACAATATAAAGTGGATATTGAGGAAGTTCTCGCCCTTGGAGACCTTGGAGTCGCGCGGTTTTATGCCGATAAGGGAAATGTCGCCGGAGAAAAGGGGCGATTGAAAACGATTATCGACAACTATAAGGATTTCTCGCGCCTGAATGAAGTATATTTCGAATACGCAGCTGCAATGGAAAAATACAAGGACTTCAACGAGGCTGCAGTTTATTACAGCAAAATTGTTTCCGGAATGCCATTCAGTGAACGCTACGAGGAAGCCAAACAACGGCTCATGGCAATCAATAAGCCGGTTCCTTCTCTTGACGATAGTCTCACGGCGCAAAATAAATTGCGGCTGAAATCGCAGAAAGGCGTTTCATTGCTGAAACCTTTTATCGATTTCGGCTCCGCCCTGGGCGTAGTACAGCCGCCCGACAGGTATAAAGAAGCTAAAAAGATCATTCAGGATGAAAAAATCAAATCGGCGCAAGCGCAAACCGGCGCCGGAGACCAAAAAGGCGACGAATTGATCAATGTCGTTCTTGAGAAAGCCCGGGACGGCGAGACTCAGGTAACAACGGTTTTGGGATCAGCCGGCGATCGGGAAATCAACAAGGAAGCAGCAAAGAAAAAGACAATTAATAAAAACAAAAGACAAAGCACCAAGAAAACCGAGTGACCCCCATGACTCTTAAACTGTTCGTAGCCGATGACAGTCTTACCATTCAAAAAATTGTTGGACTGGCTTTCAGCAGTGAAGATGCAATAGTTCAATCCGTATCCAGCGGCGATTCCGCACTCGACGAAGTAAGGGCCTTCAAGCCGGATATTGTTCTTGCGGATGTTTTTATGCCCGGTTGCAACGGGTATGAAGTATGCTCGCATATCAAGGAAGACCCTGAACTTAGCAACATTCCCGTGATATTGCTTGTCGGCACTTTCGAACCTTTTGACGAATCGGAAGCTTCACGCGTCAAATGCGACGCCTATCTGACTAAACCTTTCGATACAACTGAACTCATCGAAACTGTGTTCAGGCTTATAAAAAAAGACAATGGCGCGAAATCCGGGACGCCAAAGTCTCCGCCCTATTCTGAAACACAAATCCAACCTCGCGCGGACAGAAAACTTGTGAGCGGGGGGGCATGGGCGTCCTTTCTAGGTTCCGAGAGAGTGCTCGACCTTTTTGAGCCGGAAGTCGTGTCCGCAGCAGAGAATAGAACCCCTCCACCGATCCAGCCCGTGATGTTTTCGGAAATCCCAGCGGCCGGAAGAGCCGAACTGCCGGAGGATTCCATTTCGGAAGAAATGCTCGACGTCATTGTCGAAAGAGTCGTTCGCAGGATGACTCCCGACGTTGTGCGTGAAGTCGCCTGGGAAGTGGTGCCTGAACTCTCCGAAGTCATCATTCGCCGCACTCTCGAGGAACGGAACAAATAGGGGGTTGTCCCCGATAAATGCTGCAGACAAAAGAAAATTCCGGATTCAGGGAATCTCTGCAGTCTTGGAATCCAGATAACAGGAGATAGCTGAATTCAAGAAATCCGTCGACGGCGCCGACTCCGATTGCGGCCCCGATTCCTATTCCGATCTTAAGCATGCTTTTCCAGACGCTTTAAGCGGTTCACAAATCAAAACCGCCGGCTTTGCCGGTGGATGCTTGCTTTGAAACAAGCTTCAGGGCTCTTCCTTTCCTTGGTTTCCGCTTCAATTCCCAAAAATGATCGGGGAGGGTTTCTGATAGACTTGCCCGATGAAAATGCGTGTGGACTAAGCCTGAGAATTCGAATAGAATTTTACATTTTGTCGACGGATTCTTGCTTCTTTCCATTGAGACGAGGTTTTTCAAATGATTCGGGAATCGCTGGCTAAAGCATACGAACCTATGGCTTTTGAGCAAAAGTGGTACAGCTTCTGGGAAGGCTGCGGATTCTTTCATGCCGATAGCTCCTCGGACAAGCCTCGCTTCTCGATTGTGATTCCTCCGCCAAATGTCACCGGCTCGCTTCACATGGGGCACGCCCTGCAGCATACGCTCCATGACATCCTGATCCGCTGGAAGCGAATGAGCGGCTTCAACGCGATGTGGCTGCCGGGAACCGATCACGCCAGCATCGCCGTCCATTATGTTCTGGACAAGCAGATGGAAAAGGAAGGCAGAAATCGCTTTGAACTCGGCCGCGAGGAGTTTCTTAAACTGGCATGGGAATGGAAAAAAACAAGCGGTGGAACGATTCTCAACCAGATGCGCCGGATGGGCGTTTCCTGCGACTGGCGGCGAGAGCGTTTTACGATGGATGAGCAGTTGTCGCGAGCGGTTGTGGAAGTTTTCGTCCGGCTGTATGAAGAAGGGCTGATTTATCGAGGCGAGTATATTGTCAATTGGTGCCCCCGGTGCAAAACCGCTATTTCCGACCTGGAAGTGGTCTATCAAGCCAATCGCGGCAAACTCTGGCACATAAAATATCCCGTGATCGGCGGTCCAGGATTTGTAACGGTGGCGACGACGCGCCCGGAGACCATGCTGGGCGATACGGCGGTCGCAGTCCATCCAGACGATTCCAGGTATCAAAACCTTGTAGGGAAGAAAGTATTGTTGCCCATTCTGCAGCGCGAGATTCCTGTAATCGCCGACTCTTTTGTGGATCGAGAATTCGGCACCGGAGTGGTGAAAGTGACGCCGGCGCATGACCCCAACGACTACGAAGCGGGCATCCGCCACGGACTGCAGAAAATAACAGTCATCGACGACAGCGGAGTCATGACTGAATCGGCGGGCCCATTTCAGGGAATGGATCGATTCGATTGCCGGAAAGAACTGGTTGGACAACTGGACGACAGGGGATATCTCGAAAAGATCGAAGACTACGAGCACAATGTCGGACATTGCGATCGATGCTCAAGCGTCGTGGAGCCCAAAATATCCATTCAATGGTACCTGAAGGTCGGAACGCTCGCCAAGCCCGCCATAGAAGCCGTGGAAAGCGGAGAAGTTCAGTTCGTCCCGGATAATTTTAAAAAGCGCTACTTCGAATGGATGTACAACATTCACGACTGGTGCATATCGCGCCAGCTCTGGTGGGGGCATCGCATCCCCGCATGGCATTGCGATTCCTGCGGGGAAATCGTCGTTTCCCGCACCACGCCCTCAAAATGCACCCGCTGCGCCGGGCCGCTTCGGGAGGAAAACGACATCCTGGACACCTGGTTCAGCTCCGCGCTCTGGCCGTTTTCCACAATGGGCTGGCCGGAGGATACGGAGGATCTTAGGGTTTTTTATCCGACCGATGTCTTGATCACCGGGCCAGACATCATTTTCTTTTGGGTGGCGCGCATGATCATGATGGGCATAAAATTTGCCGGAGGCATTCCTTTCCGTCAGGTGCACATCAACGGCATCGTTCGCGACGCCAACCGAAAGAAGATGAGCAAAACCAAGGGAAACATCATCGAACCGCTGGAATTGGTTGATGAATACGGCGCCGATGCGGTTCGCTTCACTCTTTCGTCGATGGCGGTTCCCGGAACGGATATCCCTTTTTCTTCAGACCGGATGAAAGGCTACAGCGCTTTTGCCAACAAAGTGTGGAACGCTGCCAGATTTGTGTTGATGAATCTCCGCGAAGGAGATTCGGCGGTGGATCCGGAAGAAGTCGATAAATTGGTCGAACGGCAGGAAATCCCGCTGGAAGATCTGTGGATACTTCATCGGATGAACGAGGTCGCTGCGGGCGTTTCGGAAGCTCTGGACAAATTCAGGTTTCACGAAGCTTCCGCTTTGATTTATCAATTCATTTGGCATGAAGTATGCGATTGGTATATCGAGCTTGTCAAACCGGTGCTTACGGACCCATCGGTTGCAGACCGGGATCGGGACGCCCGGATCAAAGTCTTGATTCATACCATCGACGCCTCGCTTCGGATTCTTCATCCCTTCATGCCCTTTATCACGGAAGAAATATGGCAGAAAATTCCGCACCGAGGCGATTCCATAATGATTCAGGAATATCCTGTTTTTCGCGCCGTCAGGGAAAATCCGGAAACGGCACGAAAAATGCAGGATTTGATGGAGCTGATCGGGAGCATTCGGTCTCTGCGAGCTGAGATGAACGTAGATCCCAAACGTTTTTTAGATGCGACGATCGTCGCATCTTCCGGCCCCGGCGCCGGCCTGATCTCGGCGAACATCGAAAAGATCCGTTCTCTTGCGCGTCTGAACAATATTGATTTCCAATCCTCCATCTCAGGGAGTTTGTTGAGGGGAGTCTGCGGACTCGGCGAATTCGGACTGGACGTACACGATGCAATCAATTTGAAATCGGAACGCGAAAGGCTGCAAAAAGAAATGGCGCGCGTGAAAGAGGAGATCGATAAGCTGCTGAAGAAGCTGAACAATCAGGATTTCCTGGCGCGGGCGCCTGAGGAAATCATCGTGGAAAACCGGGCTCGTCACAACGAATTGCTTGAGAGATTCCATAAACTGGAATCCAATATCAACAATTTGCCTCTACAATGAATACGACTACGCTCAATCACCCATCGTTGCTCATAGATCTTGGACACGTTGGGTTAAATGGCCTGCCGACGAATCCGGCGCCCTATTTCCAACGCGAGATGCAGGTTTGCCTTGACTGGGGCTTTCGACTGAAGACGGTCAAGGACAGGGTTCACCTGGAATTTGACCAGGAGCAACTTGTTCCTTACTGGATTCAGCAGGAAACGCCTGCAATCGCCTGGGACTTGCTTCGAGTGAAGGGTTTTTTGCGTGCGAGTTCCACCAACAGGGAGGCCGTTGTCCTGGCGCGCAAAGGCGCTCCAAGCGGAACCCTGGTATACGCCGAGGAGCAGTTCGCCGGAAAAGGGCGCAAAGATCGCCAATGGTTTTCGCCTCCGCGGGTCGGTTTATATTTCAGCCTGATCATCAAACCCTCCAGGCCGCTTGAGTTCTGGCCGCTTTTGACCCACGCCGCTTCGGCAGCGCTAGTCCGGACTTTCAAAGATTTATGCGACCGACAGCTGATCCCTCAACCGCTGGATGTCGATCTCAAATGGCCCAACGACGCGCTTCTTTCCGGAAAAAAATGCGCGGGAATCCTCCTGGAAAGCGTTACAACTGAAGACGGCAGTCAGGCTGCCATCGTCGGGGTGGGAATCAACATGCACGAAGGCAGCGTTCCGGAATCGCTTAAATCGGAAGCCGCATGCCTGGATGAAATGGCCCACGTTTTTGTGCCCAGAAGGCAGTTGCTCGTAGCCTTCCTCAAGCAGTTCCAGGATTGTTATTTGACGTTCGAACAGGGGAAAAATAAGGAGATTCTTGACCTCTGGAAAGCTCATTCCTCCATGTGGAATGGCGTCGAAGTCCTGGCGACCGAAGGCGAAAAAAGCCAGACCGCGATTACATGCGGGCTTGACGAAATGGGAGCGCTTCTCGTTCGCACTCCGGACGGCGCCGTGAAAGCCATAATAGCGGGAGATGTCAGGATAAGCCGCGCCTGAAAAGAAGGGGAAGGGAATACGCATGTTTTTCAAAAAATCCTCCGATTCTGCTCCCGAAAAAAAACCGGGGCTGTTCGAGAGAATGAAAAGAGCCCTGGGCGCTACGAAGGAAAATCTTGTCAGCCGGATTGAATCCGTGCTTTCAGGGAAAACGCAGCTCGACGAGTCCGCATTGGATGACTTGGAAGGAATCCTTCTGGGAGCGGATCTCGGAGTCAAAGTTACCGAGAAAATTATAAAAGCAATCCGCGAACAGAGACAAACGCTGAAGACGCCTGCGGATGCAAAGGCGGAAATACGAAGCCAGCTGCTATCAATTTTGAAAGCGCGGATGAAATCTGCGCCTGCGGCTTCATCGCCGGCGATGCAGGTGTGGATGGTCGTTGGGGTCAATGGAACGGGAAAAACGACGACTATCGGCAAGCTCGCAGCACGGCTCTCTCAGGATGGCCATAAAACGCTTGTTTGCGCCGCCGACACTTTCCGGCCCGCCGCCATTGAGCAATTGGCGGCATGGGCTGAACGATCCGGCGCCGATTTGATTAAAAGCAAGACTGGATCGGATCCTTCCGCCGTGCTGCATGACGCGCTTTCGGCGGCAGCTTCGCGCAACAGCAGCGTGGTGATTGTAGACACGGCCGGCAGACTGCACACGAAAAGCAATTTGATGCAGGAGCTGGAAAAAATGCGGCGCGTCGCAGCAAAAAAAATACCGGGCGCCCCGCACGAAGTCTTTCTGGTCATCGATGCGACAACCGGTCAAAACGGTTTGAGTCAGGCGCGTGAATTTATGAAGTTCACGGGGGTCACCGGGCTGATCATCACCAAACTCGATGGAACGGCAAAAGGAGGGATTCTGTTCAGCATATGTCAGGAGCTCAACGTGCCGGTCCGCTTTATCGGCATCGGCGAGTCTCTGGAAGATCTCCTGGAATTTTCGCCGGAAGATTTTGTCGAATCGCTTTTTAATGAATCGGGCAATTAACCCGATTATGCATGAAGGTTCTCTTCGAAAGTGGATAAATTCAATGCCACGCAGCGAAACAATGAATCAGGTGCTGCTCCACGATTATTCGGCTTCGCGATGGCTGCATTTCTCCCTTCCTCATCAAATCATCGTCGCCGACAGAATCGAAGAAGCTCTTCCGGCCCTGGAACGTGTCGAGTCCTTGGTCGACGAACGAGGATGGCATGCTGCGGGATTTATCTGCTATGAAGCCGCCGCTGCTTTTGATTCTGCGCTGATCACGCATCAAGCCGGAAATCTCCCGCTGCTTTGGTTTGGGCTGTATTCGGCGCCGGAAACATTCGCTTTGCCCGACGCTGATTTTGGAGCGTACTCCATCGGACATCCTGCGCCTTCGGCGAGCCGTCCGGAGTATTTTCAGGCCATCTCAAGAATAAAGGAATACATCCGATCCGGCGACACCTACCAGGTGAACTACACGATGCAGTTGAAGGCGCGCTTTTCCGGAGACCCTTGGCATTTGTTCCTGGCCATGGTTCAAGCTCAGGGTCCCGGATACGCCGCATGGATCGATCTCGGGCGCATAGCCATTTGCTCGGCGTCCCCGGAGCTGTTTTTTCGTTTGGAAGGAAACCGCCTGGCCTGCAAACCCATGAAAGGCACTGTTCAAAGAGGGAAAACGCTGGCAGAAGATGAAGCGCTGGCCGATTGGTTGCAGGGGTCAGAAAAGAATCGGGCTGAAAACCTGATGATCGTGGACATGATTCGCAACGACCTCGGACGAGCCGCCGCGCCGGGAAGCGTACTGACCGAAAGCCTGTTCGATGTGGAAAGCCGTCCTACTCTGTGGCAGATGACCTCTACGGTAAAGGCGGATTGCAGCAAAAGTCTTACGGAAATCATGGCCGCTTTATTCCCATGCGCCTCCATCACCGGGGCGCCCAAATGCCGCACAACGCAGATCATCGCCGAACTTGAAACGGCGCCCCGCGGGATATACACCGGCTGCATAGGGTACATCGCGCCGCAGCGCAAGGCGCAGTTCAGCGTTGCGATCCGGACTGCGGTAGTAAACCGGATTGAACGCGAAGCGGTTTATGGCGCCGGCGGCGGCATCGTCTGGGATTCGGATGGAGACGAAGAATACACGGAGGCTCTGCTCAAAGCGAGAGTGCTCGAAGAACAGCGATCGGAGTTTAGGCTTCTCGAGACCATTTTATGGACGCCGGAAGATTCCTTTTTTTTGTTGCAGCGACACCTGAAGCGTTTAAAAGACTCAGCGGTTTATTTCGACTACAAAATAGATATTGAGGAGATTCGGACGCAGCTTCATCGCGTCGCCGAAGAATTCTCAAACGCGCCTCAAAAAGTGCGGCTGCTTGTGAACGCCGTCGGCGGAGCGCAAATTGAGCCGACGCCGATTGAAAATCGCCACTGCAGCCGCCCGATACGCGTCCGCCTGGCTCCCAAGGCTGTCGATCCTGAGGATGTTTTTCTCTACCATAAGACAACGCGCCGCGAGGTTTATGAATCCGCGCAGCAGGCGTTCCCGGACTGCGATGACGCGCTGCTTTGGAACGCGCGCGGGGAATTGACCGAATCGTGCATCGCCAACCTGGTCGTTGAAATGGACGGCGGACTTTTTACTCCTCCAGTCGATTCGGGATTGCTGCCGGGCGTTTTCAGGGCTTCATTGATCGAACAAGGCAGGATTGCCGAGCGCAAAATCAAAATCGGAGACCTCAAGCGCTGCAAGAAGGTTTTCCTTGTCAATTCAGTTCGCAAATGGCGCGAAGCAGTCCTGGTCGGCTTTTAACCCGGGCCAACCAGGTTTAAGGATTGGTCATTCCTCTTCCAACAGCGCCTTTGCATTCAATAGCGTAATGCGTCTCTGCTCGATCTCGATAATGCCCTCGTCCCGCAGGCGGGAAAGAACTCGGGTCACCGTTTCTCGGGAGGTCCCGACCATCTCAGCCAATTCCTGGTGGGTGATTTTCAGATCAATGATGGTTCCATGGGCGTCCTGAATTCCGTGGCGCTTGGCAAGCTGATAGATTCCATTGCGAATCTTGGCTTCGGCGGTGCTCGAACTGACGCTCTGAGTCTGCCAAACCTGACGAAGCCTTCCGCACAGCACGTGGATGATCTGCAGCAGAACCTTTTGGTTGTGCATCAGGTATTTGTGAAAGTCCGCCCCGCTCAGCGAAATTATTTTGGAGTCTTCCATCGCCGAAACAGTGGCTGGCGCTGTTTTCCCGTCCAGCAGCGACATCTCCCCGAAAAAATCGCCCGCTCGGTGTATTGCAAGGATTGTTTCCTTCCCGGCGGCGCCCGCTTTGGAAACCTTGACTTTTCCTGAAAGCACCAGGTACATGTAATTCCCGGTGTCCTCTTCAAGGAATATAACCTGGTTTTTGCGATAGCTGCGCTGAACAAAAATGTGTTCCAACGGTATAAACTCTTCGTCCGTCAGCGTGGCGAAAAGAGGGATCTTCCTGATCAGTTCTATTTTCATCGCATTCTCAAATGAGTGATCTCATCGTCTAATGCACTGTCCGGCATTCGGCTGCGGGAACGAAAACGAAAAACCGCAAAGGCGATGCCGGCGCCGATTGAAAATACCGCAAGAAGAACGACAAATAAAATGGATTCTACCACGGTCTCAAGTATTGAATACGGAATTCCCAGGGCGCTTTTGGATTTTGCATGTTTCTGGCTTTTGGCGTTTTTTTCGTAAATCCAGTTGACCGAATAATCATAATGGATGGCATTTAAAATATTATTGGCGGCGTCGACGTCTATGGCGCCTTGCAGAACCCCGACCAGGGGCCCGATGTTTTTGCTGTAGATTGCAGGATGCGCCGCAGCCGAGAGCTTCGAAGCGCATTCCTCGGCAAGCTCCTGGGTGGGAAAACTCATCAACGAAAGACGGCCGCTTTGGCCGCCTGCTGAATAGTCCGCCTGCGCGATTTCCATGTCCCGGCCGCAGCCGTCGGTCCAGGCGGGCAGTTTTTTGGCGTAAGTCTCAAAAGATTTAAATCCGGGAAAGTATTTCAACGATGCAGCGTCATAGCCTGATTTCGGCAGATGCGAAATCAAGGCAGGCCTTTTTTGCCGGCGCGGGCCGAGACGGTCGCTGACGAATGTGGCAATGCGCCTCACAAGATCCTCGGGAACCCCGCTGGAGCGGATGTCGATCCATCGGTTCCCGTGGAAAAAGCGGATTCCGCCTGCGCTTGTAGCGAATTCATCGCCTGGCGGGCCGGATTGCAGGCCGCTCTCGCCCAGGATTGTCAGAAGAGAATATGCAGCTTGCATATCCAATAAAGTCAACACCTCTATGGACAGCGATTTGGATTCGCCGAGCGAATAAATACGCCGCTCGCATTTCTGAAAACCAACGTCCGCGATCAATTTGCCATGGGCGGAATGAGAAAGCCGTGCTGGATCGGAGAATTTTTCGCCGGAAGAAAATGATGGCAGTTCCGTAAATTCAGACTGAGAGGGGAAATAGGGTTTTTCCGCCTGTCCGGTCTGAGATGCCGCAGACATGACCGTCAGGAAGAACACAAAAAAAATAAGGGGGAATCTCATTGTTTTTGCACTTGCCGGATTAGAGTCTGATCGTTTCCCAGCGTTTTGATGTACGCCTCGATGCCGGAAAACAAAGCTTTCACCAAATGTTCATGATTGGTCGCGTTTTTCAAAACCTTTTCAACTTTGGGATTGCTGATGAAAGCGACTTCTGTGAGCACCGAAGGCATATTCGCCCCGATCAACACGACAAACGGCGCGGTCCGGACTCCTCGGTTCTGAGTCGAAGGAAGCAGCTGCCTTGCTCCGGAAAAGAGCTTTTTCTGAACGGTTGAGGCGAGCTCCCTTGATTCCGCCGATTTATCCGCCTGCGCTATTTTTTTTATCAGGTCCTCAAGATCGGCGACATTGCTCAGAGCGGTGGCGTTTTCGCGAGCCGCAATTTCACGTTCGGCGTTGGTTTTGGCGAAACTGAGATAATAGGTTTCAACGCCGCTGATCGACGGAATTTTGCTGGAATTGGCGTGAATGGATATGAAGAGATCGGCTCTGTGCTGATTTGCGATCGCCGTTCGTTCTTCCAGGGAAATAAAAGAATCGTCGGTTCGGGTTAAAAAAACTTCCGAGCCCAGATTGTCCTGAAGCATCTTTTGAAGGCCGATCGCCAGCGAAAGGACAAAGTCCTTTTCCATCAGACCTCCGGGCCCTATGGTTCCAAGATCGTGACCACCGTGACCCGGATCGATTACGATTCTGTTGACCTTCAGCCCGAGCATGCGGGTTAAAGTGCGATCCCCCTGGCTGGTCGGCAAAGCCGCTTTTGGCGCCACAGCTGCAGGCTCAGGAGTGATTGCCAGAGGGGGAGGAGGTTTTGAAGACTTTCCGCCTGAAGGCGAAACTGATTTCGGAGGAGAAGTTTCGCCTTCAGGCTCGACTCTTTTGTCCGTCTGGCTGATTGCAGCCTCCCGGACGGACGGTTCAGCCCTCTTTGAGACGACCACGGCGGTCTCAACAGGCGGCGCTTTCGAAGGCGCCGCCGGGATCGCAACCGATTTGGTTCTAGCCTGGTGCAAGTCAATTTCAATTCGATAAGGGCTGTGTCGTTCAACTATTGAAAAATCTCCGGCGCTCTTGCAATCGAGCACGATGCGCACCACGCTGGCAGAAAATTGCGCGATCCGGATCTGTTTGAGGATATCGTCTTCAACGGCAATGATTCGATCCGGCAAGTCGCTGCTCAATCTCGCATTAGAAAAATCAAGATATACACGATCCGGATTGGACAAGCGATTTTTATCATATCCGGAGGCTTTATCCATTTCGACGGTCACGAGCGTGTGGTCTGAGGCGGATAAGTGGCGGACTTTCATAACGGAGGCGACTGCTGCTGAACCGCTTTCAATCTTTTTTATCTGTTCGGCATTCTTTGGCGTCTGGATTTTTGCTTCCATAAAATTCAGACGCAACGCGGCGTTGGAATGTTTATATTGATTTTTTAATAAATTATAGGCTTCCTGAGCGGCAGTTTCATCGTTGAGCTGAGTGGAGCATATCCTCCCGACGCGCTCCAGCGCATCCGGACAGTTTTGATTTCCGCCGTAATCTTTGATCAACAATTGAAATCTTTTCACCGCGGTTCTGTAATGAGCCGGATCAGAGAATCTGTCTCCCATTTCCTGGTAAATAACCGCTTCTTCGTAAATGGCATCGCCAACCCGACCATAATGCGGATCTTTGACATAGACATCCCGGTAACTTTTAGCGCACTCAAGATATTGAGCAGGGGAAGGATTGGCCGTTTGCGAAAGATTCGCGCGTTTCTGTCGCGCCTCCTGGAAAGCTCGCTGCGCTCCATCGGGGTCCCAGCAAAATGCCTGAATCGAAAAAAAAGACAATACGGTAAAGAAAATCAGTTTAAAAATTGTGCGTGATGCGCAAAATACGCACGGGGCTAGATTCATGACGGACATGATAAAAGCACCCAAACGGCATGTCAAGCCTAAATATCTAGAAGTTATTGATAATTAAGGCATTTGCAATTTATCGGACAATCTTGCCCGACTACTGAAGCGGCGGTATGTTGGTTAGATGCAATACCCCTGCTTCATCCAGATACCGATAGGTAGGTGTGATTTTGGGTTCCGGTTCGGCTTGAGCGCTTAATTGTTTTTTATCGTATTGCTTTGTGATCTTGCGGACATACTCCTTTGTTTCTTTTATTTCAGGCACACGGCCCAGACGTTGCACCAGATTCTCCCCGGCATTGTAAGCCGCGAGACTTAAATTAAGGTTGTTGTTGAAGTTGTCCATGAGCCAGCGAAAATGGCGAACGCCCCCTTTGATATTTTGTTCGGGATCAAAGCTGTTTTCAACTCCCAACCGGGCTGCTGTGGCGGGCATGAGCTGCATCAGACCTCGGGCGCCTTTCGGAGACACTGCTTTGGGATTGAAGTTCGATTCGGCGGCGATTATCGAATGAATCAGCGAAGGGTCGAGTTGATTTTCTCTTGCGTACTTCTCGATAATCGGAACGAACGGCTCGGATTTCGGGCTGACGACTGCAGGCTGAACTGCCGGTTCCGGTTCCGAACCGCTGACCTTAAGATTCCATACACGTTTCACCGGCGGAATGTTGGTAAAATGCTGAATGCCATCCTCATCCAAATAGGAATATAAGGCCTGGCTCAATAAAATATCGGGATAAATCATAAAAGAACTGATCGTTGCAAAGAATAAGATGAATCTTTTCAATTGCATATAGCACCCTGAAGAATTAGTGAATTCCCGAACGTAAAACCAAAAAAAAGCTGGAAATCCACCCGGCGGACTCATTTTCCCATCATTTTTTCGATGACGCTATAGCTATATTCCATTGCATCGGCTAATTTTGAAGGATCCTTGCCTCCCGCCTCGGCCAACTCCGGTTTGCCGCCTCCGGCGCCTCCGACAAGAGGCGCAATCTGCTTTATGATCTGGCCGGCGGGTATGCGGCTGCAGAGATCGCTTGAAACCATGACAACCAAAGCTGCCTTGCCCTCTTGGGGCGTTCCCAGAATCACAACTCCTGAACCCAGTTTTTGTTTCAGCTCGTCGGCGAGATTGCGAAGACCGGCTCTGTCAGTCGAGGGCGCGGCGCCCGCAACTACTTTAATACCAGCGATATCCCTGGCTTGCGATAACATGGAGTCAATATTTGAACGGGCGGATTGCGCTTTAAGATCTGAGTTTTGGCGCAGAAGGCCGCGGACTTGTTCCTGAAGCTTTTCAATTAGAGCCGGAATCTCCTGCCGGACCACTTTGAATTCGTTCTGGATTTGTTCCATCATCTGTTCGCCGGAACGGAACCTGGCGAAGGCGGACGGCCCGGTCAGGGCTTCAATCCTGCGAACGCCGGCAGAAATGCCTCCTTCGCTGACGATCTTGAACAATCCGATATTTCCGGTAGCCGGAACATGAGTCCCGCCGCAAAGCTCTTTGCTGAATCCGGGGACTTCGACAACCCGGACTTTTTCCTGATATTTTTCTCCGAATAGAGCCATCGCCCCGGATTTCACGGCGTTTTCCAAATCCATGACGAGTGTGTCCACGGGGATGTTGATCCAAATCTGTTGGTTTACCAGGTCTTCAATTTTTTCAATTTCGGCTTTGGTCAACGGAGCGTAATGTGTAAAGTCGAATCTCAGCCGGTCCGGAGCGACGAGCGATCCTGCTTGTTTGATATGCGTCCCCAGGACATTTCTCAGAGCCGCCTGAAGCAGATGAGTGGCGGTGTGGTTTTTCATAATCAAGCTTCGCTTGTCCAGGTCGACCGACGCTTCAACTTCATCTCCGACCTGAAGACTCCCGGATTTCATCTCGACGCTGTGGGTAATGGCGATTCCGCGATATATCGTGCTGGTTACCAGGGCGCAGTTTTTTCCCTTTATTATATAACCGGTATCTCCGACTTGTCCGCCGGACTCCGCGTAGAAAGGAGTTGCATCAAGCGCCAATTCTCCCGATTGGCCGGCTTCGATTCCTTCGGCTCTTTCGCCGTCTATAATGATTGCACGTATATGAGCCTTGAAAGAGCCCGAAACGCCGTAGCCCTCGAATCGCGTTTTTTCGTCCAATACGGACTGGGCGACTTCCTCCCTGATTTTGCCGGATTGGTAGTCCTGTCGCGATCGTTCCCTCTGAATTTCGAACGCCCTGGCAAATCCGGCTTCATCAACTGCAAGACCGTTTTCCTGTGCAAGATCCTCGATGATTTCGAGAGGAAGTCCGCGAGTGTCGTAAAGGAAAAACGCCTCTTCTCCCGGAAGGCTGCGAATTCCTGCGGCTTTGAGCTTTTGGGCTCGTTCGCTGAAATCCCGCAATCCTTCGCCGAGGGTCCCGGCAAAAGATTCTTCTTCCCGCTTAATTACGCGCGCAATCGTCTCTCGTGCGGCGACAAGTTCTGGATATGCCTCTTTCATCAGTTCCACCACGGATCCAGACACCCTGTAAATGAAAGGTCCATCGATGCCCAGCCTTTTCCCGTGGACCATAGCCCGGCGCATAATCTTTCGCAGGACGTATCCGCGTTTGTCATTGCCGGGGTATTGGCCGTCGCCAATGACAAAAGTCGCCGCGCGCGCGTGGTCGGCAATTATTCTCATTGAAACATCATTGTTGGCGTCTGCGCCGTAATCCGCATCACAAATTTGCGATATTTCTTTCAGAAGCGGCTGGAAAACATCCGTGTCGTAGTTGGAAGTCTTGTTTTGAAGGATTGTGGCGATCCGTTCGAATCCCATGCCGGTGTCGATGGAAGGGGATGGCAGCGGGTTCAACGTTCCGCCGGCGTCGCGGTTGTACTGCATGAATACCAGGTTCCAGACTTCCACCCATCGGCCGCAGGAACAGGTCAAGTCGCACTCGCCATGATCGGGAATCGGGCTTGTTCCAAAATCGTAGTGCAATTCGGAGCATGGGCCGCATGGTCCCGTGTCGCCCATAGCCCAAAAATTGTCCGCCTCGTCAAGGCGCATGATTTTTTTCTCGGGAATATTTTCCTGGGTGCGCCAAATATTCCATGCGTCGTCGTCTTCGCGAAAGACAGTCACCCATAAGCGTTTGGGGTCCAGCCCGAACTCTTTTGTCAAAAGCTCCCAAGCAAAGTGGATCGCATCCTTTTTGAAATAGTCGCCGAACGAGAAATTGCCGAGCATTTCAAAAAAAGTGTGGTGGCGCATCGAATGCCCCACATCTTTGAAATCGTTGTGTTTTCCGCTGACCCGCATGCATTTCTGGCTTGTAGCCGCCCGACGATAGGGACGGAATTCGTTTCCAAGGAAAATATCCTTGAATTGGTTCATTCCCGCGTTGGAAAAAAGAAGGTTGGGATCGTTAAAAGGTATTAGCGATGAACTTGGAACGATTTTGTGTCCTTGGCCTTCAAAATATTTTAAGAATGTTTTTCGGATCTGATTGCTGCTGATCAATTCATTCTCCTGTTTCAAAGCGCTGTGAATTCGCGCCGGAAATTGCCTGCTTCAAAGCGCTAATAATGTCATCCTCGTCGAAGCCTCGTCGCCGCAGGCGCGATATCAGCTTGCCGACATCTTTCGGGTTCGAAGGCAGGCCTTTCCTGCTGCAATAACGCTCGATGCATGACTGCAATGAGAATTTTTCGCCTTCCTCGTTTTGGATGCGCGCCAAAACGGCTTCGATCGCATTCTGCTGCACGCGGCGCTGAACCAGGGCGTCGAACGTTTTCGCAGGGCTCCATCCACGGCGCTTCATCCGGTCGAGAGCGAAATTATACGCATATTCTGCATCATTGAGAAGATGAAGGCTTTCCAGACGGTCCAATGTTGTTTCGACCTGGGCTGGGCCGGCGAATTTCAAAAGCTCGTCCTTCAATTCTCCCCGGCTGTGGGATCGCCTGGCCAGAAGCTCTCCCGCCTTTTTAAAAAGCGTCTTTGAAACGTTTGCGTCCATAAGCGGCTACAGTATAGACCAGCTGCCGGGCGTTTCAGGACAGTTAACTTGATGTCGCGATCCGGAAATTTTTTATCTGGCCATTTCCTTCTCCATGGCTTCGATGGCGGCGTCTTTGGTCGTATAGATGCCCTGCACCCGCAATTTGAATTCTTCCGGATTTGTCGAATAATTGAAAGCGTCCTCGAGCGAAACGCGTCCTGCTTTGTAATGGTCGTAAATGGACTGATCGAAAGTCTGCATCCCGTACTGCGAAGTGCCGGCGGCGATTGCTTCTCGCAGCAGGCGCGTTTTCTCGGGATCGAGGATACAGTCTTTAATGAACTCCGTGGTCCTCATGATTTCTATCGCGGGAACGCGCCCCGGGACGTCCGACCTCCTCATCAAACGCATGGATATCACCGCTCGAAGCACCATGGCCAGCTGAAGCCGTATCTGCCGTTGTTGATGGATGGGGAAAACCGCAGTGATTCGGTTGAGCGTCTCGACCGCGTCCAGAGTATGGAGCGTGGAAAATACAAGGTGTCCTGTTTCAGCGGCGACAAGGGCGGTTTCGATCGTTTCCAGATCCCTCATTTCACCGACGAGAATGACATCGGGATCCTGCCGGAGGGCGCTGCGCAGCGAAGTCGCAAAACTCGTTGCGTCGACGCCTATTTCGCGCTGGCTGATGAGGCTCATTCGGTCCTGATAAAGAAACTCAATAGGATCTTCAATCGTAATGATGTGGCGTGTCGTTTGTTCGTTGATGTAGTTTAGCACCGAGGCGATGGTGGTCGACTTTCCGGAACCCGTCGTCCCGGTGACCAGAACCAAGCCTCTGGGCTCGCGCGCAATCGTTTCAAGAATTCCGGGGAGGTACAGCTCTTCGAAATTCATGATATGGGTCGGGATGGCGCGGATCGCAATCGAAACATTCCCTCTTTGCTGAAAGACGTTGACACGGAAGCGTCCAAGCCCCTTGACGCCGTATCCGATGTCCACCTCGGCATTGTCGCGAAAACGTTCTTTCTGTTTATTGTTCATAATGGAAAAAGCCATCATCAGCGAATCCTCTTTGGCCAATTTCCCCTGGTCTCCCAGCGGGACCAGCTCTCCATTAATGCGGAGATGAGGGAAACAGCCCACCTTCAAGTGCAGGTCGGATGCGCCTTTGGAGAACATGACGCGAAGGAGAGTATCGAGATTCATAGAGTTCCTCTATTTAAGACCGGCGGTTATGCATGCCGGCGCCACACCTTCGATATCGGCTTGCCGCGACTGAAGCAATAGCTTTTGAGCTTTTTTAGAATTCGGCGGCAGCGGGGCGAATCAATTGCGTCCAAAGGGCTTTGACTTGACTGGTTTGAAAGCTTTCCGTAAGATAAAAGGCTTATGGATACGCAATTATTGCAGCAAGAGGAACAAAAAAGCCGGCAGGAAGATGCACCAACCGCCACAGCCAAAGCAACAGCCTTATGCATTGCAGGACTTCTCGTCCCCGGACTTGGGCATGCGCTGAACGGGAAATGGGCTCGCGCCGCAGGTTTTTTTATCTCCATCTCGCTAATGGTGACGATCGGACTGCAATTGCGCGGCAGGTTGTTCGATCCTGCATTTGGAGATGTGTTTGCATCCCTTAAGTTTATTTCAGAAGCAGGCGCCGGATTGCTGTATTGGATTCCTTGGTTTGGAGGTTCGGGCGTTGGAGATCCTACCGCGTACACCTACGATTATGCGAACCTTTTTCTCTACGTCGCCGGCCTTCTCAATATGCTGATTGCAGTCGACGTTTTCGACATCTCGCTGGGCAGAAAACAATGAACAATCATTTTCTTTTGCTGCTGGTTTTCAGCATCCTGACTTCATTCGTCATGGCCCTTATAGCCAAAAACAGCGTCAGGGAGCGGTTGAAGTACTTTGGTCTCATTTTCTGTTCATTCGTCGTCCTTTCGCTTGTAGCCGGTTGGCTTATGTACCCTTTCCCATTTTAAATCAAGAGTTTGACGCGTTTTCTAAACGCGGCCGGACGCCCCTTGGTGCTATCGATGGTTTTCCGGGAACGAACTGCAATCGTCACAGGCGCTGCACGCGGAATTGGACGAGCGATTTCCCTGGAACTTGCACGCCGCGGCTGCAATATCGCCTTCAGCTACGCTAAGAGTCAATCGGATGCGGATCGCCTGTCAAAAGAGATTTCCGAATTGGGCGTCCGCACCTTGCAGGTTCAGGCGCCAGCCGGAGATTTCAAGGCGGCCGAGGCCATGGTTCGGGAAGTTTTAAGCCAATTCGGCGCAATCGATTATCTGGTGAACAACGCGGGAATTGTCAGGGATAAGCTATTGGTGCGGATGAGCGAGCAGGATTGGGACGAAGTTATTGAAACAAATCTGAAAAGCGCTTTCAATTATTCGCGGGCCGTTTCAGCCGCAATGATAAAATCGCGCTTCGGCGCCATCCTCAATGTTTCGTCCATCAGCGGTGTTCGAGGAATGGCCGGGCAGGCGAACTACTCGGCTTCCAAAGCGGGCATGATTGGGCTGACAAAGTCTCTGGCAAAAGAACTGGCCGGACGGAACATTACGGTAAATGCGCTCGCCTTGGGATGGATCGACACGGATATGACAAAGAGCCTCTCGGACGCCTACAAGACCGCCGCACTTCAAAACATACCTGCCGGACGTTTCGGGACCGTCGAAGAAGTGGCCTCAGTTGCGGCATTCCTGCTTTCGGACAACGCGCGCTACATAACCGGCCAAGTGATTCAAGTCGATGGAGGCCTGGCGATTTAGCTTTGGCGGCCGCCGCCCGTTTTATTGATATTTTCGACAATTTCTTTTGGCTCTCTGCGCCTGTCGGCCATTAGATGATTGGCAAGATAAAAACTGGACGCTTGTTTTCAATCGCTGATCATCAAAGCCGATGAACGCTAGAATTGAATTTTCCGGACACGGGGATGGCGCTGCTATAGTAGAAATGCTGTCCAATGTCGTCGGCGACGGGAGGCATGCCGCACGAGAAGCTTCCAGCCGCCTGCTCGATCATTTCGGATCCGCCCAAAACCTTGCGCTGGCATCCCTGGAGGAAATCCGCAATGCAGGAGAACTCTCCGGACGGCAGGCGGCGGCCCTATATTTCGCTCTACAACTGGGGCGCGAAGTTTGTTCCATGCCCTTCCGTCCCGCAGAGCGCTTTTTGAACTCCAGAGACCTGTTTTGCCGATACCGGGCGCGCTTTTTTGCAGCCAACAAAGAACACTTTTTCTCCTTTCATCTGAATTCAAAAAATCAGCTGATTCGAGAAGTCCTTGTTTCAATAGGGAGTTTGAGCACTTCCGTCGTTCATCCGCGAGAGGTGTTCGCTCCGGCAGTTCGCGACAGCACGGCGGCAATTCTGTTCATGCACAACCATCCGTCCGGAGATCCCGCTCCGAGCAGGGAAGACAAAGAGTGCACCCAGCGGCTCGTTCATGCAGGCGAGATCCTCGGCATCCGGGTGCTGGATCATATCGTGATCGGCCACGACGACTACTATAGCTTTGCGGACGCAGGCCTGATTAACGCACGCCTCATTTGAAAAGCGCGGCGGGCGCCGTCGCTGCTGCGAATATTGACGGGATCACGGCTGGCGGCGCGCCTACGGTATCGGTATAATGATCTGTTGGAGCGAAGAAATGAAAAATTTATTCTTTTTGGACGTGGACACCCAGCGGGACTTCATGCTCCCTTCCGGAGCTCTCTATGTGCCCGGCGCCGAGCGGATTGTTTCCAAGCTTCGGAAGCTGTTTGATTTTGCGCGAAAGAACGATATATCCATCCTTTCCAGCATGGATGCGCATGTATCGGAAGACCCGGAATTCCGGCAGTTTCCTCCCCATTGCGTGCTGGGGACGGAAGGACAGCGCAAAATCGAAGAAACGACGCTGCCTCGCCCTCTTCTGCTGCAAAACAAACTGGTCGACCGCAATCTGATTGAAGCCCTGCGAAAACATCAGCAGATCATCCTGGAGAAGCAATCGCTGGATCTGTTCAGCAACCCAATGGCTGAGCGCCTGGTCCGCGCTTTGCCGCCTCGCGCGATCGTTTTCGGGGTTGCAACGGAGTACTGCGTCCGCATCGCCTGCCTTGGGCTGCGACACAGGAAAGTTCAGACAGTTCTGGTGACGGACGCAATCCGGGCTATTGCGCCAAAAGCTGAGAAAGAAGCACTTGAAGAAATGCGCCTTGCCGGCGTTGAATTCATCGCGTTGGAATCCTTGACAGGCGCAGGCGTTTAATTATTTGCAGCAAGCAGGATGCGGTTTCGTGAACCTCGGCATTTATTTTCATATTCCGTTTTGCCAGTCCAGGTGCCACTACTGCCACTTTACGACAGCGCCGTTTCAGGCCCAAAGCGAGGAGAAATACCAGGAAGCCATCCACAAGGAATTCGAACGGTTTTCAACCCGATCCAGCGATGAAAATGTCGACTCGATCTATTTCGGGGGCGGCACTCCCAGCATTGTGCCGGCAGACCGAATATCCCGCCTGATTTTTGAATGTCGGAAACGTTATTCCGTTTCAGCCGATTGCGAGATTTCATTGGAAGCGAATCCCGGCACTCTGACCGAAGACAAGATTTTGAAACTGCGCGATTCAGGGGTGAACAGGATTTCGATCGGGGCGCAATCCTTTGACAATGCCGAACTCGCAGCTGTCGGCAGGATCCACAGCGCCGGCGATATAGACGCATCGCTCCGCGATTTGCGCAAAGCCGGTTTTGTCAATATCAACATGGATTTGATGCTCGGGCTTCCGCTCCAGACCTTGCAGAGCTGGAGGATGAACCTGGAAAAAGCTGTTGAATTGGACGTCCCACACCTTTCTGTCTATATGCTGGACCTGGACGGTTCCTGTCGCCTGCATTCAATGATCGCCGATGGATCTGTCCAGATTCCTGAAGAGGACCTGGTTTCGGATCTTTATCTGGAAACCATCGATCGCCTCTCATCGGGCGGATGCCAGCAGTACGAAATAAGCAATTTCGCCCGGGAGGGCTTCTCATGCCGGCACAATTTGAAGTACTGGATGCGCGAGCCGGTCTTGGGTTTCGGATTGGGCAGCCATTCTTTCGACGGCCGGTTCCGGTATGCGAATAATTCCAAAATGGATGAATATGTGCGCTCGATTGAAAATGGAGATTCGCCGGCAATCTGGCGTGAGCCGGTTTCCGTTTCGCAGGCGATCGAGGAGGAGCTTTTTCTGGGTTTGCGGCTCAACAAGGGCGTGGACTGGAAACGGTTGCAAAAAATGTGCTCAGAAGAACGCCGCTTGAGCTATGAGGATTCGATCAGGAATCTGAATGCCAGGGGATGGATTGAAATGGGGGCCGGCGTCATCCGGCTGACTCCTTCGGGGATGCTTTTTTCCAACGAAATATTTCAGCTTTTCATTTAAATGGCGGGGGCGATTTGTATGCAGAATCTCTGGATAGATTTGCGGAGCGACACCGTGACAAAACCGACATCCGAAATGCGGAGCGCCATGGCCGCCGCCGAGGTTGGAGACGATGTTTACCAGGATGATCCGACCGTCAATCGACTTGAAGCGCACGCCGCGGATATTTTTCAGAAAGAGGCGGCGCTTTTTGTTCCTTCCGGAACAATGGGCAATCAGATCGCAATCCGGGTTCATACCAGTCCGGGCCAGGAAGTGATCACAGAAGCCACTGCACATATTTACGAGTTCGAAATGGCAGCCATGGCAGTCATCAGCGGAACGCTTGCCCGCCCGATCCCGACGCCCGGGGGAATCCTGGATTGGGAAAAAATCCGGGCAGCCATCCGTCCGAAAATCTATTATCGAGCCCAAACCGGTTTGATCGCGCTGGAAAACACGCACAACATGGCCGGCGGCGCCTTGTATTCACGGCGGCAGATCGAAGATATCTGCCGCCAGGCGCATGCGGCTGGATTGCCTGTCCATATGGACGGCGCAAGGATTTTTAACGCAGCTGCCGCTCTGGGCGATAGCGTCGCCGGCTTGACCGGCGAATGCGATTCCGTAATGTTTTGCCTTTCCAAGGGGCTTGGCGCTCCAGTCGGGTCCATGCTCGCCGGTTCGAAAGAGTTTATCGAAAAGGCAAGAAGCGTGCGCAAAATGCTGGGTGGAGGGATGCGTCAGGCGGGAGTGCTCGCGGCGGCGGGATTGATCGCCCTGGAAAAAATGCCCCCACGCCTCGCCGAAGACCACCAAAATGCCCGTTTGCTGGCCGGCAGGCTGGCGGATATCTCCAGCCTGGATCTGGAACCGGATACGGTGCGCACCAACATCGTGATGGCGGGGATCGAGCGCACGAGTTTGAATGGCGAGGATTTCGCCGCTCTCTTAAAAAGCAAGGGAGTTTTGATTTCGGTCGTGAATCCTGCGAAAATCCGCCTGGTGACTCATAAGGACGTGAATCGGGATCAAATTCTGCAGGCCGTCGCCATTATTAAAAGCGTTTTGGGAGAGGATTAAAGATATTTTTATGCACATGAACGGCAATGGCGGATTTCAACAAGATGAAATGGTCCGCGAAGTTCTGGCGGGCAATTACAGGGCGGTCGCCCGGCTTCTGACGATTGTGGAAAACGGGTTCAGGGAAGCGATTCCCTGTCTGCGTCAATTGCATCCCTATACCGGACGGTGTTTTACAGTCGGCGTCACCGGCGCTCCGGGAGCGGGAAAGAGCACGCTGGTCGACAGGCTGACCGAAGCGTATCGACTGCAGCAAAAAAAGGTCGCAGTCATTGCAGTCGATCCTACCAGCCCTTTTTCCGGAGGAGCGATCCTCGGAGACCGAATCCGAATGCAGTCGCGAGCCCTGGACCCGGGCGCTTTTATCCGCAGCATGGCCACGCGAGGGCACATGGGCGGACTCTCCGGCGCCACTGCAGACGCCTTGACCGTTATGGACGCCGCCGGCTTCGAAATTGTCATCATTGAAACCGTCGGGGTGGGACAGGGAGAGGTCGAAATTGCGCAAACAGCCGACGCAACCATCGTGCTCCTTGTCCCAGGAATGGGAGACGACATTCAAAACATGAAAGCCGGAATAATGGAAATCGGGGACCTGTTTGTCATCAATAAGGCCGACCACCCCGGCGCCTACAAAACAGAGGGCGAACTGAGAACTCTGATCGCCCAAAGCGACAGGCCGGATGGCTGGAAACCACCGATTGTTCGCGCCGTTGCCTCGGAAAGCGTCGGAATCGAAGAATGCGTCCAGGCGATAGGGGAATACCGCGAATTTCTGTCCCGTTCCGAAATTCGACGGAACCAAAACCTTCAAAGACTCAGGAATCGCATTTTGGAACTGGTCGGGCTTAAGGCTCATGAAGAGCTTCTAAAGCATGAGGGCGCCGAAGAGCAGATATGGGAGTGCGCGCGCCTGGTCGACCGACGCGAAATGGACCCGTATGCCGCCGCAGAGCAATTGTGGTGCAATTTAACTAAAAATGCCGATTCCACTCTACCTCTTCCGCAAAAAAAACTATAAGCGGCAATTCTTTGTAAGATTGAATCAAAGAAGCGATTTGCATTGAAGTTTCCGCTACAAAATACCGAAATGCATTCTGGAGACAAAATAATACTAATGACCTCGTTGCCCGAATCTCTTCAATTGCAGTTGAAAGCATGCAGGACGCTCCCGAGCGTCCCTGCGGTTGTATTGCAGGTTTTGGATATCTGTCAGGACGAAAGCGTGGGCATCGGCCAGGTAGCAAAAGTTCTTGCTCGGGATCCGGCTTTAAGCGGGAAAGTTCTGAAAGTCGCCAATTCGGCTTGGTACGGCGTTCGGTCGCAAGTGACGACGCTTGAGCGCGCCATCACAATACTCGGGGTGAACGCGACTTTAAGTCTGGCTTTGAGTTTTTCGCTTGTGCGCGGGCTGCAAAAAGGGAAATGCGGATTCAACCACCAATCCTATTGGCAGAGATGCGTCATATGCGCAGCCGCCAGCCGAGTGATAGGAGAGCTGTATAATGCAGCCAATCATGAAGAGTTGTTTCTCGGCGGATTGCTTCAGGACATCGGGATCCTGGTGTTGAACGAGGCTGTTCCGGACTCTTACTCGGCAATCGTCGCGGCTTCCAAGGGCGATCACGCGCTTTTGACGGAGCTTGAGAGGCAGGAATACGGGAGCGACCATGCGGATGTCGGCGCATGGCTTTTAGCCCGCTGGAACCTGCCAGTCAATTTGCAGCAGGCGGCTTCATGCAGCCATCGGGCGTCGCTAAACTTTGACGAGGCATCGATTTTCAGCAAGTGCGTTTCGCTGGCCAGCGAAATTGCGGGAATTTGGACTCAAAGCGACGCAGCCGCCGCTACCGGCTGCGCACGCGCGAAATCGGTGCATTTGTTCGGCATGTCGCCCGCTCAGTTCGAAAAACTTCTGGGCGACATCGCCAAAGCGCTTCCCGAAGCGACAGCCAATCTTGACATCGATCTCGGTGGCGAGGAATTCATCGACCGGGTTCTTGACCAGGCACGGGAGGCGCTGGTCGAATTGAATTTGCAGGCGCAGCGCACCGTTCACGAAGTCCGAATGAACGCCCAGCGCGACGAACTCACCTCCGTAGCCAATCGGGCGTATTTCAATGAAATCCTCCCGCAGCTGTTCTCAGGCGCAAAAGAATCAAACCAGCCGTTGAGCGTTCTCTTTATCGATGTCGACAATTTCAAAACCATCAACGATTCGCATGGACATCAGGGAGGCGACAGCGTTCTTGCTTCCGTCGCCCGCGTCTTGCGATTATGCACTCGCGAGTTCGATACGGTCGCAAGGTATGGAGGGGATGAGTTTATTATCCTGTTAACCAACACGGCGGAAAAAGCGGCGGCTGATCTTTCGAAACGCATTCAAACCGCGGTGATGATTCATCCCCATCCCATCGATCAGGGAGCGGATATTCCGGTCACGATATCCGTCGGGTGCGCAACCATGTCGGGCGCTCATCCCTTTTCGACTGCAGGCGAACTGGTTGACGCCGCGGACCGATGCCTCTATGCCGCGAAAACGACCGGCCGCAATCGAGTGGTCACGCTGGAAAATATCAACCAGGTTTTAGCCCCTGTCGATAGAAGGAATGTCTCATCCTTTACGAACAGTTTCGCGGCTTCGAACGGCCAGATGTTCATGAAGCCATAACAGGCCGACGCCGGAATTGAAAAACCCGCCGATCAAGCAAAACAGACAAATTGACGCCGACAGCTTGGTGTTGCTAAGATGCTTCGACTTTTAAAGCAACGACCGGGGGAAAGCCTCGTGAATTTGCCGACGCCTGATTGCATGCCCTGACGACACGGAAAGGAGCCTATGAACGAAACGCCCGAAGCTACGGCAGGCGGAGCCTTTGAACGTTTCAGCCGGATGTTGAAATTCATGGTGGATCAGGGCGCCAGCGACCTTCATATTTCGGTGGGGGGAGGGTTTCGTCTGCGCCTCGACGGCAGGCTGTGCATGGCGCCGGACTCCGGGCCGCTTTCAGCGGCGGATATTGCCACTATTGCCGCGGGAATCCTTCTCGCCGGTCGAAGATGCACCCGAGACAATGCCGCGTCTTTTATTGAAGCTCTCACCGACTTCGATTGCTCCCATACCGTAGCCGGCCTGGGACGATTCCGGGTGAATATCGCATGCCAGCGGCGGACGCTGGCCATCGTCCTGCGTCACATTCCTTTCGTTCTCCCGACATTCGAAAGCCTTGGGCTGCCCAAGGTGCTGGCGGACATCGCCGCAGGCGAAAACGGCCTCATACTTTTAACCGGCGTCACCGGCAGCGGCAAATCGTCGACGATGGCCGCCATGATCAATTACGTGACGCAAATCAGCCAGAAGAAGATCATCACGATCGAAGACCCCATTGAGTTTCTCTACCGGGACGATCGATGCAGCATCATCCAGAGAGAATGCGGGTCGGACACCGAAAGCTTCGCCAAAGCCCTTCGGGCGGCGCTGCGCCAGGACCCGGATATCATCCTCGTCGGAGAAATGAGAGACAAGGAGACGATCGACATTGCAATCAAAGCGGCGGAGACCGGCCACTTGGTCTTGTCCACTGTCCACACAACCGACGCTCCCAAAACAATCTCCCGGCTGATCAGTGTTTTTGAGCCCTCCGAGCAGGGATCCGTGAGGCTCAGACTTTCCGAGACCCTGTTGGCTGTGATTTCACAAAGGCTGGTGCGCCGGGCGGATGGGAAGGGAAGAGTGGTTGCATGCGAAATCATGCGCCGGACTCAATCCATACAGGAGTGCATCGCCGATCCCCTGAAAACAGACACGATGAGAGAATTTCTGGAGAAAGGAAGAGATCTCTACGGCATGCAGACTTTCGATCAACACTTGACGGATCTGTATTCGGCGGGCGTCATCGACATGACTACAGCCAGGGCCGCGGCGACTTCCGCAGCCGATTTCGAAAGAAACCTCGTTTTCAAATAAGCGCGGTGACAGGAAACGACTCCCGGGGAGCGGCTTGCATCGCAAACAAGTGAGACCTGAATCGTATGGAAAAAATCAGAATCGGAATTATAGGCGGAACCGGTCTTTATGACATGCCGGGAGTGGTGGATCGTCAGGAGATAGCGGTTAAGACTCCCTTCGGCGATCCTTCGGACCCGTTGATTGCGGGAACTCTGTCCGGGAAAAGGGTTGTCTTCCTCTCCCGCCACGGCCGCGGGCATAAACACATGCCCTCCGAATTGAACTTTCGCGCCAACATTTATGCAATGAAGCTTTTGGGCGTGGAACGCATATTATCCGTCAGCGCAGTCGGCTCTTTGAAAGAAGAAATCGCCCCCCTTGACATCGTTTTGCCCGATCAGTTTGTGGACAGAACTCATGGCAGAATTTCCAGTTTTTTCGGCGGCGGCATCGTGGCTCATATTGCTTTCGGAGATCCTATTTGTCGAAACCTCCTGGAGCAGGTTTGCCTTTCGTCTCAAAGAGCCGGAATTTCTGCAAAAAAAGGCGGAACTTACCTGTGCATGGAAGGGCCGGCTTTTTCGACAAAGGCGGAGTCCCGTCTTTACCGAAGCTGGGGGATGGACATTATCGGCATGACCAATCTTCAGGAAGCCAAGCTGGCTCGAGAGGCGGAGATCTGTTATGCGACCATCGCGTTGGTGACGGATTTCGATTGCTGGCACGAATCGCACGAAACCGTCAGCGCCGATATGATTGTGGGAAACCTGCAAAAAAACTGTCAGACTGCGCAGGTGATCCTCGCGCAGACAGTCCGGGATTTGGATTATTCTAGAAAATGCTCGTGCGGAGAAGCCTTGAAGTATGCATTGATTACCGATAAATCTCTCATCCCAAACGAAACCAAAGAAAAACTGCGCGGCATCCTTGGAAAATATCTCGCCTGAGAAGGCTGAACATTACCGAAGAGGGAAAAATGGGATTATTGATTGTGGGTTCTGTGGCGTTCGATTCGGTTCGCACTCCCTTCGGGTGCAAAGAAGAAGTGCTGGGAGGCGCGGCGACCTACTCCAGCATCGCGGCGAGCTACTTCACCGATGTCAGCATTATCGGAGTCGTCGGCGAAGATTTTTCCGAAGGTCACATATCGTTCTTGAAGCAAAAGGGAATTGACCTGTCGGGCCTTCAGCGCCGCGAAGGAAAAACATTTCGCTGGAAGGGCGAATATGGATTGGATCTCAATACGGCCAAAACTCTGGACACTCAGTTGAATGTGTTTTCCGATTTTGCGCCTCAACTGCAGCCATCGCATCGCTCCCTCGACTACCTTTTTCTCGCAAACATAGATCCGGACCTCCAGCGATCCGTTATGGAGCAAATGCAGCGGCCGAAGCTGATCGCCTGCGATACGATGAACTACTGGATCGAAAACAAACGGGATTCGCTGATCAAAACCCTCGCCGCAATCGACATGCTGGTCATCAACGATGCGGAAACCCGGCAGCTTGCGGAGGAGGCCAACCTTATCCGCGCAGCCCGGCAAATTCTTTCCTGGGGGCCCAAAATCCTGGTGGTCAAGCGAGGGGAGTACGGAGTCTTGATGTTCAGCGCGGATTCCATTTTCGGAGTTCCGGCCTATCCGCTTGAAAATGTTCTGGATCCAACGGGAGCGGGAGATTCGTTCGCCGGCGGCCTCATGGGCTGGCTGGCCGCTTCCAAAACCTGCGATGATGCGGCATTGAGGAAAGCCGTTGTTTTCGGTTCTGTAATGGCCTCATTTAACGTGACCGATTTCGGACCGAACCGGTTGGGGAATCTGACGCGCCAGGATATTGAATCCAGATACCGGGAATTCCGCCGGATTGCCTCTTTTGAGGATATTTCCTGAAAACAGGGCGGTTTCATCTCCTGCCGGAGAAAACGGTTTTCGGAATCGCGTTTTATCTCCAGAACGGGTTGTCGTACGCTTTCAGGCTTTGAGCTGAACCATTGGAGCGCCCAGGCCTGCCATTAATGCTGATATTCAGCCAGCCTCCTTCCGGACAGCCCCCGAAATCCGAAGAATGCCAAAGAGCTGTTGCACGCAGAGAAGTCGTCCTCTAAAATCATCTCATGATCCGCATAGGCTTGATTCTGCTGGCTCTGCTTTTTGCCTCCGGTTTTTCTTTCTCACAATCGGGCGCCGCAAAATCCAAGAAACAGCCCAAAGAAAAAGTCCCCACCATAGAAGAAGCCAAAATATACAACCAAGCCTACGGGTGGGTCAAAAAAGCCCAGGAAATGATCGGAACTCCCAAGGAGAACAGCGATGAGCAGGCGGAACTGTTTCTGAAGGCGATCAGGATCAAACCCGATTTTATCGAGGCTCGCTACAATCTCGGGCTTCTTTACGCCAATCAAAAGCGATGGCCGCAGGCAGTCGCTGAATTTGAAGCGGTCGTTGCGCTGGACCCGAAATTCGAAAGAACGCAATTCCTTCTTGCCTCCGCCTATCAGGAAATCGGCAACAGCAAGGATGCAATCCGGGCGCTTGAAGAAGGGATCCAAATATATCCCGACGACCTTCGGATGCTGAAAGCTCTGGCATCCCTGCAATTCGACGCAAAGAACGATTCCGCGGCTATTCACTGCCTGGAGCGGATTTTGGACGCCGCTCCCGCCGATATCGAGTCGCGAGTGAACCTGGCGGTTCTATACCACCGCAACAATCGATTGGATAAAGCGGTCAGTCATTATCAAGACGCATTGCGCGTCGATTCACGGAGTTTCCCGGCGCGATACAACCTGGCCTTGATTTACATGAGTCAAAAAAAATATCCCGAAGCCGCCGTCGAACTGGAAACTGCAAACCAAATACGCCCGGGCAATCAGGAATTGCTTGAGTTTCTCGGCGACGCTTATGTTTTCCAGCAACTGAAGGAAAAGGCCGCCATTGCCTATAAAGCCGCCTCTGAGACCGCTTTCGAGCGCCACTCGGTCTTTTTCAAGCTCGGGACGACGCTCGCCGACCTCGGGAAAAAACATGAAGCCGTCGCGGCTCTTTTGAACGCAGTGCGGCTGAATCCTAAAAATTCCCAGGTTTATTATCTCCTGGGGGAACTGTATGGCGATTTGAATCAAATGGACGATTCAATCGCGGCCTACCGGAGGTCTCTTGAGCTGGATTCAAAACAATCGGAGGCGCATTTCAGTCTGGGCACGCTTTACGCCGAAAACAACAGGCTTGACGAAGCGCTATCCGAGCTGAATTTCGCTGTGGAACTGGATCCGGATAATTATGCGGCATGGTCGAATCTTGCGCTGGTCCATGAAAAACTCGGATTGAACCAGGGCGCGATTCAAGCGCATGAAAAAATCATTGCACTCGGCAAAGCGCGGGCGATGAATCACTTCAAACTCGGACTCCTTTATTTGAAAAATAATCAGCCGCAACAGGCGATTTCGGCTTTCGCTAAAGCGGTTGAGCTCGAGCCGGATAAGTTTCGAGAAATCCTGATGGAAGAGCTCAGAAAAGTCCACTCGCCGCTCGACAGCATCCGATATAAAAACGAATTCCGCCGCCTGCTTCCAGATCTGCAGGCGAATTGACGGATCCCGGAAACTCCGGCGCGCATGAAAAATACTATTCAGCGCCGGGCGAAACGGTCCCGGGACCCTGCCTCTCTTTCAGGAAGCGGTCCAACTCCTCGCCGGACAGCCTGTAAATATCCGGCGGATTCCCCGGGGGCTGGTTTTTCCATCGCTTATGCCCCCACATCCAGGATTCCGGCTGCTGGCGAATAATTTTTTCCAGGATCTCATTGAAAATCCGGGTGTTCGCTTCAATGTCGCGGTCAAGATCCCCCGTCCAGACGAGTTTAATGTGAGGATGAAATTTCATTGTGTAACGCCCGCGATGCATCGGCGTCAAATACACGGGAACGACTGCGCAGCCTGTATGCAGCGCAAAACGCGCAATGCTGGTCGTGGTCATGGCAGGGATGCCGAAAAAATCGACGAATATGCCCTCGTGAAATGTGGTGTTGTGATCCATCAGAATGCCCACATCGCCGTTGCAACTCAGGGCCCGCAGGATCAGCCGGGAGGAATTGCGCCGGTTGATCGCTTTATTGCCTTTGGATTCGCGCATTTTCTGCAGATAACGTTCCAGCGCGGCGTTGTCCAACGGGCGCGTAATAAAGCTTAGCGGGTGTCCGTAAAGCGAATGCGCGATCGGCAGAAGCTCCCAGGCGCTGAAATGCCCCGTAAGATAGATAATGCCCTTTCCTCTGGAATGCGCCTCAAGGTAGTTGTTCAATCCGGCATCCTTGTCGTATTCGACCAGGGAAGCAATATTTGCATCGTTGAGCGGCGCCAGACGGCCGATTTCCAGCAGATTCATCGCCGTGTTCTGGAAGCTCCTCCGGGCTATCCTGCGTCTTTCCTTTTCGCTCAAGCGGGGAAAGGCGATTCGGAGGTTCACTGCGGCGATGCGTTTGTGCCTGAAATCGCAATAATAGACGCAACCGGCAAGCATTCGGATAATCACGATTCCCGCCGAACGCGGAAGAACTCTGAAAACGCCCAGAATCAGCCGGACTAAAAGATATGCAGGGTATTGCAATTTGCAGCAACCTCAGCCGATGATATTATTTAAGAGCATATGAAAAAAACAGCCAAGCTTCTCCCGGTCGTTTTGACAGCTGCGGCGCTCCTGTTGGCCGCTCAGTCTCTTTGGCCTTATAAAAGCCGGCCCTGGAGCCCTCGCAGCCGCAGCAGCTACGCCGCAAGACTTGAAAGCGAACAAGTGGTCATTGCGGTGGAACCGCTGTTCACCGATAAACTTGCAGCTTCGGTTTTTGACAAAAAAGACATGATCACCCGCGGCATTATGCCGTTGGTTGTCGCCATTTTCAATGACAACGACTTTCCCGTGGAAGTCGAAGGCGCCTCGATTGAGCTGATAGGCAAAGACAGACGTCTATGCACATTGTCTCCCGACGAGGCGCTCAAACGCATTTTCAAGCCCGCAAAATCCTGGATTAAAAGTCCTGTGCCAAGACTTGCCGAGGCCAAAATAAGCGACGACGCGATCGCTGATTTTGAAAGCAAGTTTTTGCGGAATAAAATCATTCCGCCTCATGCCAGCGGCGGCGGCTTCCTTTACATGCCTGTCCCGGAAGGCGAGGATATTGTCGAATATTTATTAAAATCAAAGGTTTACATACCCAACATATTTCGACGAGACAACAGGTCGCGAATGATTTTTTTCGAGATTGACCTCGATGGAGCCCTGACGGCGATTCAATGATTCCCGACATTTTCGATGGGGAACTCCAATTCGAACTGCCTTATCAAGAGGAGCTTAGAGGCATCTTGGCCTTCACGACTTTCCAGGAGGCGGAGCGAACTATCAAGCTCCTGGAAAAAAAATGCCGCAATTATGCAGCTGCGAGCGATAAGAAAGGTGTGGCGTATTGTCGCCGAATCGCTTTTCTGGGGCGCCGCAGGGCCGAACTGATCAGCCGGAACAGAAAAGTCGGCCTGAAAAAACGGCTGCAGAAGAAGGAAATAGCGACATGGTTTCAAGTTTGGCTGGAAACGCCCGCCCTGTTCGAGGACTGGCTTTCACTTCGAAAAAGCACGGAGGAGTTTCGGACGCTTGCAGACTCCGAAAACTCTTTCACTGAAAAGTCGGGAGACCCCAATGCCCCCCGAGACAAGACCGCTTAGCAGCCAGAATCTTTTTCTGGACGCCCTGCGTTCGGAAATTATAGCCGGAAGCGAAAATTTAGCCGGGTGGATCCGGCAGCTTCAAGCTCAGAACGCCATTGACAGCCTGTTTCAATTGGAGACATGGCTCAAGGGAGTGAGGGCATTTTTCAATCTCGACCATTTTCCTCTGATGGAAACGGAGCGGAATGAAATTGCATCCCGCAACTTTTATTCGGAACTCCGGATTGTCCGCGAGGCCCTCCTGGTCAGCGAAGCTTGCGCCTGCGCCATAATCAAACCGGCTAAAACCGATCGGCTTGAATTTGAAGAATTCATCGAAGTGCAGATGCGAAAGGATCGCGTGCTGGACTTCCATGTCAGTCGGATTGTGGAACAGTTGACTCCCGGCGACAGCGTTTCCGAACTTATGGAGCTTTTAAACGATCTGCGCGTCGCCATCGATGCATTGAAAAATGAGCGGAATATAAGCTATCCGTTGTTTCTCAGCCTTGGCCGATGTTTCCGGCGCGAACTCAAAAACTGCCGTTATATCGACATGCTGCTGAGCCAGCGATTCCGCCTGCAATACGATCTCATTGACAATAAATCTTTGACGAGCATCCTTCGGGGCATTCCCGACGATCTGGTTCGCAGAAACGCTGCGTTGGCCATTTTGTACCTGTTCCGTTTTCTCAAATACCTGAAAATCATTTCTGCGGATCTGAACAGGGATCGCCCGTTGTTGCAGGATCTTGTTGTTTTTTCGCTGCTCCACGAGGAGATGGACAATCTTCATGGGTTTTTAAAAACGAAAGTGCTCAGGTCCAGAAAGGCCGGCCGAGAGCTGAGAAGCGCGGCGGGCTTGATAGCCTATTCGCTGAAAACGGAATCTCAAAGAGTGATGGATCACGAGCTCGTTTTTGTCTCGCGCGAGACGGACGCCGCCAAAATCTTTGCAAGAATTGAAAACAGTCACGGGCTGCTGCGGAACTGTTTCCAGAGCTGCATCGTAACTCTTGTCCAGTCCATCGATAAAAATTTTGACGGCGCCACGCTCTTCCCGTCCAGAGCCGAACGCTTGATAACCGGCGAAAAGCTTCGTCAGAATTTATGGGAATTGAGACAATGGCTGATTTCCATCTTGGAAAACCAGGAAGAAATCGATTCCAGCCGGATTCTTGAATACTTGACCTCTTTCAAAGATTCTTCTCTGCAGTCGCTCATGTACCGGGATCTGGCTGAATTTGAAGCTTTCTCGGATGAACTATCCACTTCGGGCAATTTCCTTGAGATCCGCACCTCGATACGAAAATTCGTCAGCTATCTTGAGGCTTTGATTCAGGAAGTCTCCAAGCGCAGCGCCTTCGCAGAAAATCAACCGGATCTGTAGATCCTCGCCGATTGCATCATAAAAGAAGCTGCCAGCCCGTCCGGAGTTTGCTACCATAGAACTTTATTTCTTTAAGGAACCTGACATGGAAGAATTGCTCCCAAACAACCTCCCCGGCACAAGGGATCTGCTCCCGGACGAGATTTCCCGCTGGCAAATGGCGGAAGCTAGCGCCCGCCGGATCTTTAGCCAATACGGCTTTCTTGAAATCAGAACCCCGATCATCGAGCCAACCGAACTGTTCGCAAGAGGAATCGGCGGCGACACGGACATCGTCGGCAAGGAAATGTACACCTTTGTCGATCAAAGCCAGCGATCGGTGACCCTCCGTCCCGAAGCCACGGCTTCGGTCGTCCGGGCCTATATCCAGAACGCCATGTATCGCGGGGGGGCGACAAAGCTGTATTACATCGGCCCGATGTTCCGGCATGAAAAGAAACAAAAAGGCCGATGGCGGCAATTTTTCCAGATAGGCGCGGAAACGCTGGGTTCGGATCACCCCGCTGCCGACGCCGAGATGATAGAAATGGCGCTGCGGCTGATCGACGCCCTGAAAGTGAAATCCAGGCTTCTCATCAATTCCATCGGCTGCAAAAACTGCCGGCCGCCTTATGTTGAGCTTTTACGAAGGGAGTTGCAGAAGGCGCAGCCCGATCTGTGCGAGGACTGCCGCCGAAGGTCCGTCAGCAACAGCCTTAGAGTTTTTGACTGCAAGGTTGAAAGCTGCCAGCCTAGTATTGAAAAGCTGCCGGTCGTCACAGAGCATCTTTGTTCCGAGTGCTCCAATCATTTTGAAAAGGTAAAGTCCTATCTTGACGACGCGAACATCCGATACGAGATCCTTCCCAAGCTTGTCCGAGGGCTTGACTACTATATGCGAACCGCTTTCGAAATCGTCAGCGGAGAGCTTGGCGCTCAAAATGCATTGGCGGGAGGCGGAAGGTATGACGGCCTTTCGGAAATTTTGGGGGGGCCGCCGGCGCCGGCTATCGGCTTTGCGATGGGTTTGGACCGGCTGGTCATGGTTTTACCCGAAGAAATGAGCGCTAAGTGGGAATGGAAGCCGGAGCTTTTTTTGGCGTACATGGGGGAGCCCGCTTTTATAAAAGCGCTATCGATAGCGCACGAACTCCGCTCCCGGGGGCATTCCTGTTATGTCAGTTTCGAGTCCGGAAGCCTGAAAAGCCAGTTTCGCCTGGCCAACAAGCTCCACGCGGAGCACGTGTTGATCCTTGGGGACGACGAACTGGCGCGCGGAACCTATTCGATTAAAAGGATGGAAGACAGCGCCCAACGGGAAATATCTCAGGCCGAGCTTGCCGACTATCTCGAGTCCTGTCCAAAGCGGCCACGGGAATGAACACGGAGAAAAAGACGCTTTGTTTCGTTCTCCGGGTTTATCCGTGTGGTTCGAAGCAGACTTGTTTTCCGGAACAGGGGTTTTCAAATTTATCATGAGCAAAATCAGAGTGCTTCCGGAGATATTGGCCAACAAAATCGCCGCGGGAGAGATCGTCGAGCGTCCCGCATCCGTTGTCAAGGAGTTGGTCGAAAACTCCATTGATGCGGGCGCCCGCAATGTTCATGTCCGAGTGCTCTCTGGAGGAAAAAGGCTTATTGCCGTTCGCGACGATGGGGAAGGAATGAGCCAGGACGATGCGATCCTCGCCTTTGAGCATCATGCGACCAGCAAGCTCCATGACGATGACGATCTGACGGCAATCGGAACTTTGGGATTCCGAGGCGAAGCTCTCCCGTCCATCGCTTCCGTTTCGCGCCTCACTTTGAAGACCCTCCGGCCGGATCCAGCCGTTGTCTCCGGAACCGAAATCGAAATGCAGGGCGGAGTCATGCGCTCGGTGAAGTCTGTTTCCTGGGACAAGGGAACCGAAATCGCCGTCCGGGACTTATTTTTCAATGTCCCGGCGAGGAGGAAATTCCTCCGTTCCAATGACACGGAACTTGGACATGTGGCGAGGCTTGCAACGCATTACGCTCTGGCTCATCCGGAGATTCGCTTCACGCTGGAAAGCGAAGGCCGCATCCTCGTCGACGCCATTTCCGTTCCCGATGTCAAAGACAGGATTTATCAGCTGTTCGGCGATGGCTTTCTCGGCAACATGATTGAATTGTCCGGCCAAAGCGGCCCGGTCAGCGTTCATGGATTCACTTCGCTTCCGCAGGAACAGAAGACAAATCCTTATTCTCAATTTCTGTACGTGAACGGCCGGATGATTCGAGACAAGGTGATTATGAGCGCCATACGGCGCGCTTATCGCCATCGCATCTCTTCGTCCGCCTACCCGGTCGTCATTTTGTTTCTCGATCTGCCTCTGGATCAAGTGGACGTCAACGCCCACCCGGCCAAAACTGAAATACGATTCAGAGAACAAAGCGTCGTCCACGACCTGGTTCTTGGCGCCATAGAAAATGCATTGACTCGAACTGTTGCAATTCCTGATTTCACTCATCCATTGTCCCAGCAGAACATTTCTTTGCAGCCTCCGATGCAGCGGGGAGGAACGATCCCGGCGCCCAATCCTGAGATCTTTGATTTCACTCCTCCCTCGGCGTCGCCTAATCCTTTTCAGCGCGCCCTCAACTATCCATTCAGGGAAATTCCCGCCGCAGTTCTGCCAAAGAGGGAAGACCATTTTTCATTGAGGGTGGCGGCGGATATGCTTTATGGCTCGCCCCGCGAAATGGCGAAGACGTTTCAATCCGGCAATGTGCGGATACTGGGCCAGCTTCAGGAAAGCTATATCATCGCCTGCGACAGCCAGGGGCTTTTAATCATCGATCAACATGTGGCGCATGAGCGCATCCTGTATGAAAAAATGGCCGGGACCATGATAGGCGGAGAGGTGGAATCCCAGGGGCTTCTGGTTCCGCTTTCTATCGAGCTTTCGCCTCCGCAGCTTGCATTGATTGATAAAATCACGCCGGAATTGCACCGGAACGGCTTTCAGGTCGAGCATTTTGGCGGCTCTTCGATCCTGGTGCGCGCCGTCCCGGCGATCGCCGGCGATTCCGATTGCCGGAAACTGCTGACTGAAATGCTTGAAGGCCTCGAGTCTGAGGATAGAACGCTCGATATGGATCAAATCCGAGACCGAATTGCCGTGGGCACCGCATGCCGCGCCGCAATCAAAGTCAACATGCCCCTGACCATCGAAAAGATGCAATGGCTGATCGATCAGCTGGCCCTCACCCGAATCCCCACCAATTGCCCGCACGGCCGGTCCATCATCCTTCGGTTCAGCATGTACGAAATCGAGCGCAACTTCGGCAGGATATAAGGCCGAACGAGACCCGCTTTTCGTTGACTGACATCGCCATATGCCTTAATGTTTTAATCCATGTTGCCAAAATGGTTTTCGGAGATCCGCGGGCAGGTTCCCGCCGCCATATCCTTGTTGCTCGGCGCGATCCCCCTCGTGGCTCTTCTGCTGGCCTGGTGGATGCTGACCCATGGGATCCCCGAAGAACGCATCCTTGGCCCGACAATCCTGCCCAGCCCCTCGGAGGTGGGCGAAAGTCTGAGCGAGCTCCTGCGCAGCGACGGGGACAATCGAAGCCTCCTGGAACACATAGGATTAAGTCTCAGGCGCGTTGCATTCGGCTATCTGCTGGGATTGGCCATTGTGCTGCCTATCGGAATTCTGATGGGGTCTTTCGGCAGCATGCGATCCACAATGTCTCCCGTCGTCACGGCGAGCGGTTACATCCCTATCGCCACCCTTGTCCCCCTCACAATGTCCTGGTTCGGCCTGGACGAAACCCAAAAAGTCGTATTTCTGGCCATGGCGTTCGGGATTTTTCTTCTTCCGATGATTGTCAAAGCAATCGACGCTGTTCCCGATGTCTACCTGCGGACTTCCTGCACCCTGGGAGCTTCGCGCTGGCATGTCATCCGCCGCGTCCTCGTTCCGGTCGCGCTTCCCGACATCTGGCATTCGATGAGGCTCGCGTTCGGCATAGGCTGGTCCTACCTTGTCCTTGCGGAGGTTGTGGTAAAAACCGGAGGGCTTGGAGATTTGATCGATACGGCGCGCCGCCGAGCCATGTCAGGAAGGGTCTACCTTGTGATCGTCATCATCACCGTCATCGCCTGGATCGCCGATCTTGTCTGGGCTCGTCTCGGCCATATTCTTTTCCCCTATCGTCGGAGCGGCGCTTGACAATCCACAGCGGCTCAGCAGGAGTTCCGGTCATCGAATTCCGCCGTGTAAGCGTGCGGTTTGGCGCGTTCACCGCTATGCACGGCGTTTCGTTTCAAATTGAAGATGTTCCGGGCAAGGGCGAATTCATCACAATCATAGGACCGTCCGGTTGCGGCAAGAGCACTCTCCTGAATCTGGTTGCGGGTTTTCTCAAGCCAACGGAAGGGGAGGTTCTTGTCCAGGGAATGCCGGTTTCCGGTCCGGGGCGCGACCGCGGGATGATATTTCAACAGTACAGCTCTTTTCCTCATCTGACGGCTCTGCAAAATGTGATGTTTGGACTGGAAATAAACCGTTTGTGTCCCGACTCCGAATCCCGAAGGAAAAGGGCTGAAGAAGCCATCGAGCAGGTCGGTCTTTCCGGCCATAGGCACAAATTCCCGCATCAGCTTTCCGGAGGCCAGCAGCAGCGGGTGGCCATAGCCCGGTCGCTTGTCATGGAGCCCAAGATACTGCTGATGGATGAACCATTCTCGGCGCTCGACGAGCCGACCAGACTGGAAATGCAGGAACTGATCGTGCAACTCTGGCATAGGATTCAACCCACGATTCTATGTGTGACCCACAATGTAACCGAGGCTGTGTATTTGGGGGAAAGAGTGTGGATTTTTTCTCAGGCGCCCGGGCAAATCGCCTATGATATACGCGATACGATCCCGCGTACAGTCGGGGTCCCGCCCTTGGTTGCACAAGAGAAGGATGAATTCAAAAATGCGGTCTACTTGGTTACGGAGGCTTTCCGGCGCCTTTCAGAAAATTCTCCGACCCAAGAACGTGGACGGTCTTATGGCGCGATTTGACTCCAGCTGTACGTTCCATAAATCGGTGCGCCCATGAAAGCCGGCTTCTGGGACTATTTCCGCGAGGCTTTCAACGCCCGGCCGATCGGCATGGTGGTGCCGCCCAATTGGATTGGCCTTGGCGCATTCGGTTTGCTGGGCATTCTCAATCCCGGCTTCTGGCTGATCGGATTGGGCCTCGAACTGGGGTACCTGTTTGCGCTGGGCGCAAATGAGCGTTTTCAGAGATTCGTCGCTGCTTCCAAAAACCTGCAATCCCGGCGCCGGTGGCAGGACAAGATCGAAGCTCTTCTGAAGCAATTGGACGCCGAAGACCAGCGGAAATACCGTGCGCTTGAGGGTCGATGCCGCGGCATCCTGGAGCAGCAGCTTAACCTGCAGACGCCTTCGGCCGGTTTGAATGCTCAAGGAGAAGGCATGGGCCGCATGCTTTGGGTTTTTCTGCGGCTTCTGGCCACGCGTCAGGCACTCAACAGGATTATCAGGGGAGCGGCCGGCGATTTCGATGAATCGGCCCGGCTGGAGCAAAGGATTCAGGAATTGCAGACGCGGCTCCATGGCCCGCTGAGCGAGGAATTGAGAAAAAGCCTTGCGGGGCAAATCGACATCATGCAGCAAAGATTGGAAAAGCGGGGCGAAGCCAAAGGGAAACTGGCCTTTCTGGATGCGGAGCTTTCGAGGATCCAGGAACAGATTGAACTCGTCCGCGAGCAGGCGGTGCTGGCGACCGATTCCGAAACGGTTTCCCAGAGAATCGATCAGATCACCGCGACCCTGGGCGACACAACGCAATGGATCAGCGATCAGCAGAAAATATACGGCTCGCTGGAAGATCTGCTGATGGAGCCGCCGCCAATAAAACTGTCCGCGGAGGAATGAACGCGCAGATAGGTCCCGCGGCTCTTTGTGACCATTTGTAATCCGCCGCCGATTGAAGGGAAGGTTGCGATCTTTTCTTCCCGTGCAATCCCTGGCGCTTTTTCATCAGGAGTTCAACCATGCCATTGCCTCGCTGGGCTGAAGAGATGCGCGACCTCTTCAAATCCGGCGCCGTTTCGCAATTTCTGCTTCACGGCAATATTTTTGATATTGTTGCGTCCTTTGAAAAATCCGACGAACCCCGTCTGCTGGCGCTCAACACGTTCCTCGACGAGGTGATGTTCGAAAACTACGAAATCCTGCTGCATTACGACCGGGGAAAAGGAATCCGTGCAACCCGTGGAGCGGATGAATGGGCCGACTGGCTCAAGCTCGCGCTGGGGGATCACTCCTCCATCATCGTTCAACTGCGTGAGCCCGGCGCCGCCATGGAGCTGATCGACCGTTTTATCCTCCGAACGCTCAACTTGCAGTCGATCCGGAATCCATCCCGTGCGCCTCGAAAAATTGCGGTCGTCATTGAGTTTTCGGAATTCGTAATTCCGCGCGGAGACCCCCTTCACCTCGGCGGGGCTTTCAGCTCGAATGTCGTCAAAGCCCTCGGTTGGGCGAACGATCCCGCAATCCTGCGATCCGATATCGCGACTGTTTTGATCGCCGAGGCTCTGCATGATTTGAACGGGCTTATTGTGGAGAATCCGCACGCAGCGGTCCTGAACATACCGCTTCCCGATGAAAACGAAATGGGCGCCTATGTCCGCACCCTGGCCGCCGGAGAATTCAAAGATCTCGCCGCCCGCTCCGAAGTTTCGCTGGAAACGCTGGGGCGGCGTTTGACCGGGCTCAGCCGGGTCGGCGCGAGGACGATCATCGCGCGCGCCCTTCGAAACAGCCGGTCGATCACGGCGGAGTGGTTGACGCGCATGAAGAAAGACAGGATTGAAAAGGAATGCCAGGGATTGTTGGAATTTCTCGAATCTCCTTTCACGCTGGACAACATTTCCGGCGCCGATTCGGTGAAAGCCTGGCTGCGGGAAGACGCGGAATTGATGAAGAGGGGCGAACTGAACGCCCTTCCGATGGGATACCTGATCAGCGGACGCATTGGAACCGGCAAAACATACCTCGTCGAATGCTGGGCCGGCGAACTGGGGATTCCCTGCGTCATCCTCAAGAATTTCCGCGACCGCTGGGTGGGCGCCACCGAATCAAACCTGGAAAAAATCTTTTCCATCCTCAGGGCTCTGGGGCAAGTCCTGGTTTTCGTCGATGAAGCCGATCAGGCGGCAGGAAAGCGAAAAGGGGACGATTCCGACGCCGGTTTGTCCGGCCGCGTCTATGCAATGCTCGCCAAGGAAATGTCCGAAACCCGCAATCGGGGCAGGATTGTCTGGGTTTTTGCCACCTCGCGTCCGGACCTCCTTGAGGTCGACCTGAAGCGGCAGGGTCGTCTGGACGTGCACATGCCGCTATTCCCGCCCGAAAGCGCCGAGGAAATACGCAATCTGTTCATCGCAATTGCGCGCAAACTCAAGGTGAATCTGTCGGCGCCGGATATTCCCGAAATTCCCCAAGGCGTCGAACTTGGAGGCAATGAAATCGAAGGGATCCTCGTCCGCGCGTTGCGCGTCCGGGCGCTCGCCGCAGACCCGCCGCCTTTTCGAGAAATCCTCTCGGGGGTTTTAAATGAAATCCGGCCCAGCGCGCATCGTTTCAAACTGGAATATATGGACTTGGTGGCCGTTAAAGAATGCACCGACGCGCGTTTTTTGCCTGAGCGATTTCGCGGAATGCCGATGGAAGAGCTGGAAAAGAGAATCGAAGAGCTTCGGAGATTTGTCTAGCCATGACCTTTTTAAAATATTTGCAGGGAATCGGCGATCGTCTTGGAATTCTGGAAATCTCTGAAACTCGCGGCTCCAAACCTGCAGGGAAAATTCAAACGCGGACCGTTACGCTGGCGGAGCTGGCGAGCGAGATACAATCCGCCAACGTTCAAGCATTGGCGGATTCGCCCGCCGAGCTGAAGATTTCGTTCAAAAATATTTTTGAAGCGGCCGGCATCCTCTCGCCTTCGGGAAAATGGTCGATTGAAACCGTCATCCGGTTCGTGTCGAGCGAACCTTTAAAAAACCAGCCAAGGGAGAAAATTCAGGAAACTTTATTGAAAAAAATGAAAGCCGACAATGCCCAGGCGGAGGATATTGTAAAAAGCGCTATCGCTCGAGACCTGGCTCTTGATTCCTATGAGAATTCCGCTCGCGAAAAGGTCATAACCCGCGGCGAGGCGAGAAAAACCAAAATCCGCGATCTGGAATCCGAGATTCGGGATCTGCAAGGGCAAATATCGCGCCTGGAGGAAAAAGAAAGGCTGGACGAGGAAATGTGGACTGCCTGGCTAAATCGGAAACGCGCTTATGAACGGGAATTGGCGGCGGCAGTCAGCTACGTTGTGGACCATCCGGTGATATCGACAGATGGCGATCCGAAAGGGTCCTGAAAACAAATCAGTTCAAAAATTCGTATTTGGAATTTAACGGACAAACTCTCAACAGGGGGTGTGAACAATGGCCGTCTTTGCTCGATTGGGAAGACTATTTCGTGGATTTATGTCGCTTTTTATCAGCGGAATCGAGGAGCGCAACCCCGAGGCTTTAATGGAAGCGGCGCGCCAGGATTTCCGGGGAAAAATGACTCAATACCACAGCGCTTTGGCCCGAATGGCCGGAGTTGCGGAACGGCTTAAAAACCAGGTCAAAGCCAAAACCGTCCGAGCCCAGGATCTTGAACGGCGCATTCTTGCCAACCATCACGCCGGGAACCTTGAACTTGCGGGCAGTTTAGCTCGAGAACTCCAGGAATTGAAAGCCGACCTTTCGACGGACGCACAAGAGTTGTCGGAAACCGAAGATGCGTACCAGGCCAATCTGCGTCAGGCCAAATTGGCCCAGAAAGAATTCGAAGAAAAAGTGCGCAAATTGGAGAAACAGCTTTCTCAGGTTCAAATCAAGGAAGCTCAAGCCGAAGCAGCCGCTGCGCTGGGCAATGCGGCATTCAAGGTGGGCGATTTGGGAGATACGATGAAGACGGTCGAGGAAGTTCTGGCCAAGCGCTACGAGCAGTCCGCAGGAAAAGCCCGTTTGGCGAAGGATATGGTCGACATGGAAACCGTCGTGGAAAAAGAAAATGAGCGCAAAGCGCTCGAACAGACGGCTCTTGCGGAATTTCTGGCAAGCCAGGGAATCCAATCGCCAACCTCGACGGAAGCGCCGCCAGCGGAAAAAGAAATCGGTCCGAAAAATTAGGCGTTGGGGAATCAACGCCTACAGCATGCAAATAAAGGAGGGAAAATGTCTGATCAGCCGGCACGGCTCACTGGGTTGGGAAAGGCTTTATCCATATTGCTGGTGGTGGCTCTGGTGGTTTTTGGAGTCTACATAGCTTTGAAGAAAAGTGCGGAACAAAAGGGCTCGACCGGGGACGGGCAAATCGAATTGATTGAGACAGAGGCCGCCGACGCCACCGATGTCACAACAGTCAAAGAATATAAATATGTGCCCGCCGACAAACTGCCCGAAGTCAAAGGCGTCAGCCAGTATGAATGGGATGCGAAGGAAAAAATCCTGCGTTTCAGCTATAACGTCTGGGCGGGGTGGCTTCCTGTCATCGCCGCCAACCACGGGACCAAACCGAACCCGGAAAGCGTCTTTTCAAAAAAGCATGGCTTTCGCGTCGAAATGATCCTGATGGACGATCCCGTCCTTGCGCGGGACGCTTTTGCCGCAGGCAAAGTCCACACGCTCTGGGGCACGGTCGACATGATGGTTTTGCTGGCCCCCGAGCTTGTCAAAGATTCAAGGACAGCGCCGAGGATCCTCCAGCAGATTGATTGGTCCAGCGGGGGAGACGGGATTGTGGTTCGCAGCTCCATCAAATCGGTCAAAGACCTGCGAGGCAAAACGATCGCCCTGGCGCAAAACTCTCCCAGCGAATACTACCTGACTTCGCTCCTGCTTTCGGCCGGACTCCGTCCCGCCGACATTAAAGTGAAATACACCGCAACCGCTTTTGAAGCGGCCGCTGCGTTTGTGGCCGACAGGAATATCAACGGCTGCGTTTCCTGGGCCCCCGATATTTATAAGATTCCGGAACGCGTCGCCGGAACGCGCGTCCTTTCCAGCACCGGCGACGCAAACAAACTCATCGCCGACGTTTATGCCGTGCGCGCGGATTTTGCAAGGGATCATCCCGAAATCATCGAGGGTCTTGCCGCCGGGATTTTCGAGGGCATGGATTTGGTGAAGAAGAGCCCGGAACAAGCCGCCAAATGGATGGCGGATGCATTCGGCATGAAAGCGGACGAAGTATTGTCGATGATGGGAGACGCCCACGCCACCAATTTCGCGGAAAACGCCCAGTTTTTCCTGAATTCCTCCAATCCCACTAACTTTGAACGAACCTGGAAAAATGCAAGCTACATCTACCGCGAACTGGGCAAGATCAATGCGCCGATACCCTTCGACCAGGTCATGGATTTCTCCATCCTGCAAAAAATCCAGAAAAAAGGCGCTTTCGCGCACCAGAAAGATGAAAGCGTCGCCACTTTCACGCCCTCAAGCTTCAGAAAAATGCCCGCCGAATCCCCTATTTTGACGCAGACGATCCGCATCAGTTTTTACCCGAATTCTGCGAATCCTTACGAGCCGGCAAGAAACGACGATGGCGTCGCCATATCCGGCAAGCTTTACGATCCGAGCGTCGACGCCACTTTGGAACGTGTTGCTCAGCTGTCGGGCCAGTTCGCCCGAGCCGTCATTCTCATCGAGGGGCACGCAGATTCAAGCATGAAAGGCCGCGGAACGCCTTACCAGGCGGTGAAAGAGCTGAGTTACGCCCGGGCCGAGGCGATCAAGCGGGCCCTGGTGGAAAAATACAAATTTGATCCCAACAAGTTCAGCATCGAAGGGAAGGGATGGGACGCGCCGGCGGATTCCAACGACCCGATGAATCAGGCTCTGAACCGGCGCGTCGAGATCAGCGTCTTCCCGCCGGAACAGAAATGAAATTCCTGTTCGCGGTTTGAAAAATGGCATTTGCAGGATCTGCCGTCTGATCCGAATCCAGAAGGGAATTCACGGAAACGCCCGCGGGTCCGCGGGCGTTTCCGGATTATTCATGAAGCTTCTGCTGCGCCGGAGGGCCTGCGATAGGGTCGAGAATATTTAAATTCAGCCGATTTAAAGGACGATAAAAGGATCAGAGCTTGTTTCGGTGATTATGAAAGAAGAAACCAGAGCTGAAAGCACGGAAAATGGAGCAGCGACGAAGGACGTTTCGATCGAGGTCAATGAGACGATACAGGCGAAAATGCCCGGCGACGCCTCAACTTACTTCAGCAGAGTCAATGACATCCGGGAGAGCAACATCCTCATTGCCTGGCCCACCAGTCGCGGGGTTCGGATGGCTTTGCACCCCGCTCAGACAATTGAACTCGTTTTTGTCCGCAACGGCAGCCCTTACTCCATTGCCGGCTCAATTCTGGAAGCGACATCGGACCCTTTGCCCCAAGTCGTCGTCCGTTCCAAGGGACCTCCTCGCAAAATACAGCGCCGTCAGGATTTTCGCGTAAAATGCATGATGCCGGTTCAAATAACCGGAACCATGCAGGAGAAGCCGGAAAAGCATGGAGAAATTCAATCGGCGCCAATCTTCATACAAACCGTCACTTACGACTTGAGCGCGGGGGGCCTGTCGATCCGTCACGCTACCGCGATTCCTGAAGAGACTGTCATCGAGGTGAAACTGAAACTTCCGGACGGAGGCCCTGAGATCAAGCTTCCGGCGCGCATCGCTTACTCCGGGTCCATTCCAGGAAACGGTTCGCTGTTTCATCTGGGCGTCGACTACCTTGCCATAAGCGAGTGGGAGCAGGCGCGCATCATCCGCTGTCTTTACCGCATCCAGCTGGCAAGTCTGAGGGGATGAAAAAGCCCGGGCGTTTCACAGGGGAGCGTTGGAGATGGCGCCCAGCTTCCGGAATTTCCGATAGCGTTCTTCTTTGATTTCAAAGGGCGATTTTTCGAGCAGAGCTTCCAGGCAGGGGTTAAGCTGTCTGTCCAGCAGTTCGGCGGCCCATTTGTGATCGCACTGCGCGCCTCCGGGCGGCTCGGGAACAATTTCATCGATGATTCCGAGAGATTTGAGCTCCGGCGCCGTTATTTTCAGGGCCGCAGCGGCGGCGGCGGCATGGTCCTGGTCTTTCCATAAAATTGCGGAGCATCCTTCCGGCGTGATGACTGTGTAGATGGCATTTTCCTGCATGAGAACGTAGTTGCCCAGCGCAATTCCCAGAGCGCCTCCGCTGCCGCCTTCCCCGATAATGCATACGATTACCGGAACCTCAAGACGGGACATTTCCCGAAGATTGCAGGCGATGGCTTCCGCCTGGCCGCGCTCTTCCGCTCCGACGCTCGGATACGCGCCCGGGGTATCGACGAAACATAGGATCGGCCGCGAAAATTTCTCGGCCAGCTTCATCGCCCGCAGCGCTTTTCGATAGCCTTCGGGCTGGGCATAACCGAAATTGCGGTACTGGCGCTGCTTGATATCGCGTCCTTTTTGATGGCCGACCACCATGACCGGACGTCCGTGATAGAGGGCCATGCCGGCGACTATCGCCGGATCGTCGCCAAAACGACGGTCGCCATGGATTTCGGAAAAATCCTGAAAAAGCTTTTCCACATAATCGAGGGTGTAAGGCCGATTGTCATGCCTGGCCAGCAACGTCCGCTGCCAGGCGGAGTTTACGGCGTCCTGTCGAAGCCTTTCCACTTCCGCTTTTAACCGCTCAATTTCTTCCTGAACGGATTCTTCCTTTTCCATTCTTTCCACCCCGCCGGTCAGTTTAAAACATGAACGGATCCGGGTCCGCAAATGACTTCGATTTGCTGAATAAGCTCCGGGCTTGATTTAACTCTTACGAAATCAGCAGACTCGATGTTAACACGGAAATCCCTGGGGTTGTACAGTTCAACTTCGACTCCGGTTTCGCCCCGGTTGCTTTCAAGCAACCGATGAAGCTCGATTGCCGATTCCGGATTCAAGTCCGAGAGCCGGGCTTTGATGAGCAGCGTTTTCGCATTTCGCTGATTGATGCCGGTCAAAGGCTGCAGATCCGAAGCAATCAATTTGCAGGTCCGTTCGTCCTCTTTTTCGAAGCGCCCCGAAACGAGCACGGGAAAATCCGCGGTCATGTAGGGTTCGAATTTCTGATAGGCGCTGGGAAAAACAAGGGTCTCGACGGCGCCGGAAAGATCTTCCAGCGAAAACACGGCCATCAGATCGCCTTTCTTGGTGCGCCGCGCGCGAAATTCGGCGATGATCCCCGCTATTTTGCATTCGACGCTCTTTCCCTCCCCCACAAGTTCCGCAATCGTTTTCTTGCTGAAGCGCGCGATCTCGGAGGCGAATCGGTCCAGAGGATGGCCGGAAACATAGAATCCAATCGTCTCTTTTTCCAGCTGCAGCCGCTGCTCCAGAGGCCATTCCGGCATGTCCGGAGGGGAGGGTTCCGACATGGGAGTCTGGCCCGCCGCCATCAGATTGGCAAACAGGCCTTTTTGCCCGCTCTCCCGGTCGCGGCGCGCTTTTTGCCCGCATTCGATTGCGGTATCGGTCATCGCCATGCACTGGGATCGTTTCCATCCCAGGGAATCAAAAGCGCCGCTTTTCACAAGGCTTTCCATGACTCGCTTGTTCAAAGATTTCGAATCCACTTCTTCACAAAACTGAAACAAGCTGCGGAACCTCTTCTGCTGGTTGCGGAACTCAAGGATGGAACGGATCGCTCCCTCGCCGACATTCCGGATCGCCAAAAGGCCGAAACGGATTCCGTTTTCCTGTGACTTGAATTCCAGCGTGCTTTCGTTGATGTCGGGCGGCAGGATGGCGATTCCCATGTCCTTGCACTCGGCGATATACATTACGATCTTGTCCGTGTCGCCGATTTCGCTCGAAAGCAGCGCAGCCATGAATTGAACCGGGAAATGCACTTTCAGGTATGCGGTCTGGTACGCCAGCAAAGCGTAGGCGGTGCTGTGGGATTTATTGAATCCGTACTGGGCGAATTGCTCCATCAAATCGAAAACCTGAACTGCGCTTTTTTCGGGTATTGAATTTTTGCGGGCGCCCGCGATGAATTTGTCGCGCATCGAAAGCATGACTGAAGCCATCTTCTTTCCCATGGCTTTCCGCAGAATGTCCGCCTGGCCCAGAGAAAATCCGGCCATTTTGCTCGCTATCTGCATCACTTGTTCCTGGTAGACGATGACGCCATAGGTTTCCTTCAATATCTCTTCGAGCATCGGGTGCGGGTATGCAACTTCAATCAAACCCTGTTTTCGTTTGATAAAATCCGGGATCATGTCCATCGGCCCCGGCCGATAGAGAGCGTTCAGGGCGATCAGGTCTTCGAATCGCTCCGGTTTCAGACGGCGCAGTTCGGTTTTCATCCCGCCGCTTTCAAACTGGAAAATCCCGTTGGTCCTCCCTTCCGAAAAAAGCTGAAATACTAGAGGATCGGTCAGCGGTATGGAAGACAAGTCCAGCTCGATCTTTTTTTCTTCCCGAATGCGCCGGACGGCGCTGTCGATGACCGTGAGGGTCGCCAAGGCCAGGAAATCCATTTTAAGGAGCCCAATAGCCTCAAGATCCTTCATGCTGTATTGCGTCGTTGTTTCATCCTTGTTGGTCTTCTGCAGCGGCACCAGCTCCACCAGAGGTTCGGGAGCGATGACCACTCCGGCGGCATGAGTGGACGAATGGCGCGACAAACCTTCGAGACGCTTGGCGATTTCGATAAGCTTTTCGATCTGCGGATTTTTCATCTCTTCCAGCAGACGCGGCTCCTGGTTGAGCGCTTTGTCGATCGTCGCATTGAGTTCATCCGGAATAAGCTTGGCGATGCGGTCCACTTCGGCATAGGGGATGTCCAGGCTTCTGCCGACGTCGCGAATGACCCCCTTGGCAGCCATCGTACCGAAAGTGATGATCTGGCAGACGTTGTCCCGCCCATATTTTTTGCCGACGTATTCGATCATTTCCGCACGCCGGTTTGTGCAGAAATCCATATCGATATCGGGCGGCGCGATGCGTTCGGGATTCAGAAACCGCTCGAAAAACAACTCGTATTGCAGCGGATCAATATCGGTGATGCGCATGCTATAGGCGACAAGGCTGCCGACGACCGACCCGCGACCCGGCCCGACCGGAATGTCGTGATCGCGGGCGTATTTGATCAAATCCCAAACAATCAGAAAATAGCTCGAGAATTTCATCCTTTGGATCATCTCGATTTCGAAGGCCAGCCTTTCCTCATAGGCGGACAAGGGATATTTGAGATCTCCTTTTGCCTGCAGATCCATAAGGTGCCGGCGCCGGTCGGAAAAACCCTCGCGGACTGTTTTCTCAAAATAGCTGTCGGAGGTGAATCCCTCCGGAACGGCGAAAGGAGGGAGCGGCTGGGAGGTCTCAATTTCCAGATTGCAGCGCTCGGCGATCCGAACAGTATTCGCCATCGCCTCCGGGATTTCCCCCCAGAGCCGGCTCATTTCCTCTGGCGATTTGAAATAAAACTGGTCGCTTTCATAGCGCATGCGGTCGGGCTGCGACACAACTTTTCCAGTGCCGATGCACAGCAGCACGTCATGCGCCTCGCTGTCCGATTGTCTCAAATAATGCGTGTCATTGGTGCAAATGAGGGGGATGCCCGTTTTTTTCGCTATTTTCAGGATGTGCGGATTGACCTGGCGCTGCGCAGGCAGGCCGTGATCCTGCAATTCAAGGAAAAAATTGCCGGCGCCGAAAATATCCCTCAAAATCATGGCTTCTTCCGCCGCGGCGTCCGGACTCTCCGTCAGAATCTTCTGCGCCACCGCTCCTTTAAGACAGGCGGAAGCGGCGATCAGGCCTCTGCTGAATTTGGAAAGCAACTCCTTATCGATACGCGGCTTATAATAGAAGCCTTCGAGAAATCCATAAGAAGCCAGTTTGCTGAGATTGTGGTAGCCCTCATTATTTTCGGCAAGAAGGACAAGATGGTTGGACTGATCGCCTCCGCCTGTTTTTTTGTGCCGGCTTTCCTTGGCGACGTAGATTTCGCAGCCGATGATCGGCTTCAAACCCTTTTTGCGCGCAATGTTGTAAAACTGTATGGCGCCAAAAAGATTTCCGTGATCCGTCAGAGCCAGCGCAGGCATGCCCATCGCGAGAGCCGCATCCACCAGGCCGTCGATTTTTGAAGCTCCGTCGAGAAGGCTATAATCGGAGTGATTGTGAAGATGCACGAAAGCCGAAGGTCCGGACACAGTCTACTCCCATTCGATGGTTCCAGGCGGCTTCGAGGTAATGTCGTACACCACGCGATTGATCCCGTGAACTTCATTGACGATCCGCGTGGAGATATTTTCAAGGACGCCGGAAGGAAGTTTGGCCCAATCGGCCGTCATGCCATCCATGCTGGTTACGATGCGAAGAGCCACGACGTTTTCGTAGGTGCGATCGTCGCCCATAACGCCTACGCTTCTTACGGGAAGCAGCACGGTGAAAGCCTGCCATAATTCACGCGTCAGCCCCGCCTTCTCTATTTCTTCCTGTACGATGGCGTCGGCTTCGCGCAGAACGGAAAGCCGTTCCCTCGTGACGGATCCGAGAATCCTCACCGCCAGTCCCGGGCCGGGGAACGGCTGTCGGTAGATAAAACTCGGACTCATGCCCAACTGCTCGCCGACTTTCCTGACTTCGTCTTTGAACAGTTCGCGCAAAGGCTCCACGAGCGCGAATTGCAGGTCGCGCGGCAAACCTCCGACATTGTGATGGGACTTGATGACAGCCGAAGGCCCTCGCACCGAAACGGATTCGATCACGTCAGGATAAAGCGTTCCCTGAATGAGATACGGCGGATCGCCCACTTTGCGGGCCTCCTCCTCGAACACGCGTATGAATTCTTCGCCGATGATTTTGCGCTTTGTCTCCGGATCCTCGACGAACTGCAAACGGTCCAGAAATCTATCGCTCGCGTCCACTCCGATCACCTGCAGATGCAGATTTTCGCGATAATTGTTGAGCACGGACTCAAATTCATTTTGCCGAAGCAGGCCGTTGTTGACAAAAACGCATGTCAGCCTGTCGCCGATCGCTCTGTGCACCAAAAGAGCGGCGACGGTTGAATCGACGCCGCCGCTGAGCCCGCAGATTGCGGATGCGGCGCCGATCCGCTTCCGAATGGACTGGACCGTTGATTCGATAAATGCGGACATCGTCCATTCCTGTTTGCATCCGCAGGCGCCAATGAGAAAATTTTTGAGGATCTCCTTGCCGTAAAGCGTATGGACCACTTCCGGATGGAATTGCAGCCCCCAGATTTTTCGGTTCTCATCCGCCGCCGCGGCGATGATATCGCCGGATCGAGCCATTGTTCTGAATCCGGAAGGAAGCTGCTCGACCCGGTCTCCATGGCTCATCCAGACGGGAAAACTTTCCGGCAAACCGGCAAAAAGGACGTCAGGGCAGGATACGTCGATCGTCGCTTTGCCGAATTCGCGCCGGGCGCCGCCCGGCGCTACGCGTCCATTGAGGAGATTTGCGATGAGCTGCATTCCATAGCAGATGCCAAGGACAGGGACGCCGGACTCCAACAGCTCCGGCGGAAGGGAAGGGCTCCCTTGGCGACAAACGGAATCGGGCCCGCCGGACAGGATTATTCCGGAGGGCTTGCACGTTCGCACCCTCTCGATCGCCGCATAATAAGGCACAATCTCGGAATACACCGACAACTCCCGAACACGGCGTCCGATAAGCTGGGTGTATTGAGAGCCAAAATCCAGAATTAAAATATTTTCGCGGTAAATGAGATTGCTCCAGGCCGATAAAATGTTAGGCGATCAGTTTGTTCAGCGGATATTCAATGATGCCTTCAGCTCCCGCTCTTTTAAGCTCCGGTATCATTTTCTTGACGATCCTCTCCTCCACGACGACTTCCAGAGCCATCCATCCCGTCAGTGTCAGCGGACTGATGGTGGGGCGTTTCAGAGATGGGAGAATATTCATAATTTTCGGGAGATCGTTTTCCTTCAAATTCATCTTCAACCCGACCATCCCCTCGGCAGCGAGGGCGCCTTTGAGAAGAATCGCAATATTTTCCATTTTTTCCCGTTTCCAGGGATTCTCCCAAGCCTTTTTGTTCGCGATGAACCGGGTTGTCGACGACAGAACATCTTCCAGGATGCGGAGCTGATTGGCTTTCAGGGATCTGCCTGTTTCGGTCAGCTCGACAATGGCGTCCACAAGAATTCCTGCTTTAGCTTCCGTCGCACCCCAGGAATATTCGACCCGGGCTTTCACTTTTTTCCTGGCAAAGTATTTTTTGACGTAGCTGACCAGCTCGGTTGCAATTGTTTTGCCCTGCAAATCCTTGATGGAACGGACTTTGGAGCTCTCCGGAACGGCCAGAACCCAGCGAACCGGCTTGAATCCCGATTTGCCGTAGACCAGTTCGCAAATCTGCTTTACATTGGCCCCGGTTTCCAGGATCCAGTCCTGCCCCGTGATTCCGGCGTCAAATAATCCATCCTGGACGTATCGGCCCATTTCCTGCGAACGGATCAGCATCACCTCGATTTCATCGTCGTCGCAATAGGGAAAATAGGACCGGTCGCTCGAATAGATGCGGATGCCCGCTCTGCGAAACAGCTCCACAGTCGATTCCTGAAGGCTTCCTTTCGGCAATCCAAGCTTCAAAACTTTCTTGGCAGTGGACACTTCCAATCTCCTTGTATTAAAGCGTGAAAGGATAATACCTGCGACTTCGGAATTCCACCTGTTTGTTTCGGCGGCTTGCTTCTCTCCGCATTCCATCCTCTTCGCAAAAGCGCCCGGCAACCCGCTGCCGTCCGAAACTGCGGAAGAACCCCGGCTCTGCTGCGGATTGCCTGAGACAATCCGCAAGCCGGCCGTCTGGACAGAAAGCCGGATTCCCCGATTCTTCGCGGCTATTTTAGCCTGACGCCGCTTGACGAAGCAACGCGGCGTTTTTCGGCGGCGCGCTCCTGACATAAACCCGATGAGATTGCGGCCGATACGGTATACTGACGTGCGCCTTTACAGGGTCGAGGAGAACTCATGGACTTAGTTGCAGCGGCAGTCTTGGGCGTTATTCAGGGTTTGACGGAATTCTTGCCCATCAGCAGTTCCGCCCATTTGATTCTTGTCCCGTGGTTTTTCAAATGGAATCCGGAGGGAATTGCATTTGACGTGGCTCTGCACGTCGGAACCGCAATTGCGGTCCTGGCTTTTTTCTGGAGCGACTGGGTCCGCCTTGCGCGCGAAGCGATTGTCGGCATTTTCACAGGAGCGCCGTTTGCCAACCGCGACCGGCTTTTGGCCTGGTACATCGTTGTGGGAAGCATTCCGGCTGCGGTTGTCGGGCTGGTTTTCGAAGAAAAGGTCGAAACTGAACTGCGATCCCCTTTGATCACCGTTTTCACGCTCGCGGTTCTGGCTCTCGTCCTGTTCTACGCCGAAAAAAGGAGCCGTCAAAATCGAACTCTTGAAAAATATGCTTGGGCCGACTCCATCTGGATCGGGATAAGCCAAGCGGTCGCTCTGATCCCCGGCGTTTCACGAAGCGGGATCACGATCACAACCGCAATGTTACGAAACAGCGATCGCACAAGCGCCGCCCGGTTTTCATTCCTTTTATCCACGCCGGTTATTGTCGGTGCGGGTTTGCTGCAAAGCTGGAAGCTCTTCCAAGCTGTTCGCTATCCTGTCGCAAGCCCGGTGGATATGAACTGGTCGGCGCTGATCGTCGGAGTGTCTTTTGCGGCGCTGACCGGCTTCCTCTGTATCCGGCTATTTCTGCGCTATCTTCAAACCAAAAACTTCACGCCTTTTGTAATTTACAGAATTCTGCTCGCGGGAGTCGTGTTGGCCTATTACCTCAAAAATGCCTGATCCATCGCCTGCCAGAACACAATATTCCCTTTCCGAAAGCATCGGAGGATTGCCGAGGCGCCGGAGGCGATGCCGTGGGCCCTGGGGCCGCCTCGCGGCGCCTTCCACGGCGCACTGAATAATCCGGGCTAGCGTCCCGCCCCTGAAGAGCGTTCCATATCTCGCCGGCTATCGACGGACGCTGGCGGCATCGGGCCTCCTCGGAGTATTCCCGATATTCCATCGTCGGCCCGCCTTGACAGAGCCGCCGATAGCTCGCCGATATTTGCAGCGAACTTCAGGGCAGGGCACTAGAGGTTTTTTGCGCTTTTCGTGTTTTTTTTCTTTTCCTTGATTTCAGCGAGAATCTCTCGGATGCGGCGCTCCGATCCCTGGTCGGTAGGACGGTAGTACTGGCGGCCGCGCAACGAATCCGGCAGGCATTCCATGTCCGCCACCTTCTCTTTGGCGTCATGAGCGTATTGGTAGCCTTCTCCATAGCCCAGATCTTTCATCAGGCTTGTCGGGGCGTTGCGTATCTGCAGCGGCGGCGGCTCGTTGAACGTATTCTGGACGTCCGAAACAACCGAGGAATAGCCGGTGTAAAGCGCGTTGGATTTCGGCGCGACCGAAAGGTAGACGGCGGCTTGGGCAAGGGCAAGTTTGCATTCCGGGAGGCCGATGAGGCGGACCGCTTCCACGGCATTCAGAGCAACCTGCAGGGCGCGAACGTCCGCAAGCCCGACGTCCTCGGAGGCGAAACGCACCATGCGCCGGGCGATATAGACGGGATCTTCGCCGGCTTCCAGCATCCGGCCGAGCCAGTACAGCGACGCATCCGGGTCGCTGTTGCGCATGGACTTATGCAGCGCCGAGATCAGGTTGAAGTGTTCTTCGCCCTTTTTGTCGTATTGCAGAATTTTTCTCTGCAAAGCCGATTCGAGATCGCCGGTCGTGAGAGAGGGCGCTTGCATCGAGCGTCCCAGCGCAAGTGAAACCGCAATTTCCAGGACGTTCAAAGCGATGCGGGCGTCGCCATTTGCATAAACAGCAAGCTGATTCAAAACCTCTTCCGGCGATGAGATGTGAAAGGATCCCAATCCGCGTCCTTCATCCTTCAACGCCCGTTTCAGGATCTCTTCGATTTCCGCAGGCTGGAGCGGATGGAGCACATAGACCTTGCATCGCGACAACAGCGGACTGATCACTTCAAAAGAAGGATTTTCCGTCGTCGCGCCGATCAGGATGATCACGCCGGATTCGACGTAGGGAAGGAATGCGTCCTGCTGGGCTTTGTTGAACCTGTGGATTTCATCCACGAAAACAATGGTTCTGCCGTGCGACTGGCGGTGTCGGGATTCCGCTTCCGCCATCACCGCCTTGATTTCCTTGATCCCCGATAAAACCGCGCTGTAAGAAACAAATGGCGTTCGAGTCTGTTTGGCCATAATGCGGGCCAGAGTGGTTTTCCCGGCCCCCGGCGGCCCCCAGAGAATGATGGATGTCAGCTGGTCCTGCTCCACCATCACGCGCAGGATCTTTCCCGGTCCGATCAAATGATCCTGCCCTACGATCTCATCCAGTGAACGAGGGCGAAGGCGTTCGGCCAGCGGGACTTCTGCCGTTGAGGGCGAATTTTCCGGTTCGGGAAAAAGCGATTTATTCATAGGGAACGCTGCTTTGCCGCCTCGAAGAGAATGACGGCGCCGGCCGCCGCCACATTAAGAGATTCGATCTTCCTGTCCATGGGAATTCGCATGGACGGAAGCGATGCCATTGCCTTCGCATCCACGCCGCTGCCTTCATTTCCGAACAGAATTGCGAAGGAAGACCTCAAATCCGCCTCCGCGTATATTATCCCTTCCCGTGCATCGGTGCGATAGAGTCGAATGGAACCGAGGCGGCAATATTGCATAAAATCATCGGGATCGACATTTTCAACGGGAACGAGGTGGAAGAAGGCGCCAGCGCTTGCCCGGATCGATTTTGGATTTCGCGCGGATACGGTCCCGGCCCCGGTGCAGACCATCGTGGCCCCGGCGGCTGCAGCGGTACGGATCAACGTTCCCAAATTTCCCGGATCCTGGATCCCCAATGCGAAAACAATCATTGAATTTTCGGCGGGCGGCCTGTCCGAAAGCAAGGGAGGTGGAACTTTCACAAGGGCGAGCGCGCCCTGCGGCGTTTGCACGCTCGAAACGGTCTTAAAAAGTTTCGCATTCATTTTAAAAAGGCGGACATGGTCGGAGCGCCATTTTTCCAGAATGGCTCTCTCTCTTGCGACCGCTCCAAAATTTTCCTCCAACAGAGCGGCCTCGACGGGGCATCCAGCCTTCACCGCCTCCTCCAGAACGCGAACGCCTTCGGCCAGAACCAGGTCTTGCGGGGCCCTTTCGGCGCCGGATGCGACAAGCCGGACGGTTTTAAGAAGGGCATTGTCTCTGCTGGTCAGCTGCGTGACGCACATCATGAATGGGCTATGGTCTCGACTCTTCCCTGAAGAACGCTGCCTGCAACCACTTTTTCAACGGGGAAGAAGCCATTTTGAAGAATGGAATGCGCCAAATCCCTGGCGGCGGCGTCCTGTTCGGGGCTGTCAACTTTATTGATGAACGGAATGATCCGGACTCCGGGCGTCCAGCCTTTGCAGACGCCCTGCCGGTGCATGAGGATTGCCGCGGCCAGCTCCGGCGTAATCGAATCGCCGGCCTGCAGAGAAAATCTTTCCGCATAGAGCTGGAAGCGGAAAACGGTTTTGGGCCCGAGCGGTTGATTCAGGCAGTCCAAACCGATTACCGGGACAAGGCAATCGGCGTTTTCCATCAGCACAGGTTCTCCGTCTCTGGGAAGTTTGACGGAAAAACTAGCTGCGCCGTCGGCTTCGTTTAAAAAAATCGGGAAGAGGTCTCGGCTTATCCCGCTGCAAAAATCCGTGGGCACTCCCCTGAGAAGATTTGGACTCATGAAGCGCCGTGTGACCACCAGTTTGTAATTTCGGATGGAATGTTCGCGGCTGATTTGTTCCACCATGGATTTTAAAAGTTGCAGATGATCGCTGGATAGCACGACCAGGCCTTCGCTGGGGTCCGGAGGGTGAATCCTTGTCGTCGTAGTGCATAAAACAGATCCCTGCGAACAATATTCCTCCATCAATTTGTGAATGAGAGCGGTTTTACCGCCGCCCCCGACGAAATTGACAACGGAGTGAGGAGAAAAGGAAAAGCGTTCTGAGAACATTCCGGCTTCTGGCTCCAGTTTTTTGGCTTCTTGTTATTTAGGAAAACTCGGTTTCAAATTGGGCCAACTGCTGTTCGTCGCTTTTGTTTTTAAAGAAAATATAAACGACGCCTCCGGGCAAAGAAGACAAAACGATCATGATGGAGGAAAGCAGTCCAAGAGCGATGCATGCTCCGGCGGGTACCCCGATGGCGCCGAACAGGCTCATAAATGCATATTCCCTCAATCCCATTCCATTCAAACTTATCGGGATCATAGAAATAAGAGTAATGACCGGCACAAAGATCATAAAGTAGGAAAAAGGCAGATCGATCCACAGCCCCAAAGCCGTAATCCAGGTTACGGCGACAACGAGGAGCTGATTGATCAAAGAAATGAGCAAAGAGGTCAAAAGCGCCGACCGGTGCTTCCCGGATATGAGGAAGGCATTGGAGATCATATCGATCTTAAGCGCAATCCTGGACAATCCCAACTGACGCAGCCATCCGGTCAGCCGGCGGTGGCACGAAGGGGCGAAAATTGCAAAGTTTCCAATGACGAAAACTGCGAACACGCTCCAGATAATGATCGATATCGGAATTTTGGGAACGGCGACGGGATGCGCCAGGATGGCGACGCATGCGATGATCATCATGGCCAGCATGCCGGCGTCGCGATCTAGAAAGGTTGCGGCGAAGCTTTGCGCATAAGATTTGGAAGGCTTTCCCGCATAATACATTTTTACCACATCCCCCCCGATCACGGTTGGGAATGCAAGATTGAAAAAGAGGCCGATGCAGTAGATCCCGAATAAATTGCTCAAGGACGGGACCGGCATCAAAGGGCGCATCAGCAATCGCCAGCGGAATATGCAGACATAATGCCCCATCCAAAGCACGGCGAAAGCCAGGGCGAGGATCTCCAGCCGCGCATTCCGCATCGCAAAGCTGAACTGATAGAAATCAACTTTCCTGAAGATATAGACGAACAGCAGAACCGTAATGAAAATTTTTAAAATCGGGAAAAGCCTGGATTTCATAAAATTATGTCGGATTCGCCGGCTCAGCCGACTTCAGCAAAAACAAACGGCGACCCTCCGCCAGTTTAACACGGGACGGGCGCCGCCATGAAACTGCAATATTCCGCAGGCAGGGCCGAGAATTCGGCAAACACGCAAAAAACGAGCTTGCGCCCCCTGCCATGCCGTTAAAACAAGGATTGCTGCATTTCATCCAGAACCTCATCGGCGGTGCGGCTGCGCGGGCGCCCGGTCAAATCGATTTCTTTTCTTTCCAGCCGTTCCAATATTTCCTTGGCCCTTCGCAGGACTTCACGCGGCATTCCCGCAAGGCGGGCGACTTCGATCCCATAGCTTTTGTCGGCGGCGCCCGGTTCCACTTTTCGCAAAAAGACTATCTCGCCACCGGCTTCCTGGATGGCCAGGCAGTAATTTTTAACTCCCTGACGAACCTGCGCCATCTTTGTCAATTCATGATAATGGGTGGCAAAGAGGGTTTTCGCTCTGCGCGCGGGATCCTCGACGAGGTATTCGGCGATCGCCCATGCCAGCGACAATCCGTCGAAAGTCGCAGTCCCGCGGCCCACTTCATCCAAAAGAATCAAACTGCGATCCGTCGCAGTATTGAGGATGTTGGCGGTTTCAATCATTTCCACCATAAAGGTCGACCTTCCTCTCGCCAGATTGTCTGAGGCGCCGACACGCGTGTATATGCGATCCACGCAGCCGATACGCGATTCTTTCGCGGGAACAAAAGAGCCCATCTGCGCCAGGATGGCGATAAGGGCGGCTTGGCGAAGGTAGGTGGATTTGCCCCCCATGTTCGGACCGGTCAGGATGATCAGCCGATCGGTTGTGGCGTTCAGAAAGAGATCGTTGGGAATGAATGGACGGCTCTGCAGTTCGACAATCGGATGCCGGCCCTGGCGGATATATATTTCGTCGCCGTCAGTCGCCTTGGGGCGGGTATAATCGTTCTTGAGAGCGACTTCGGCCAGAGCCGAATAGGCGTCCGCTTCTCCAATAAGCCTGGCGGTCGCCTGGATGCGCGTTCCTTGATTCCCCACGGCCTTTCGAATTTGAACGAAAATCTCCTTTTCGAGCGCCGCGATGCGCTCTTCCGCTCCGAGGACTTTTTCTTCATATTTCTGCAGCTCTTCCGTCACGAACCGCTCGCAGTTGACCAAAGTCTGCTTTCTCAGATAATCCGCAGGAACGAGAGATCGATTGGAGTTTGTGATTTCTATAAAGTAGCCAAATACCTGATTGAATTTGACTTTGAGGGATTGGATCCCGGTTCGACGCCGTTCGCGCGCTTCCAGGGAAGCAATGTATTCCTTGCCGCTGCGCCGTATGGAGCGCAATTCATCCAATTCCTGGGAATATCCGTCTCTTATGACTCCCAAATCGTTCGCGGAAGCGGGAGGGTCGTCTGAGATAGCCGACTCAATAAGCTGCGCCATATCCTCAAGCAGATCCAATTGGCTGAAAATCTCTTTTATGCGCGCCGCAGAGTATTCCATCAGCAGAGTCCGCAAGGCCGGGATCACTCGGATGGAATCGCGCAAAGCAAGCAGTTCGCGAGGATTCGCCACTGCCGCCATTATACGGCTGATCAGGCGTTCCAAGTCATGCACATCGCCCAGTTTATCCATAAGCCTGCCATGAGTCTGGACGCTTTCAGTCATTGCCTGAACGGAATCCTGGCGGCGCTCAATTTCTAGCAAATTTAAAAGGGGCAGCAGCAGCCAGGATTTCAGCAGCCTCGCCCCCATGCCTGTTCGAGTCTTGTCGATTAATGAAAACAGCGACCCGTTCTTTGACCCGTCCAGCGTCTGGACCAATTCCAGATTCGCGATTGTGGAAACGTCGAGCTTCATGAATTCGGAAGGCTCGAAAAAACGCAGAGTCGCCGCTTTACCCAGCTGAGCCAGCTGGGATTCGCGCAGATAATGGATTAAAGCCCCGGCTGCCCCGAGCGACAGCGACTGGCCTCGGGCGCCCAGGCCGTCCAGGCTGGCAAGGTTGAAATGCTCCAAAAGCAGGCGCTGAGCATAGTCCAGATTGAAAGCCCATCCATCCACAGGGCTGGGGACCCAGCGGTCCGACCAGTCGCGAATGAGCCTGCGATTGATTTCGTCTTTGTGGCTTTCCGGGACGATTATTTCACGCGGGGAGAAGCGCGTGAGCTCATCGATGGCTTTTTGCCATGGATCGCCGCCAGTGAATTCGGCGGCCAGAAAATCCGCCGTGGACAGATCCATAAAAGCCAGGCCTATCCCTTGTTCCGATAAACAGAAGCTTGCGAGATAATTATGGTCCTTGGGCTCCAGGAGCATTTCCTCCACCACTGTTCCGGGAGTCAGAACCCTGGTGACTTCTCGATGAACCAGTTTTTTGGCGGTTCGTGGGTCTTCCACCTGTTCGCAAATGGCTATTTTATAGCCTTTTTTCATCAATCGTGCGATATATCCGTCGACGGAGTGATAGGGGACGCCGCACATCGGGATGGGCGCGCCGGTTTTGTCCTTATTGCGCGCCGTCAGCGTGATCTCAAGTTCGCGGGATGCGAGAGCCGCATCTTCGTAAAACATTTCGTAAAAATCGCCCAGGCGGAAAAAAACGAGCTTTCCCGGAAAGCGTCTCTTGACCTCATGATACTGCTTCATCATGGGGGTAAGGTCTTCCATCACGCATGCTCCGATGAGGAAAAAACAGTTCTCCAGGGTTTTGAATCGCTATGGGCGTCGAAGAATGAAAATAGCCGATCGATAGCCATCGCGAACGTTTCAATCGTAGGCGCGCCTCTGAGAGCGTTGGGCTTATCCTGCCCCCTAAAGAGCTAAGGCGCAGAGAGCGGAATGAGCGCCAGCATCCATGGGAATCTGGCTGACTTTACGCCCTTTGCGCCTGATGGTGGAAATTCCTGATACGAATCCTTGTATCTAAAGAAGGTGCAGTATATAATTCAAATCCTGCAACTGTCAACGACCATGCCCTTGAACTTAGCCGCAAAAATTCTGGCCTTCGACACCTCGTCCCCGCGGGGCAGTGTCGCATTTCTCGAAGGTCCTGAATTGCGGGCTGAACTAAGGTTGAATCCAGCCGGGAGCCACTCCACTTTCCTCCTGAGTTCGATCGATTTTCTGGCCGGAAAGCTCGGGTGGCGCCTGAACGATCTGGACGTTGTGGCTGTCGGGATTGGCCCCGGATCTTTTACCGGAATCAGGATCGGCGTTTCAACGGCATTGGGAATCGCTCAATCGCTTTCGATACCGTTTGCGAGGATTTCCGGCCTCGACGCTCTTGCTTTTCAGGCAGCCGCAGCGGGAGGGCCGATTGGCGTTGTTTTAAACGCTCAGCGGTCCCAGGTTTATTATGCCGAATACGCTTCCGATAATTCAAAAGTCAAGGTTTTGCAAAAATCTTCTCTTATTTTTCTTTCAGACCTTGAACGCCGCCTCGCGCGCAGGCATTTATATATAGTTGGAGACGTCGATGTGCGGCGAGAGGATTCCGATTGGCCGCGCTCTTTGCCGGTCGATCTTTTCCTGGCTGCGAGCATCGGCCGGCTGGCGAACGCTCGAAGAAGAATCTGGCGATCCGGAAAATATCTTAAGGCCGAACCTTTGTATATAAGGCCCCCTGATGCACTTAGGAAGAAAACCCGCGCGTTTTGAAGCGGACTCCAATTGCTACATGGCGCGTTTGACCGTGGAAGATATCGCTTTCCTCAAGCCCCTGGAAGATCAGGTGAAACTGGCGTTCTGGGGCAAGGACAACTACCGGCGCTTCCTGGAGGAATTCCCCGAGTATTTCGGCTGCAAAGCGGTTCTGCCTTTATCTCATAGGCAACAAAAGCTTGCAGGCTTTTTTCTGGCGCGTTCCATATACGAAAGCCTTGAAATCCTCAAAATCGGCGTTTTCCCGGAATTTCAGCGCCAGGGCATCGGCACTCAACTGATGGAAACCGCTTATTCCGAAGGCGTTCGACGAGGCTGCAATCGGTGTTTTCTTGAAGTCCGCAAATCCAACCAGAGCGCCATACAGTTCTATTACAGCCACAACTTTCGAATTGCAGGGACGCGTTTGAATTATTACACAGATCCGATCGAAGACGCCTGGATAATGGAACGTATGCTCTAACAGGCTTTGGGTGCAATCTTTTTGAAAAAAGCTTTGGCATGCATTCAAATTTCGCTAGAATGTACGAGTCATACTAAAGGACTTCAATGGCTCCTATTCCCCCAAGGAGGATAGAATTGCGAATAGTTAAATGCTCGATGCTCGCGTTGGCGCTTATGCTCGGCATAAGCAGCTGTACAACGAAGGATGACAAGGGAATCGCCCAGGAACTCATGAAGAAGAACAAATATGTGCGGATCGGCACAGATCCCGTAAACCTCCCATTTGAATTCGGGAAGGGCACGGAAGTTCAAGGCCTGGACGTTGACATCGGAAACGAAATAGCCAAAGACCTCAACTACGAAGCCAAGTGGCTTAAGATTGCCGGGTACGAACATCTCTATGAAGTCCTCGGCCTCGGGGATGTGGAGATGCTGGTCTCAACTCTGGCCATCGATCCGAAACGTCAGGACAAGTTCGCTTTTTCCCAGCCCTATTATGAAGGCGAAGACGCCATTGCATCGCGGCTCGACAATCGGCTTGACGACCTGTCGAGTCTTTCCGGCAAGAAAGTTGCGGTTGCGGAAGGACGTCCCGGGGCGACATTTATGGCCGGACGAAAAGATGTGATCCTCGTTAAGTTTCCGACGCTCGACCACGCGCTGGGCGCCCTGAACCGCGCCGAAGTGGACGCTGTCGTCGGCGACAGGCAGGTTCTGACCTACAGCACATTCAAGAGTTTCTTGAATGTGACCGTTTCACCCGCTTCCATCAACAAATATCAATACGCGGTGGCCGTCCGGAAAGAAGAGACCAAACTGCTCGAATCGGTCAACCGGACTTTGGACCGGCTGAAAAGTTCCGGCAAACTGACGGAATTGAATAAGACCTGGTACCTGGACGTTGAGGAAGAAGCAAAGAAGAATCGCGGCAAATACCTTGCGGAAGAAGAGATGAAAAAATCTCCCAAATCCATCGCCGTCACCATAATCAAAACTCCGGAAAGCCGGTGGCAATTCAACATGGACCGCCTGGACGGATTCGAACTGGTGCTGGAAGGGAGCGCTGGAAGATTCAAATCCACGCCCATTTATACGGACGGCAACAGGGGGACGTGCCGGTTCACCTCAGCTGTTCCGGTCGGAACCTACAAGCTGGACATGCGATCCATTTTTCAGACGACCGCAACGGTGGAAGTCCAGCCTCTGGCAAAAAAATCGTTTGCCATGACGATCAACATAGCCCGTGACATCAATATCATCATCAAGTGAATTGCAGGGCGATATGAAAAAAAAACCGATTCGGTCTCTTATTTTCGTCGCTCTTCTGTCCAGCGCGGTTACGGTTCTTGTGTTGCGTTGGGACATATCTCCCGGTTTCGGCCGCAAAGAGTCGATTGCGCCTGCCTTTGCGGCCGTTCCGGCGGCGCCGCCTGCATTGAGCGGCGATGAAGAAGTGAATATTCGCGTCTACAACAGTGCCAGCCCCGGCGTCGTCAACATTACCAGGACGGTGCTCGCTTACGACTTTTTTTTAAGGCCTGTTGCGACTGAAGCCGGCACTGGCAGCGGCTGCGTCCTTGACAAGCAGGGAAATGTCCTGACCAATTATCATGTGATTGAATCGGCAAGGAGCCTTGAAGTCTCCCTTCCGGACCGCACAAAATATCACGCCGAAATCGTAGGGTTCGACGAAAAAAACGACCTTGCGGTCATACGATTGAATAACGCTCCCAAAGAGAGGCTGCACCCGATTCCCTTTGGCGATTCCTCCTCTTTAAAGGTCGGGCAGAAGGTTTTGGCTGTGGGAAACCCGCTCGGTCTTCAAAACACTCTGACGACCGGCATCATCAGTTCGCTGGGCAGAAGAATAAAGACCGAAAACGACTTTATCGTAGACAACGTCATCCAGACGGACGCCGCGATCAATCCCGGAAATTCCGGCGGGCCGCTTTTGAATTCGGCTGGCGAGCTTATCGGAATCAACACGACAATCTTTACATACGGCGGCGGAAACATCGGAATAGGGTTTGCAATTCCAACCGATACTGTCAAGCGAGTGGCGGAGGACTTAATACGCGACGGACGAGTCCGGCATCCCTGGTTCGGAGTTGAAGAAGGGTACGAGCTTTTTGAAGAGCTGGCTTCCAGATTGGGCTTGCCCGTAAAAGAAGGAATCCTGGTCTCACGGATTGGGCGCGGCAGTTCAGCGGATAAAGCCGACATTCGAGGGGCCAACGAAGCCGCCATCCTATACAACCGCCGGATCTTCATCGGAGGAGACATCATCACAGAAGTGGATGGGAAGCCGGTTTCTTCATTCGACGATCTTCGGATCCTTGACTCAAAACGTCCGGGAGATGCTGTACAGATAACTATTTATCGCGACAAATCCATAATGAAGAAATCGGTGACCTTGATCGAAGCCCCGAGCCAGCGGTCTTTCCGGTTCAATTAGCCGCGCCCATATGAATGAAAATATTTCTGCAGCGACTGTTTGCCCCAAATGCAATGGATCCGGATGGGAGCCGACGGACGTTTTCGGCAAGGTGCGCCGCTGCGGCTGCCTGGAGTCGGTTCGCGCTGAAAGGCTTCTTGCGGAAGCTCGAATCCCGAAACGATATGAACACTGCGATCTCGACTCCTACCTTCCCAATGACGAATCGCAGAAAAAAGCCAAGCTGTTTGTGCAGCGCTTTCTCGAAAGATATCCTCAAATCGATATCGGCCTGCTTTTTCTTGGAACTTGCGGAGTCGGAAAAACGCACCTGTCCGTCGCCCTTCTCAAGCAGGTGATTATTCAGAAAGGAGACAGCGGCCTCTTTTACGATTTTCGAGATCTTTTGCGGGAAATTCAGGCAAGCTGGAATTCGGTTTCTCAGACATCCGAACTGGAAGTGCTTCGGCCGGTTCTGGAATCAAAAGTCCTGGTGCTTGATGAACTGGGCGCCAATAAACCGACAGAATGGGTCCGAGACACCATCGCTCATATCATCAACTGCCGGTACAATGACAAGAAGCTGACGATTTTCACCTCCAATTACCTGGACTCGGCGGGGAAGCCCGGCGAGGAGACGTTGACGGATCGCATCGGCGTACGGCTGCGTTCCAGGCTATATGAAATGTGCAGGGAAGTCGAAATCCGCGGGATGGATTTTCGGCAAGACGCCAAAAAAGCAAAATACCGCTTCTAACAGTAGCCCGGAAATCCTGCAGCGTCAGCAGGACTAAAAAGGGATATCGCTGTCGGTGATGCCGGCATCGCCAAAAACCGGATCCTGTTCCGGCGCAGTCCGCGCAGTCTCCATCGGCTGCACGCCGGCGTCAGCGTTCTGCTGGGGACGACTGCCCAAAAGCACCATTTGAGTGGCAATAACTTCCGTAGTGCGCCGCTTGTTGCCATCCCGGTCGTTCCAGTCCCGGCTGCGAAGACGGCCTTCAACATAAACCTGACGGCCTTTGGAGAGGTATCGCTTGGCCAAGTCCGCCAAGCGGTTCCATGCGACAATTGTGTGCCACTCGGTATGTTCCTGTCGGCTTCCGTTTTTGTCGGTCCAGCTTTCGCTGGTGGCCAGGCTGAATGTTGCAACAGGGGAGCCATCCGGAGTGTAGCGAACCTCCGGATCTTTGCCCAAATTTCCAATCAGAAGAATTTTGTTAAGCGAGCTCATTAATTAGTCCTTTTAAATAGCGATCAAATCAGCGCGTTTTTCGGATCGTCTGTTTTGTTTTTGTTTTGGTTGTCCCTGCTTCCAGATTTTGAAGCTCTATTTTGGCCAAATCGGATTCCGGGGAGGTCGGATACATTTTAAGGATGATGTTAAAATCTTCAATGGCATTTGAGGCTTGCTGCATAGCCAGTTTGGCTCTTCCACGCTTAAAAAGCGCCGGCGGCACCTTTTCCGACGCAGGGTAGTTGTCGACAACGCGGGTAAAAGCAGCGATAGCCTGCGGCAGTTTGTTCTGGTAGAAATAAATTTCTCCGATGTTGAGCTGCGCAGACGCGGCCATATTGGCTTTTGGGAAGTTGTCCAGATAAGCGGTGAATCCGTCGATGGCAAGCCCGTAATCCCCGCGAGCCATATCCTGATCGGCCTGATTGTATACGGATTCCGCTGAAAAACTTGAAGGCTGCGCGCCAGGACTCTCCTGGCTCAACGATTTCGCCTGGACTTTCAGATCCGCTATCTGCTGAGCCAAAGCTGAAATTCTTGTGGCATTGTCGTCGATCTTGGAGGAAAGCGTTCGAATTTCCTGCAGCATTGCCTGGTCGGAGGAACGAACGCCTGAAGCCTGACTGTCGAGGGTTGTTGAAACTTTTCCCAGCAGAACATTCGATTTTGCGACCTGGTCGTTCAATTGGACGATCAGGCTTTTGAGTCCGTCCATTTTTTCATTGTAGTTTTTGTCAAATTCCCTCAATTGCTTCTGAAGCGCCATCACATCGCTTTGCAAACGCATCAATTCCTCTTTGGTTCCGGCGAGCAAGGAAGCCGGAACAGCGGCAATTGCGATCAGAAGGCAGAAGAAAATTATCCGCTTCATGCATTCTCTCCCATGCTTTCTCAGCATTTATTGTTATTCACAGGGGACAAAGGGCTTCAATGTCCGAACGCTCCGATCAACACGTCAGCGCATCACCAGATGCGCTCGACGATTCAACTGCCAGCATTCCTCATTGCGTTCATCGCAGAAATTTCTTTCCTTGCCGTAGGAGATGGCGTCGATACGGCTGCCGTCGACGCCTTGCGCCACAAGATATTCCTTGGCCGAATTGGCCCTCATGTCGCCCAGCGCAAGATTATATTTTTCGGAGCCTCTCTCGTCGCAATGGCCCTCAATGGTGATGCGAATATTGGGGCGATCTTTCAGGATGCGTGCGTCGGCTTTCAAGGCTTCCTGCGCATCCGGACGGATGCTGTACTGGTCGTAATCAAAGAAGGCGTCCTTGATGCCCGATGCGAAAATTTCAGCGTCGCTGATTGCAGGCATCGGGATGGGCGTCGCCGCAACGGGCGCCGTCACCGTCACCCTTGCTTCCGCAACGGCGCTGCCGCCCGGGCCGGCGGCCCTTGCCATGTAAGTGGTGGAATTCGGCGGACGGATTTCTCGGCTTCCGGAAGGCTCGACGGTTCCCACACCGTTGTCGATCGTTATATTTGCGGCATTGCTGGAATTCCATGAAAGAGTCGTCGACTGGCCTTTCTCAATGGCGGAGGGCGAAACTTTCAGCGAAATTGTCGGCGCTGCGGCCGTCGGCGCCGTTGCAGCGGCTGGTTCCGCAGGGGCCTCTCTCGCCGCCGCAGGCGGCGCCGGGGCCACTTTCTTTTTGCAGCCGGGCGACGAGACGAAAAGCGCGATTGCAGCAATCACCAGAAAGAAGAGCGAAAACCTTGATCTTGTCATTGACGGATTCTCCTTAAATGTCTTATTGATAGGATTGAATAATAGCTTCGCTCCGATCCCTTGTGGGAGTATAGCACTCCGGCTGCAGGCTGGGAATCGACATCGGCGCCATTGTCTAATTTTCAGACTGCCTGCGGAAATATCCTCCCCACGCGGGGCTGGTGTTGATCCCCTGACTTGTGACCATGCGCGCTTCTTCCGCCTTGTCCAGAATCATAATATAGATCTGAAAAGTTCCATTGCGATTGGACTGAAAAGCCAAATGCCGTCCATCCGGCGCCCATGACGGATATTCGTTGCTGCCGCCGCTGCTGGTCAGCTGTGAAATTTTACCGTTGCCTATTTCGGCAATGAAAATGTCATAATTGGAGCTCAGGTGAGGCTTCCAGTGGAACGCCAAAAACCTTCCGTCCGGAGACCAGGCCGGATTGTCGGAATCTCCGCCTTCCTTGATTATTTTTCGGATATTGGAGCCGTCTGCGTCGCCGATGAACACCTGGCTTACGCCTCCCTCGCGGCTGGAGACAAAAGCGATTTGACTGCCCGAAGGCGACCATGTAGGGGAAGTGTCGATCGCCGGATTGTTGGTAATGTTGCGCCGGTCTGCGCCGTCCAATTTCGAAATAAACAGATCGGCGTCTCCCCGGGGCGTCCTCAGAGAAAAGACCACTCGCGTTCCGTCGGGTGAAATAGCAGGCATCCCGGCAAAAGTGTTGAAGGAAGGGAAGGGCAGCCGGGCGCCGTCGGTGTAGGAATAAATGTTTATTTCGGGCTTGCCCGAGCGATAGCTCATAAAAGCCAGATGAGAATAGTTCGGGCCCCAGTTGGGAAAAAGATTGTTGGACCCGTTATGCGTGAATGCCTGCTGGTTGTGTCCGTCGTAATCCATTACGATAATTTCTTTGGCGTTGCCTCTCCTGGAAGAATAAGCGATCTTGGTCTGAGCGACGCCTTTGGACGCGCCGGCTGTAAGCCTGTAGACAATCTCATCCGCCCAGCGATGCGCGATTGCACGGACCTGGCCCAAATCGCCAGCGATCCGCTGCCCGAAACTCATCTCGCGTTGTTTCATGTCAAAAGTGCGCAACTCCGCTTTCAACACGCCTCCGCTCAACTCCATCGTTCCTGCGGTCAGAAAGCTGATTTTATAAGGAAGAAGGCCCCAGTCTTCATATTTTATGTCTTCAGGTTTTGCAATCGGGTCCGGAGGATAGAAACTCCGGTTCGCCATATTGAAAAAGCCGGAGAACTTGAGATCGTCCCACAGAACCTGGTTGAACGTTTTTACAGCATCCGCCAGTTCCGCCGATATCTCTCCGATGGGCTGTACATCCGCCGCCGCCAGGATCATCTCTTCCAATGGTTTTGGCCGGAGTATGTTTTCCGATTGCTCCTCGGTGCGCAAAACGGTCGACGCGCTGCCGAGCATCAATGCAAGCAATAAAAGTTTTCTGACGGACATTGCGCTCCTTGAGCCAATATGGCCTACTGATGGGTTGGATAAATAAACTGGGCGACAAACTTGATCAGCCGTCCCCTATATTCCGGAGGAGGCGGCGGAAGCGGAGGATTCGACGCCGCCCGTATGGCGCGTTCGGCCATCCAGTCCAGCTGGGAATTCCCGCTGGATTTTTCCAGCTTGATCCCGTTGATCGTTCCATTAGGCGCGATGTAAAAGCTGTACGTTATTTCAACCCGCAAATTGCCAGGCGGCTTCGACCATTTCTCGCTGATCCTATTCTCGACAGTCCGGGCGTAATACGTGTTTCCTATCCCGCCGGAACCCAGCCCAATGGAGACGCCGCTTCCTCCTCCAAAACCGCCTCCGCTGCCTGCGCTGCGGCCTCCGGATCCGCCTGAACCGGCTTCAGGCTCGGTTGGAATGATGTTGGATTCCGGATCCGCCTTGGCCGCTTGTTTCAGCTCCTTTTCGGTCAGCATTCTTTTTTTGGATTCATTGGCGTCGGGCAGCCGTATGGCTTTGGACAGGTTCACTTCCGGCTTTTTCTCCACGAGAGCCGGAGGCTTGGGCGCTATCGAAGGCTTCACCATTCCCACGCCTCCGGAGAGCTCATCGACCATCCCGACGGTGTAGGAATCGCCGCCGCCGCCCCCGCCCGGCCCTGTGCCGACCGTCACCACCGTCGAGGGCAGCAAGTAGCCGCCAAATATAAAGGCCAGAACCGCAAGCATGTGAATAAAGGCCGAGCCGATGAAGGTCCAGCCGTATTTTTCTTCTGCCTGAGGATTGTGAAAGGCCGCCGCCCGATCTGCATCGCCGCTTTTAAGCATGGATTCAGCGCTTTCGAGATTCTGCGAACGGTTTCGTTACCAAATTGATTTGCGTAAAACCGGCGCCGCGGATTGCGTCCATCACCGAAACAATAGAATTCCATTTAACGTCTTTGTCCGCGCGCAGGAAAATAGAATCCTTGGGCCCTTTAGCGTTTTTCTTGAGACGCTCCGGCAATTTGGAAAAATGTATGGTTTCCGAATTGAAATACAGGCCCTCCCGGCTGATGGAGACGACAATCCGTTCTTCCTGGCGCACCTCCTTCACGTTCCGGGTCTCGGGCAATTCAACATCAATCCCGGTCTGGAGCATCGGCGCCGTCACCATAAAAATGATCAGCAGCACCAGCATGACGTCTACCAGCGGCGTGACGTTGATCTCGGACAATGATGTTGCCGTGCGTCCCTGAGGAGTCGTGAATGCCATCAGCTAAAGCTCCGTTCCACCAGATTTAAAAATTCTGCGACGAAATCGTCCAATTCGGCGCCGATGATTTTCATCCTGCTGAGAAAATAGTTGTAGGCGATGACCGCCGGAATGGCGGCAAACAAACCGGCGGCGGTCGCGATAAGCGCTTCCGCAATTCCGGGCGCCACCGCCTGGATGGACGCGGTTTTCTCCAGTCCAAGCCCTTTGAACGCGTTGATAATCCCGACAACCGTGCCTAAAAGCCCTATGAACGGAGTGACCGAACCGGTGGTCGCCAGCCAGCTCATCCCTTTTTCGAGAGAAGTAAGCTCTGCCGCCGAAGATCGTTGAAGGGCTCGATGAATCCCTTCAATGCTCCTGGCCGACAGCACCGGGTGGTCCGCGCTTTGGCTGCTTAACGCTTGAATTTGTGCGTTCAATTCCTGATAGCCTGCACTGAAAACACCCGACAGGGGAGAGCCCCGGTAATGTTCGCTTGCAGATCCAACCTCGCTGAGCCGGGATGTTTTTCTAAAAAATTCTATAAAATATTGATTTTTCTGAGTGATATGGCGAATGGTCAACCATTTGCGCAAGATGATTGTCCAGGAAAGCAGAGAAAAAACAACAAGCAAAAGAAGAATCGAGAGCGCAAAACCGCTGGTTTTGAACAGCAGGTCCAATAGACTGGTTCCGAAAGGGGCTGCCGCCGCTTCCGTTTCAACCTGGAGCAAGATTGGTGTGAAAATTTCCGTTTCCTCCGTAATGGGCATCCATCCTAAACTGCAGAAGTAACACAGCTTACAGGCAAAGTCAACCGATTAAGAGAATCGACCCGCATCGCCCGATATTTAATATCGCTTTGTCCTATGTTAGACTCAAATTCGATCATTTTCCACCCTTGATTCAGGGATTTACGATGCTTCAATTGCTGAGGATCCAAAATTTTGCGCTAATTAAGGAGCTCGAGATTGAATTTGGCCCGGGACTGAATCTTTTGACCGGAGAAACCGGTTCGGGCAAATCCATTCTGGTGGACGCCCTGGGATTGCTTCTTGGCGCACGGTCTTCGCAGGAAATGATCCGGTCAGACTGCGACTCGGCAGTAGTGGAAGGCATATTCGATCTCGACATGAACGCTCCCGTCCGGGAAATCCTTTCGCGAGCCGGATTTGAAGAGAATGAGAGCTCCCTCATCGTTCGGCGGGAAATCGCTGTCTCCGGCCGCAACCGTGTTTTTATCAACAATCATCTGGCGGCTCTGTCTCTGCTCAAGGAAATTGGCGCAGAACTGGCGGACATCCACGGACAACAGGATCAACGTTCACTGCTCGATTTGAACACGCATCTGCAGTGGCTGGATTGCTTCGGAAAAAATGGCGCCTTGCTGCGGGAAGTTCAGAATTGCCATGGGAAAATCAGGGAAATCGACAGCCGGATCGAGTCCCTGGAAACGGACGAGAAGGAGCGACTCCAGCGCATCGATATGCTGCAATTTCAAATCGATGATATCAGCCACGTAAATCCGCAGCCGAACGAAAAAGAGGAGCTGGAACAGGAAAAGATCCAGCTTTCCAATTACGAAAAAATTCTCGCTTTAGCCGCTGAAGCCTATTCTCTGGTTTATGACGGCGAATCCTCCATCTTGCGGCAGGCTATCCGGCTGGAACGGATCCTTGAAGAGCTCGATCGTTTTGACAAAAGCTGGGGAGTTCATCGGGAAGCCCTTCAGGAAAGCCGGTTTAAACTCGAAGATCTGGCGTACAAATCGCGGGACTCGGCCGCGCGCAATGAATTCAATCCCGAGAGGTTGGAACAGGTGCATCAACGGCTTTACGCACTGGAAAAACTGACCAAAAAATACGGGGCCTCCGTCTCCGACGTTCTTGCACACCTGGATCGATGTTTGAAGGAGCTTGAGAATTTGCGCTCCCATGCCGATTTCTGTTCCAGTCTTGTCGGCCAATTCGATCGGGAATACAATCGATATTTTGAATGCGCGTCCGGACTGTCGCGCAAAAGAAAATCCGACGCCGGCCGCCTCGAGGAAGAAATCCGGAAGGAATTTGCCGTGCTGGCCATGGAACGGATGGAGATGAAGGTTCAGTTCAAGCCGGCGGAAGAAAAAAGCGTCAAGGAACGCATTCCGGCTTTCTGTGGACTCCACGGCGTCGACAATGTAGAGTTTTTGATAGCGCCCAACAAGGGCGAGGAAATGATGCCGCTGACCAAGATTGCGTCGGGCGGCGAATTGTCCCGGATCATGCTTTCGATCCGGTCTCTTTGCGGAAATGAACAGGCCGGAAAAACGTTTGTGTTCGATGAAGTGGATTCAGGAATCGGGGGCAGGGTTGCGGAGGCGGTCGGAAGAAGATTGCGGGATATATCCAAAGTGAACCAGGTTTTATGTGTGACGCATCTGCCCCAGATCGCTGCATTCGCCTCCGAACACTTCAATGTGCGAAAGAAAATCGTAGGGAATCGCACTGAAACGATTTTGCAGCGTCTGAACGCCTCGGAACGAGTGGAGGAGCTTTCCAGAATGCTTGGAGGAGAAACCATCACCAAAACCACGCAGCGCCATGCGATGGAGATGCTTGAATACTCAACCGGTCTGGGCAAGAAGCGTTAGACTTTATGGGAAAGACTTTTTTCATCGAGACTTTCGGCTGCCAGATGAACGATCTCGACTCGGAAAAGATTGCAGGAAATCTCGCCGTCGGCGGAATGACGCCGGTTGAGGACCTGTCGCAGGCGGATGTCATCATCCTGAACACCTGCAGCGTCCGTGACAAAGCCGTTCAGAAAGTTTATGCAAGACTGGGCGAGTTGAAGCCATACGCTTTGCAAAAGGATGTAATTGTCGCCGTCGCAGGGTGCATGGCTCAGATGGAAGGTAAAAAAATCCTCAAAAGAGCCCCTTTTGTAAGCATATTAGCCGGGCCGCAAAAGGGCGACTCCATGAGCCGCCTTCTCGAAGAATGCAGGGTTGCGAGACCCGCCGTCAGTTTACGATCCGACAAAAATCCCGACTCGCTCGAACACAGCTTCATTCTGCGTCGGAATCCGTTCAGAGCCGGCGTCACCATTAGCGAGGGGTGCAGCCGGAAGTGCTCCTTTTGCGTCGTCCCTTTCGTGAGGGGAAAGGAGCGAAACCGCAAAAGCGGGGATATTATCGCCGAAGTCGAAGATCTGGCCTCGAAAGGGTATTTGGAAATACTTCTTCTTGGCCAGACCGTGAACTCCTATCAGGACCGCGATGCCAATAACATGAGTTTCGCCGGCCTTCTGAAGCGGCTGGCCGCCGTCCGGGGGATCCGTCGCATTCGATTCACCTCGCCTCATCCGGTCGACTTTACCGATGAGCTGCTGGCCGCCATGACTGAATGTCCGGAAATTTGCAATCAGATCCATTTGCCGGTTCAATCCGGTTCCACCAGGATTTTAAAGTCGATGCGAAGGGGATATACAAGAGAAAGCTACCTTCGAATCATAGAAAAGGTTAAAAGTGCGACGAGGCCTATAGCTGTATCCACCGACATTATCGTAGGCTTTCCAGGAGAAACTGAACAGGACTTTCAGGATACTCTGAGCCTCCTGGACGAGGTGCAATTCGACAGCGCTTTTTCTTTTAAATATTCGCCGCGGCCCGACACCGTTGCGTTCAGTCTGCCGGACGATGTGTCCGAGGATGAAAAACGAAGAAGATTGGAAATTGTGCAAAACCGTCAAAAGGCGATACAATACAAAATAAATTCGGCTTATCTTGGACGCAATCTGGAGTTGCTTGTCGAAGACAAAGCTCGAAGCCGCGTCAGGCTGACCGGCCGGGCCAGCAATAATAAAATCGTCAATTTTGACGGTCCGGAAAGCCTTATAGGACGTTTTGTTCAAGTGGAAATTGCCGGCGCCAGCCCAAACAGCTTAAAAGGCGTTTGGGTGAATCCGGACGTTACTTGATTTAAAAGAAGGCGTGTGTCGGTGGGCTGCCTTTTTTAATAAACATGGGCCGGAGGGAGTATGAAGGAAATCGAATTTAAAATTAAAGGTCTCATGATGGACCCGCTTACCAACTCGCCGATTGTAGTCTTGCAGGAGGTTTCAAGCGACACCTTGCTTCCTATCTGGGTGGGCATTTTTGAAGCGAATGCGATTGCTCTGCAAATCGAAAAAGTCGACACGCCTCGTCCCATGACACATGATTTGATCAAAGGGCTTTTAAACCACCTGGATGTAAAGGTCACGAAGATCGTGGTGACCGAGCTTAAAGACAACACTTTTTATGCCCTGATTTTTTTAAATGCAGGGGGGAAGACTGTCGCGGTCGATTCTCGTCCATCGGATGCAATTGCGCTGGCGCTCAGAACCGATTCGCCGATTTTTGTCACGGATGAAGTTCTTTCAAAATCCGCAAGCGCCAACTCTTCAACTTTGTCTGCAGAGCGCAGTTCGCCGGAAGACATAAGGAAATGGCTGGAAAATCTTAATCCCGAAGACCTCGGGAAATACAAAATGTAGAGTTCAATCTATCAAGGCTGCGATCGGGGAATTCGCCGGGCGGAAATGGCTCAAACGGCGAATACTATGGAGTTCGCAGTTTTTTTTCGAAACCTTCTAGTTTACATAAGATATCTTATCAGAAGTTACAAGAGCCTGAATTCTGTTCGTCTGGGAGACGTCTTTCGTTTCATTCGCACGTTTTATGTTTTTCTCCATCCCTATGCCTGTGCTAATCTTGCCGGCATGCGCAAGATTGACAAGCTTCTGCTTCGCGCCATCGTCCCTCCGTTTCTGATCGCGTTGTCAGTTCTGACTTTTATCGTTTTCCTGCATGAAGCAGGCGCTCGTGAAGGACCGTTCAATTTGTCGGAGTTGCTGATCGCCAGAAACGCTTCCCCATGGACAATCCTTGGAATCGCCGGCGGACTGCTGCCGCCCATCCTCGTTTTTACTTTGCCTCTGTCCTATCTGATCGGCATACTCATCGGCCTCGGCGGCCTTTCGGGAGAAAGCCAGATTACCGCCCTGCGCGCTTGCGGAATACCGATACGACGGTTGCTCCGATTCATTCTTCCATTGGGCGTTGCCGTCGGTGCAGTTACCGGAGCGCTTTCTCTGATCGTCATCCCTCAAACAAACCAAATCATCGGCAAGGTCAAAAGCAAAATCAGCCTCAGTCACGCCGCGTCTCAGGTCCAACCGCGCGTCTTTTACGAAAACTTCCCGGAAATTGTTTTTTATGTTAAAGATATCGCCAAAGACAAAGGAAGCTGGTCGGGAATATTTCTGTCCGACAATTCCAATCTTAATGCGCCCAGGGCCTTTATAGCTCGATCAGGATCCTGGCTTAGCGATTCGGAGAACAAAAGACTGCAGCTGCACCTGGAATCCGGCGCCAGCTATTCCGTCGATATGACCGATCCGGACAAGGAATCGGTAAGCGTGTTTGAATCCTACGATATCCCGATCAACCTTTTTAACAGTCCGATTTCATCCGCCGAACCAAAACACAAGCCCAAAAAGGTTTCTGAACTCAGCACGGGATTCCTGTGGCGCAACTATTCCAGCGCCGCGCCGGAAAATATACTTGCGTATTTGGTTGAACTAAATTTTAGAACTGCGCTTCCTTTATCATTTATTCCATTCGCTTTCATCGGTCTTGCGTTGGGGGTGCATGCAAAAAAAGGAGGCCGCACCTCCGGCTTCGCTCTCAGCTTGGCGGTCGTGATCATTTTTTACATTCTGTTCCTCAACGGAATCCGTCTTGCTCTGGTGGGAGAAATTCCTCCCTGGCTGGGCGCCTGGGGCGCAAACATCCTGTTTGCCTCCTTAGGCTTAATCCTGCTCGCAAAGGTGGAAAAGAATTTGCTGTTCGGTTATTTTATGAACGACCTGCTGAGGCTCAAAAAATGGAATTTGCCGAAATTCCCTGCTGAACGGTTCCGGCCTGTCGGCGCCGTTGCCCATCGTGAGCCGGCGAGCGGCGTTTCCCGATTCCGGCTCCCCAAAATCCTCGATCTATATATCGCCAGAGGCTTTTTTATTTACTTTTTCTGGTCTCTTTTGTCCTGTGGCACGCTTTTTTTCTTATTTACGCTCTTCGACTTGCTGGACGACATAATCCGCAACAACATCCCGATAAAGCGCGTCATCGACTATTTCGCTTTTTTTACGCCTCAAATACTTATGTGGGTCGTCCCGATGTCCGTTTTGTTGGCGATCCTTGTCAATTTCGGCATTCTCGAAAAAAATTCGGAAATCACGGCGATCAAGTCCGGAGGTTGGAGCCTGTATCGCATCGCTATTCCGATATTCCTGATCGCATGCGGATTTTGCGCCGCGCTCTTTATTTTGCAGGATTATGTTTTGCCCTATGCGAACGTGCGACAGGACGATATCCGCAATGAAATCAAAGGCCGGCCCCCTCAGACGACAGCGGCGTTTCAAAGGAAATGGATTTTCGGCGATTTCAACCGCATCTACAATTATGAATATTTCGACAGCAGGCGCGATTCATTCATCGACCTCAACATTTACGAAATCGATATGAATAAAATCCGCATCGTCCGCCGTATCCACGCTGCGCGCGCCCGCATTTCCAGTTCCGGCGCCTGGCTATTGGAAGACGGCTGGATCCGCGACTATCTCTCAAAACAAAACGGCTTCGAACGAATAAAAACAGGCCTGTTTGACTTCCCCGAAAAAGCCGCCTACTTCAAAACCGAAATATTTCAACCCAAGGAATCCACAAAAAGAACCTATTCAGAGTTAAACAACTACATTAACTATTTAAAGAAATCTGGCTATAACGCTAATGAATTAAAGGTTGAACTATCTAAGAAAATTTCATTCCCGCTCAGCTGTCTTGTAATGGCCCTGCTTGCGGTCCCTTTCTCTTTCTCGACTGGAAAGAAAGGCGCCTTTTTTGGCATCGGAATGAGTGTTGCGATTGCCATGGCGTACTGGGGAATCTCCGGATTGACTGAATCGATGGGCGATTACGGGCTTCTTCTGCCGGCTTTAGCTGCCTGGTCCCCCAATCTTTTGTTTGGCGCAACCGGACTTTTCCTCCTCTTCACCATCCGAACTTAAAATATTGACGGTTGACGACTGAAGACTGCAATCCCGAAAATTTTTGCAGGCTTGCAGGCGATAAGAACCGCCGGCTTTTGCTTTTAATCGTCAATAAGTTCAAGCTCTTGGGTGGAATTTTTTATAGATTTTTTTCAGACGTTCACGGGCTACGTGGGTGTAGATCTGGGTTGTCGTGATGTCTGCATGGCCCAACATAAGCTGAACGGATCGCAGATCCGCCCCGTTTTCCAATAGATGCGTGGCAAAACTGTGCCGGAGCATGTGGGGAGTCAAAGAATTTTTAATATTTGCTCTTCGTCCATAAGCTCGGATTATCTTCCAGAATGCCTGCCTCGTCATTTTAGATCCGCGGCGGGTCACAAAAAGATAATTGCTTTTCTTTTTTCCGAGGAGCGCAGGACGATACTTGTTCATGTATTCCTTGACCCTGTCACGCGCCACTGAACCGATAGGGACGATTCTTTCTTTGCTTCCCTTCCCTATGCAGGAAATGATCCCCAAATCCAAGTTCAGCTGGTTGACGCTCAGAGACACAAGCTCGCTGACACGCAAGCCTGACGCGTAGAGCGTTTCAATCATCGCCCGGTCCCTGCTGCCGAAAACATTCCGGATGTCCGGCGCGTCAATGAGCTTTTCCACCTCGTTTCGATTTAAAAATCTGGGCAGCGGCTTCAGGGCCCTGGGTGATTCCAGGTTTTCTGTGGGGTCGGAGCTTCTCATCCTGTCCCCCATAAGAAACCTGTAAAATCCGCGCGCCGCAACGAGCGCCCTGGCGGCGGATCTCGCCGACAATCCATCCCCGATCAAGGATTGGATCCATCCAAGAATGTCCGCCTGCTCGAGGGACGCCAGAACAAGATTATGCTCCCGGGAAAAATTGGAGAGCTTGTCAAGATCGCCGAGATAGGACCCTACCGTGTTTGGCGACAATCCCTTTTCCACCCGAAGGTAGGTTTCAAATTCCGACAGCAGATCCCGTTCCATTGACGATTTATAATTGATACGATTCCTGCAGTTCCGGCGACAAGATGCTCTCAGACCTTCGAGCCGGACGCATCCGATATTGTCGCCCCGACGCTTTATCTAAAATTCTTCTCAATCCTAGATCGTCCTTTGTCAATCGTCAATGTTTCTGGCGCTTGACGCGGCAAGGCTCAGATACTACGATGAAACGGCAAAACTTTAACAACCATCAGGCTGAACAACCATGAAACTATCCCAGATCGCACTCAAAATCGGATGCCGGCTGACAGGCGATCAAGATGTGGACATTGATCGAATCGCCGGAATTGATGAAGCGGGCCCCGGCGACCTGACCTTTGTTTCGAATCGAAAATATATCCGCCACATAAAGGCTACAAAGGCTTCGGCGATCATTCTCGGCGACGACATTCCTCCTGTGGACATTCCCAACCTTCGCGCCAGGGATCCCTACCTGGCTTTCGCCAAGGCTCTTGAGCTTTTTTATGTCCCGAGAAAATTGGAGTCGGGAGTCCATCCGACAGCTGCGATCGCCGCCGATGTTGAATTAGGCCCCGACGCTTGCGTCGGGGCCTATTCGGTTATCGGGAAAGGGTGCAGAATCGGCAAATCCGTCTGCATCCATCCCCACGTCGTCCTATATCCCGGCGTGGTCCTTGGGGACGATGTCACGCTTCATTCCCACGTAATTGTCCGTGAGGATTGCAGGATCGGAAATCGCGTTGTCATTCAAAACGGCGTCGTCGTCGGCGCCGACGGCTTCGGATTCGCACCCACGAGTGAAGGCAAGTTTTACAAGATCCGACAAACCGGCCGGGTCGTTATAGAAGATGACGTTGAAATTGGAGCCAATACTGCCATTGACCGTGCAGCCGTGGGGGATACGATCATTCGCCGGGGCGCCAAACTGGACAACCTCGTTCAGGTAGGGCACGGGGCTCAGGTGGGAGAGGATTGCGTTCTAGCGGCGCAAGTCGGGCTTGCCGGATCCACTCGTCTGGGTCGCAATGTATGGGTTGGCGGACAAGCTGGGTTCGCCGGCCATCTCGAAGTCGGGGACGAGGCGGTCATAACCGCACAAAGCGGCACATCCCACGACATCCCGCCCGGCGCAATGATGTCCGGATCCCCCGCAATGGAAAATGCGGTCTGGCTGAGATCGACAGCGGCTTTCTCAAAATTGCCATCATTGATCCGAAAAGTGCGTCGCCTTGAAAATGAAATTGAGCAGCTTAAAGCTAAAATCGTCAAATAACCCTGTTCTGCCGGGGAGAATTGCCGATAAGGCCTAATGGCTATTCGAGAAGCTACACTCAGCCGGGGGTTTGCGGCCCTGGAATTCCAGAGTCGCGGCTCCCGGCTGGGCGGCAGCTGCAAAGCTCCCTCGTCCGATGCGCCTGCAAATCTTCAATTCAGAAACACCGTGAATTCCTTCATGCCCTTCAATCTGATCCCATGGATCTTCCAGAGCGTTGCAGGAAGCTAGCAACGAGACGCTATCCAACCGCTGCTGCACATGGTGTAGCACTCGCCGCAGGCTCTGCAGGATAGTTCCGCTCCTTCGACCAACGCAGGCCGACGTTCGATGCCTCGCCCTTTGAAATAAATTTTGTTTTCCTTTTTGATCTCGGAGCAGTAGCGAAGGCAGAGTCCGCAAAGGCTGCAATCCGTCATGCCTGTTTTAAAACGCGAGGATTGAACTCCGTATTCCTCGGCATACGCCTGCCAGGAGGGCCAGAGAAGTTCAATGATCATTTTTCGGATCTTTCGCACCTTCTCCGTGTTTGTCGCTACGCGAAGGCCCTCTTCAACAGGATAGACGCAGGACGCTACGAGTCTTTTGCGCCCCCACTTTGTTTCGATTTCCACCATGCACATCCGGCAAGCGCCGTAGGGCTCCATCCGGTCATCGTGACACAGGGTTGGGATGGCGATTCCGACGAGTCTTGCGGCCTGCAGGACGGTAGATCCCTGAGCGGCTTCCACAGCGCGGCCATCTATTTCCAAATTAACATTTTCCATTGCGACCTCACGTTAGCTTGCTGTCCCGGTCAGAGCATAATCTGCCTCGGGTTGTTGCTGAGTTTCAAATGCCGGGACTTTGACGATGGCTCGGAATTTTTCCGGACATGCCGTATAGCAGGCGCCGCATTTGATGCACTTTTCCTGGACAATGGTGAAAACCTTTGTCTCCGATTGATTGACTGCGCCGACAGGGCAACTGCGCCGGCAGGCGCCGCAGGCTTCGCATTTTTCCTGGTCAATAGCATAGGCAATGAGCGCCGAACAGACGCCGGCGCGGCAGCGCTTTTGCCGGATATGCTCCTCGTATTCATCCCGGAAATATTTCAGAGTGCTGGCGACCGGATTGGGCGCCGATTGGCCCAGCGCACACAAAGAGGCGGCCTGCATGAACTCGGAGAGTTCTTCAAGAAGCTCGAGATCTCCTGCTCTCCCTTTCCCGGAAGCGATATTGTTGAGAATATTCAACATCTGTCTCGTGCCTTCGCGACAGGGAACGCACTTGCCGCAGGACTCATGCGCAAGAAAACTCGTGTAATACCGTGCGGTATCCACCATGCAGGTGTGCTCATCCATGACGATCATGCCGCCGGAACCCATCATGGACCCGACCTTGGAAAGTTCATCGAAATCCACTGGAAGATCGAGCAAAGATTCCGGGATGACTCCGCCGGACGGCCCGCCGGTCTGCACCGCTTTAAAGGCGCCGCCGTTGGGAATTCCACCACCGATTTTAAAGATTATGTCGTGGAGGGTGATGCCCATCGGAACTTCCACAAGTCCGGTATTTTTGACCTTTCCGACCAGCGAAAATATCTTGGTGCCCTTGCTTCCTTCCGTCCCCATGCCGCGGAACCATTCCGCCCCCTTATTGATGATTTTCGGAACGTTGGCCCAGGTTTCGACATTGTTCAGACAGGAAGGTTTACCCCAAATCCCTTTTTCCGAGGTGTGCACGTATTTGGGACGGGGTTCGCCGACGCGCCCTTCGATGGCGCTCATCAGCGCGCTGGATTCTCCGGAAACGAAAGCTCCCGCCCCATGGTGAATGATCACATCGAAAGAGAAACCCGACCCAAGAATGTTTTTTCCGAGGAGGCCGTATTCCCTCGCCTGTTTTATGGCAATTTTCGCGCTTTTGCGCGCCAGAGGATACTCCTGGCGCACATAAATGAATCCTTCGGCGGCGCCGATCGCATAGGCGCCCAGAATCAGGCCTTCCAGAATGCTGTGCGGATTCCCCTGAAGCAGGCTGCCATCCATAAAGGCGCCCGGATCTCCTTCATCGGCGTTGACAATGACATATTTCGGTTCGCCGGGGGCGTTGCGTGTCGTTTGCCATTTCCGGCCGGCTGAAAATCCGCCGCCGCCGCGCCCGCGCAGATTCGCCGCTTTAACTTCGTTGAGAACGGCTTCGGGCGTCATGCCCGAAAGCGCTTTCGCAAGCGCAGAATATCCGCCGATGGCGATGTAATCCAGGATGCTGGAGGAATCGATCCGGACATTGTCTTCGAGCAGGACGCGCTGCTGATGCTTGTAGAAAGGAATTTCGTTTGCATGAGCAATGCGTTTTCCGGTCTCTTCGTCAAGATAGAGAAGGCTTTCGACCAAAACTTCCCCGGCGCAGAGTTTGTCCAGCACCTCCGGCGCGTTCTTCGGCTGGACTTTGAGATAGCAGACGTCCGATGGCTGCACCACAACCAGCGGCGCGCCTTCGCAAAATCCATGGCACCCCGTCCGCCGGACTCCTATTTTTTCTCCGAGCCCCCGCGTTTTAATTTCGCCGTCCAGTTCGGCTGCCAAAGCTTCGGCGCCGCAGGCGCGACAGCCCGATCCCGTACATACTTCCAGCCAGGCGTCTTTGGCGTTGCGTTGAGATAGGATTTTCTTCTTCAGATTTTCAAGATCGGCGACAGTTTTCAAGCGTTTCATACATTCGCCTCCTCTTTCTTCATTGTCTTTATGATTTTGTCGAGTTTGCTCCTTGCAGGATCGCGAAAGTACTCGTTATCGACCTGAACCACCGGAGCGAGAGCGCAGCATCCCAGGCAATGTACGGTTTCAAGCGTGCAGGTGAGTTTGTTGTCCGTCTGTCCCGCTTGAAGGCCCAAGGCGGCGGAGACGCGAGTCAATAGCTCGGACGCTCCGCGCACATGGCAGGCGGTCCCGGTGCAAACCTGGAAAGAATGCCGTCCACGCGGTTGCAGACTGAACGCCTCATAAAAATTGGCTATGACATAGATTTCCCGGATCGGGATGTCGAGTCTGCCAGACATCCAGCTGAGAATGTGGCGCGGAAGCCAGCGAAATTTCTCCTGGACGTCCAGAAGCATCTGAATGAGCATGTTTTTCTGGAAGTTGTATTTTCCCATGATTGCGTCCGCTTCCAGGAGATCGTTTCTGATATCAAGGATGGCGCGCTCTTTCTTCTTGATCTGGCCAAGGCTTTCGGCGTGATATTTTGCTTCATTCTCGAGAAAGGCCAGCTCGTCCAGCAACTGCCGTTTCTGGATGCCCATGGAGTATGCTTCACTCAGGACATCCAAACCCTGAAGCAACAGATCATATTTATCGGAACGATAAGAGTGGGCCGCGCCGCGCGCTTCAACCGCTTTGGCCTGCTTTCGCAGCGCGCTGAGGCTTATGCCCCGTCGCACGGATTCGAACAGTCTCTCCTGATTGCAGGACTTTGCAATAAAATCATGCGCTCCAAGTTTCATCGCTTCGACGGCGGAATCCGCGGCGCCGTTTCCGGCGACGACAATCGGCACTGCGGAGGGTTCCGCTTTCGCGAGTTGACCAAGCGCATCGAGGCCGGTCATGTCCGGGATTTTAACATCGAGGATCACGACGCTCGGGTGTTCGCTCCCGGCTATTTGCAAACCCTGCCGGCCGTTCCGGGCGACGGCGACGCGATATCCGCCGTCTTCCAGCAACTGGCAACAAGAATCTGCATACGATTCCTCGTCGTCGATAATAAGGACATCCAGCGGGGGGTCCGCCTCCCGCCCATTCGCTACAGGCATATTGGCATCCATGGTTAACCTCTATAATTGAAAACAGTGCATACAATGGCGCTGAATTTGTTCTGTTTTACTAAGGGTCCACCTTTTGAGAGCTGATTGTGAACGGCAGACGAAAAGTGAAGCTCTTGGCAGTTGAAATGCAGAAAATCGATCCGCGATTATGGATTCATCATTTTATGTCTCCTGTATTTGTCCAAAGCAATAATGCCGCAAACGGTCTTTATGGGAAAATGGATGAAACCCGCACATTTCCGCACTTTTACTGCAGGCGGTCGACCGGTCGCCAAAGCGCTTTACGGCATGACGTTGTTTCTATAACTCTTTACGGTCCTTCGGCTAAGGCTTCTTCGATTAATGCCATATAGGGTCCGATTTTTCTTTTCTTGCGGGGCTTGTACTGCCGGTATCCGGGAGGCTCGGTATTCTCTCGAGTATCTTATGCAGTGTTATATTTAAAAAAAATGCAGTGTTTGCGGCAGATCCGGCGTTTACCCTCGCCTTCCACCAGAATCGGCCAACAGATTTCTATCCGCAAATCCCATTCCGTGCAATTGCTTTCCCCACATTCATTTAAAGCTCAAGAAAGATGCAAAAAAAGCGTTTCACGGTTCTTGCGTCAAATTCCGCCTTAACTTTCGTCCGGCATTCGCATGCCGGCGTTTTCCGTGGCATTTTGCTGTCTCGCCGTTTTGCTTGCTCCCCTTTCATGAAATCAGCAATCAGACTCGATCAGGCAACTTATTGATTCAAATAGAATTCCTGTTCGCATATTAATTATTAATATTACCTTAGGATGGTAAAAAATGCAAGTCTTGCGACTTGCTGAGGTTTCATAATTTCTCATAGCGAAGAGGCCGATTTGAGAAAAAATACAGCACGGAAGCAATGCCAAGCCGCCAACCCCTCGGAGTTCTCCTCTATCCCTATTTCCTTACATTTTCTTTGGCGCCAATCTGCAGTAAAATTGTTTTGAGCCGGCTTGAAAGGTCCGAGTCGGGCAAAACAATGATTCTTGAACCTGTAAACTGTCTGGCAGGCAGGGCGCTGCAAAAAACCGCTGCTCATTTTTCCTGTCGTCAGCGGGAAACGACGTATTTTATCCCAAAAGAGAGGCCGCCGATGAAAGCGTTGATTTTGTTTATATCGATCTGCTTTTCCACCACGATAGCTTCGGCCGGAGAGATCTTCGGAACCATTTCCGAATCAGGCAAACTCGTTCCCGCGGGAGTGAAAATCGAAATTGCCGCCTCCGGGAAGCAATATGCCGGCGAGACGGATAAATTAGGCGGCTATCGCCTATTTGTGAACGAAAAAGGCAAAGCCGCACTGACGGTCTACTTCAAAGACCAAAAACCAGGAGCGGAAGTTTTGAGCTTTGACAGAGCCACTCGTTACGATTGGAATATTGAAGTTGTCGACGGCAAGATGACTTTGAAAAGGAAGTAAGCATGGCGGAACAACACCCCAAGAAAGATGTCTGGGAAAAGCTCGGCATTATTCTGCACTCCAGCGGAGGATTGTTGACTGCATTGAGCGTGGCGCTGATCGGGCTTATCGGCTCGAATTTCTTAAAGGATCGTGAAATCAGGGAAACCAGAGAAAGAGAGCAGATTCAGCTGCAGGAAACAAGAACCAGAATTTATACGGAATTGATGAGCAAACGCGAGGAATCGGAAAGCGCCCTGCGCAAGGATATGTTTGTTTCCATAATCGGAACCTTTCTTAAACCCGGCGCCACTTCCCTGGACGAACGGGTGCTGAATCTGGAACTTCTCGCTTATAATTTCCACGAATCGCTCAATCTAAAACCGCTATTCACCTATTTAGAGAAACAGATTGAAAATTCCGGCGAATCCCGAAAACGGAGTTACCTGGACCGTCTCAACAAAGTTGCGACTGAAATCAGCCGCAAACAAATGCTTGTGCTCGAGAGCGCCGGCCAGAAGACAGACCGAGCGATCGATCTGGAAAGGTTTAAAGACAACCCCGGCGGATTTCCGCTGGAAGACGCCTCTTTGACTTTGGACGGCATCACCAGGCAATTCTCTCTTCGTGTGCTGGCGGCCGACAAGAAAACCCGCGAAATCAACATACGGATGGAAATCAAAACGCCTACGGATGACGGGAAAAATGTTGAAACTCACAATGCGGAGTTTTGGGTAGGCTTTTTTGACTTCCCAATGATCGACAACACCCGCCTGCCTCATGATCAGAGGGCTTCGGTCATTCTTAACGCATTTGAAGACGGGATCGCCGATATTACGCTAGCTTATTTTCCCGGTTCTTACGCAAGCCTGAAAGAAAAGCCTTACTATGGTGAAGTGATCCAAAAATTAATGAAGGCCGACAACAGTGCGCCGGAACAGACAGTCCCTCGGCCCGAGCCGAAATAAGCGACGGCCGAAGCCATTGCGGACATCCGGAAAGCGCTGCACTCCGCAGCCCGATGGAGGCTTTCATAAAGGAAGGGACATCATGCTCGGCAATCTGCACTCCCGAAAAATTTGCGGAGAACAGATAATGCAAAAAGACTCCATAGTTAAAAAAATACGGAGGGATGGCGGCGAATTCCAACTGCCGGCGCCGTGCGAATTTCGGTTTCCGCATTCGGGTTTTCATGTATACTCTTCCGGGATTTGAAAAATCATACATTTATTGCCTGATCCAATGAAAAAATTAGCGCTTCTGCTTTTTGTCGTATTGTCTTTGATTTCATCGATGATGCGCGAATCCCTGGCATGCGCGATTACGACCGCAAAGGCGGCGGATTTCGAACTCAAGGATCAGTACAACAAACAGTCCCGCTACAGTTTTCCCCGCAGCAAGATCACCGTCCTTACTTTCGGCGACAGGAAAGGGGCCGGGCAGATCGAGGGTTGGGTCCGGCCTCTATGGGAGAAGTATCAAGACCAGATCGACCAGCAGGGGATAGCGGTTCTCTCTGCGGTGCCCCGGATAGCCCGCGGCATGGTTCGGATGATCTTCAAGACGCAGATCAAGTATCCCGTGCTGCTGGACTGGAAGGGCGACGTTTCCAAGGCATATGGGTTTTCGCAGGGCGCCGCCAATCTCTACGTCATCGATCAAAGCGGCAACGTGATCTTCAAAACAGTCGGACCCGCCGATGAGAACCGGCTCGATGAAGTCATTCGGCAGATTGACCAGTTGCTCCAGTAGGAAGAGTCGCTCCTTCTGTCCCGCTGGACTTCCGACGGACCAGGGCGGCGGCCTTTGAAAAGGAGTTCCATGGCCGATCAGTGGAATCCGGAACAGTGGGCCCATTTTGAAACTGCGCTGCGAAAGCAAGCGCGATCAGCAAGCGACGAAAAGTATGCTTGGCAATGCGTCGCCCGCGGGGCTTTGCGGATTATGGCCCGGTACTCCACGAGCTTTTATATCGTCAGCCGCTTTCTGCCTTCCTATAAGCGCGAACTCGTCGAGGTGATTTACGCCAGCGTGCGGTATCCGGATGAAGTGGTGGACACTTTCGACATTCCCGACGCGGAGAAAGTGCGCCGGTTGGATGCATGGTCGGGGGATTACGAACGGGCGTTGAGGACGCTCGATTTTCGCGACGCACTGGCGGAGGGCGTAACGCCCGTTCTTGCGGGCTTCGCCAAAGTGGTCCGCGAAGCGCGCATCCCGCCGGAGCACTATCGGTCGTTCCTCGCGGCGATGCGGATGGATGTCTTCCCCCGCCCTTTTGAGACGCTGGACGATTTGATCGAAAATTATGTTTACGGCAGCGCCATCGTTGTGGGATATTTTCTGACACACGTATACGGGCCGGCGCAACCGGACGGTCTGACGCATGCTCTGGCCGGCGCGCGCGAGCTGGCCATCGCGCTGCAATTGACCAATTTCATCCGTGATGCAGCGGAAGACCGACGCCGCGGTCGCGTCTATCTGCCGAAAGATCTGCTCCATGCCGCTCATGCGGACATGGACCGTCTTGAAGATCCTGCCAACCGCAGGAGGGTGATCGGAGTGATCCGTCAGGTTGCGGCCTATGCCGAAGAAGCCTACAGCAGGGCGGAGAAAGCCGTGGATGAGTTCGCTCCGGATTCGCGTGTCGCCATCCGGGCGTGCATCGAAGTCTATCGGGAGCTGAACCGGCGCATCATCGCCAGCGACGATTGCATCACGCGGCGCGAATCCGTTTCTTCATGGCATAAATTCATGGCGCTGCCGGCGTGCAAGTATTGGCATTTGCCCCTTTACGCGGTCCGTTTGAGATGACGTCCATAGAGGCCAACAATGGAAAAGGGCGCCGAGTCGTCATCATCGGCGCTGGTCTGGGCGGATTGGCCACGGCGATCCACCTGCGAATCCGCGGCTTCGAGGTGGCAATGTATGAAGCCAACCATCAGGCAGGCGGCCGCGCGGGTCAAATCGTCGCCGATGGATTCACGTTCGACACCGGCCCGACGCTTTTGAACTACCCCTGGGTATTCGAGGAGTTGTTTTTCGCGGCCGGGCGGAAGCTGTCCGACTACGTCACGCTGCTCCCGGTCGATCCCTCGATCCGTTACTACTGGCCGGACGGGACGACATTGGCCCTGACCTCGAACCTGAATGCGCTTGTGCGGGAATTTGATCGCATCGAGCCCGGATCTGGGCCTGGGCTCTTCGCATTCCTGGCCGATGCCGCCTGGAAGTTCCGATTGTCGTTCGGGCGCCTCGTTACGGGAAATTTCGATCATGTGTGGCAGTGGTTCGGCGCCCTGACGCCGGCGCAATGGCTGCGCACCGGCGTGTGGCGAAGCTTCGACCGCGAACTGCGGCGCTTCTTCAGCAGCGCTCGCATCAGGGACGCGTTGGGCTCCTATGCGATGTACCTCGGGGGTTCCCCTCACCAGTTGCCCGGAATCTTCACCATTTTGCCCTACGGGGAGTTGGCTATGGGCCTGTGGCTCCCGCGGGGAGGGATATACGGCCTTGTTCAAGCAATCGAAAGGCTCGTACGCGAACTGGGCGTGCGGCTGGAAACGGGACAGAGCGTTCGAAGGATACTGGTCCATGGCGGCGCCGTTCGCGGGATTGAATTAGCCGACGATTCCGAAGTTCTGTGCCCCTGCGTCGTCTCCAATGTCGATGTTCCGGTTACGCAGCGCATGCTTCTTCCGCATCCGCATGGTGCACGCCGCGCGCCGCGCATGACGCCGGCCGCGATGACTTTTTACTGGGGCGTTCGCGGCAAGGCGCCTGCCGCCGGGCATCACATGATTTTTCTTCCGCGCGATGCGAAATCGGCTTACAAACAGCTGCTGAGAACAGAAGAAATTCCGAGAGAGCTGCCTTTTTATGTCAGCATCGCGTCTGAGTCGGATCCTTCGCTGGCGCCGCCGGGCGATTCCGCGGTTTTTGTACTGGTCCCTCTGCCCCTGTCCGTCATGGATCGTCCGGAGGAATTGCCGGAGATCGCTGCCCTGTTGAAAAGCAGAATCCTTGAACGCCTTGCCCGGCATGGGATCGGGCTTTCGCCGTCCGACATAGCCGTGGAGCGCACGCTGACGCCCGCCGACTGGAGCGACCGCTGCGGTTTGTTCCGGGCTTCCGCTTTCGGCGCCGCCCATACGCTTTTCCAGATGGGCTATTTCAGGCAGCCGAATCGCGATCGCCGCATACGCGGCCTCTACTATGTGGGGGCCGGGACGACGCCGGGGACCGGATTGCCCATGGTCGCGCTTGGAGGCCGGATGACGGCGGAAAGGATTGCCTCTGATGTTCGTTAAGGAGCATGGCCGGGGCGATCGGACATTCGTGGCATTTCACGGCTGGGGAGGCACCCATCGGGAGTTTGTGCCGCTGGCGTCGAAGTTGCCCAAAGACGCCCGGTTGTTGAGCTTTGATCTGCCAGGCTATGGAGATTCTCCGGCGCCGGAAATATGGGATCTGGATGCGATCGCCGCTGCCTTGGAACAGGAACTCGAACTCCACACGGACCGCCGGCCGTGCACCCTGATCGGTTTTTGCAGCGGCAGCGTTTTCGCTTTGCTCCTGGCTCGCCGGAAGCCCGAATCGGTAGAACGTATCGCACTGATCGACCCCTTCGCCTATGTGCCCTGGTATTTTCGCATCTTCCTGTGGGGGGAATTCGGCCGGCGGGCGTATGCCGTTACTTTTCAGTCAGGCACGGGCCGTGCCGTTGCGGATCGGATTGTCCGGTGGGCACAGAAACAGGACGCGGACTTCACCGCCGCGTTTCGCGACATGAACCATGCGACGGTCCGGAAATATCTGGCGATGTTTGACCGGATCGATATGCGGAAATTCCGTGATTTGCGGGCCCCCATTGACCTATTCTATGGGGAAAGCACGTTTGCCGAAGTGCGCAAATCCGTTGCGTGGTATTGCGAGTTGTGGCCTCATGCCCGAAAAAGCGTTTTGCGCGACGTGGGGCATCTGCCGCTCCTCAAGGGGGCGCGACAACTGGCTTCGGCGATCTTCGATCAGGAGGAGGGCGTCCATGAGTCATGAACTGGACCTGTTCCTTCAGGGAAGCATCCCGGCGCTGGAGACGGAGCTGAATCGATGGAAGCCGGAATCGTCTCTTGAAGGCTCGGTGGACCTGAACCGGGCGATACGGTACGCCCTGTTCCCGGGAGGCAAGCGGATGCGGCCCCTGTTCACGCTGCTGGCGACCCACACCGCCGGCGGAAATTGGCGTGATGCTCTGCCGGTCGCCTGCGCCGTCGAATATTTCCACACATGCTCTCTGATTCTGGACGACCTGCCCTGTATGGACAGAGCCTCGGAGCGTCGCGGGAAGCGCCCGACCTATCTCGAGTTCGGCGAAAGCACGGCCATCCTCGCCGCCGTCGCCCTGCTCAACTGCAGCTGGGCCCTTCTGTTCCAGAACGATGCTTCCCCGACGGGCGTAGCCCGAACGCGACAGTTGGTCGAAGAGGCCGCGCGCTGCATCGGACCGGACGGCATCATCGGAGGCCAGTTTCTTGACCTTGCGAACAGGGGCGGAACCCGGAATCCGAACCTTCTTAAGACCGCCAGCACAACCCGGTTCATGCTCAGTTCGGGCGCCATTGTCGCAAACGCCCCGGAGCCCGTTGTAGAAGCGCTCGCCGTTTTCGGCAGGGAAATCGGGGCCGCGTATCAAATGTTGGATGACGTCATCGACAGAGAAACCGACGCCCGGACGGAAACCGGCGGCCAGGCGGCGCCGCTGGTGGATCGCGCCTGCGACTGTTTGAATCAATGCATGGATGCGCTCCTGCGTTTCTCTGCGGATGGCAGCGCCACACTTATGCTGGAGTACACACGCTGGATTTTTCAGCCCGTCATCGACCGCGCCAAGCAGTGTCTTCGACCGGAAACCGCCAGGGTGCAGGCCTCATGACAGCGATCGAAGGATTTTTGCTGGTTTTGCTGATTCTGAACCTGTCGATCCTGTCGCTCATTCTCTGGAATGTTCTTTGCTGGCCGCAGCCCGGGAATAAAGGAAATGTTGCGCGGCGGTCCTGTTCGGTATTGATACCGGCCCGCAACGAAGAGCGCACGATCGCGTCCTGTATCGAATCCGTGCTGCGTCAAGGCGATCCGGTTTTGGAAATTATCGTGTGCGACGACCACTCCGGCGACGCAACGGCTTTGATTGTCAAGGGACTGGAAAAGAAGGACGCGCGCATCCGCCTGATAGCTGCGCCTCTGCTCCCTCCCGGATGGTGCGGCAAGACCTTCGCTTGCGCGACGCTTGCCGGCGAGGCGTCCGGCTCTTGGCTCCTGTTCCTGGACGCGGACGCCCGGTTGTGCGACGGCGCCCTTGGACGAATGATCGCGACTGCGGCCGTGCACAAGGCGTCGTTTCTCTCCTGCTGGCCGGGTCTTGAACTTGAAGGACTCTGGGAAAAGGCCCTGATGCCGATGCTCAACTTCGTCGTTTTGACGCTTTTTCCCGCGCCGCTCTCGCTGAAAAGGCAGGATGCTTCCCTGGGCCTCGCCCACGGGGCCTGCATCCTCGCGCGGCGGGAGGAATACGAAAGGATCGGCGGGCACGCAACGGTCCGCGATGAGCTTTTTGAGGATACATCGCTCGCCAGAGTCTGGCGCGCCCGGGGCGGGCGAAGCATTTGTCTGGACGGGCAGTCGATCGTCCGTGTCCGAATGTACGATTCCTTCCGTGGGATCTGGAACGGCTTCAATAAGAATTTTTTCCCTTCGTTCCGGCATATCCGCAGCTTCTGGCTGTTTCTTCTGCTGCACCTTTTGTGCTTCCTGCTCCCCTTTGCGCTTTTCGCGGCAAGCGCCTTTCAAGGGACATGCCTCCTGCCGGCCGCGCTCTCTGCAGCGGCGGTGTTGTTGATGCGAATCTCCCTCGCCCTGCGATTCGGGCATCCTCTCTGGTCGGCTTTGTTGCACCCGCTTGCGGAATCGATCCTGCTGGCTCTGGGAATCGTTTCGTGGCGCAACTGCCGCGGCGGGCGGGGAGTGGAATGGAAAGGGAGAATCTACCGGGCCGGCGCCGGAGAAGGCGAAGGGAGGGAGGCGTGAATCCCAAGAAGCCTGAAGCGTGCGTCATCGGGGCGGGTCTGGCGGGCATGGCGATAGCGTTGCGCCTGGCGGCGCGCGGCTGGCAGGTGAGCGTTTTTGAAAACAGCGCGACACTCGGCGGCAAAATGAACCGATGGGAATGCGAAGGCTTTCGATTCGATACCGGGCCTTCCCTGATCACCATGCCCTGGGTTTTCGAGGATCTGTTCGCCGCCGCCGGCGAAAGCATGGATCAGCACCTGCGGTTGCAGCCGGTAGATCCGCTGGCACGCTATTTTTTTGTGGATGGCGGATCGCTGGAAGTCGTCGCGTCGCTGCCCCGTTGGCTCGAAACCCTTCGTGGAGTCGAACCCCAGGGGGACGTTCAGTTCCTGAAAATGATGCAACTCGGCGCAAAGCTGTTCGAGTTGTCCCGGCATACGTTTTTCCGGAGGGCGCCTTCCGAACCGCCGGATCGTGAAACTTTCGCGGCCCTGCGGCATATGCCGTTCCGTCGCGGCTGGGGCAGCTATCGCAAAGCCGTTCACAGCTTCTTCTCAAGCCCCCGCCTGCGGCAGATCTACGAGCGCTTCCCAACCTATGTCGGATCGTCCCCGTCGAGGATCCCCGCGACGCTGATACTGATTCCCTACCTCGAACACGCTTTTGGCGCCTGGCATGTCATAGGAGGCCTTTTCACAGTCATCGAAAAACTTCGAGAACTGGGCGAGAAGCACGGCGTTCGTTTTTATACCGGCAGCCGCGTGGTGAAAATTCGCACGGCATCCCGAAAAGTCGAGAGCGTCGAACTAGCCGACGGGTCGGTATGGCCTTGTTCCGCCGCCGTCATGAATGGCGACGCCTCGACGCTGCCTGAACTTTTAGAGGCGCCGGGACCCGTTCTGCTTCCTGAGGAAGACCGGTCGCTTTCCGGATTTGTCCTGCTCTTCGGTCTTCGAAGAAAGTTGCCGGCGGCGGCGCATCATACGGTCTGTTTTTCGGCGGACTATGAAAAAGAATTTGAGGATTTGTTTTCGCGGCGCAAGTTCCCGGACGATCCAACCGTCTACGTCTGTATTTCCAGCCGCGACGATCCTGGCCTCGCCCCGAACGGAGGGGAGACCCTTTTTGTCATGGCAAACGCGCCGGCCAACGACGGGGATCTCTGGGACCCGGGCATGGTTCAATCAGCAAGGGCCCGCGTCCTGGCGCGTCTTGCCGAGAGCGGTTTCCCGGCGTTTGAAGACGATATTGTCGTGCAGAGCGTCGTGACGCCGCGACACATGGCCGACCGGTACCTGATGCCCGGCGGTGCGATCTATGGCGCCCACTCCCATGGATGGCGGAAAGCCTTTTTTCGCCCGCCGAACAAACACCCGCGCGTCAGCGGGTTGTATTGTGTCGGCGGGAGCAGTCACCCCGGCGGCGGGACGCCAACGGTGCTGTTGTCGGCGAAGATTGTCAGCGACTTGATTCGCAAATATGAAGGTCAATAAAATTTTTTCTGCCATACTCTGGATCGCATTTGCGGCGCTCTGGTGCGGCGGCGTGGCAAGCTATCTGTTCATCGGCGGACCGCCGGCAGGCAGCGCCTGGACAGCCCCCGCTTTTTTGCTCATTGGCGCGCTCCTGACGCTCAGCCTGACTCCTCCCGGCTGTCGCTGGCAGCTGCCCGTCGCAGGCGTCCTCGGAATGGCGGCCGAGTATGCCGGCCTGAAATGGGGATTCCCTTTTGGCGTTTATTCGTACACGAAAATTCTTTATCCGTCGGTGCTTGGAGTTCCGGTCGCTATCGGATGCGCCTGGCTGATTCTTTTCGCCTACGTGAGGCAGATGCTTGCGTGGTTGAAGGTTAGCGACTGGATGCGCCTGGCGATTGGCGCGTTGTGGATGACGGCATTGGACCTGTTGATCGACCCGCTGGCGTCCGGGCCGCTGGGTTATTGGTTCTGGGCCGATGGCGGCCGGTATTACGGCGTTCCGGGAAGCAACTTTGCAGGCTGGTTCATCGTCAGCCTGTGTTTGTTTCTGGCGTTTCGCAGCTCGCCCGCAAAAGACCGCAGGGCGCCTGGGGTCGGTTTCAGCATCCTGCTGTTTTTTACACTCATTGCCGTCGGCCAGCGGATGACTGGGCCTTTGACCGCAGGCGCAGTCCTGCTGGCCCTGCATGCGGGAATTCTTCTGGCTGATCTCAAGGGCCGGCAGGGCGCTGCAGGCAAGGCGATGACTCAACTCCGGGACCGGCGGTCCGGGAGTTGAGTCCAAGGTTTTTTCTGAAAAACTTTCCGCACGATCGCATTCATTCACCGGTCTTAGTGGCAATCCAGCACGGCGGAGGAAACCGGAGGGGCACTGACGGCAATCCGACGCCCTGGCAGCCGGTGGTGAAAATGCCTTCTTTTTCAATCATAGAAAACCGCCTCTTCGCCTTTGCTGGCGCCGAGTTTTTCGAAATGCTCGATAATTTTATCCTTGCGCGCCATGATCCCCTTAATCTCCATATCGTTGAGCAAATCTTTGGTTTTTTGCTCCAATTCCGTCTTGTCCAGCTGCCGCAATTTCTGCAACAGTTTCCGGTCGCACCGGACCAGAATTTTCGGGTTCTCCAGCGTGGTGTAATAGCGGAACGCCCGGCTGAAATCAATCATCCAGATATGCCAGTCCTCTGAAATAAGTATGTTCTGCTGAGTGCGGTCGGTGTCGTAAACGAGCTGGGAGAAAACCCACATCCTTTGTTTCTGATTGTCCCATGCCAAAGGATCGGGAGGCTGAAGTTTCTTGGATCGGCGTTCCGCTTCATCCATTTTAACGGGAAGCCACCAGCTCAAAGCGCCGAGTTTGCCTTCCACCTTGCGTTCTACGGTCACCGGCATCATGTCGCTAATCCCTAAAAGCCTTGACAGCTCGTAGGCCGCAATGCTGAATTTATACGAGTCTTTGAAATTCTGTTCGGTCCTGCCGCTCTGAAGCTGGATCGAAGGCCTCCAGTCCTCGACATATTGAAACGATGCATCGTGTTCCATGGCGCCGTCCTTCAAGGTAACGCGCCACGGTCTGGTAATGCCTTTGCCAATAGGCTTGACTTTTACAATCTTGGCGTGAAGCAGGAAATCCCGCATTTGCTCTTCGGTGAGGGTTTTTTGTTCCTCAGCGAGAATTCCCGGGTTCTGCGCGCCAAAGCCGAAGGATGCGGCAAAGACAAGGGCGCCTATTAACGCGAAAACGCTGCAACGAAGTTGCGTCATATCCGCTCCAATTCTCCTGTCTCAACGACAAGAATTTTGTCAAATTGCCGGAATCCCGAATTCCGACAACGAATCCCGACAAGATTGAATCCTTTGGATTGAATTGTTTATATTATGCGCCTAATTTTGCAAATTAATGAGTTAAAAAGATATATGCGGAAATTCGAAGGTTCTGTTTTTCGAGTCGCTATTCCTGACAGGCCTCTCTGATTTTCCGATTAAAGCCAATACAGCGAATCCGGCGGCATGGATTGGATTGCAGGATATTGCATTTTTATTGCATGTCCGCTCAACGGCGGCGGTTCAGCTTTGAGGCGCTCCGGTTCCAGGCGCCTGAAATCAGGGCGCTGTCGGGCGCCCCTTCAAACCAGGTTTTTTTGATCGACATCTTTTTTTGATGTACTATGGACAGTCTTCTGCTGTATTTCGTAATATTTATTTAAACTCGGGAGATCACACAAATGTCCAATAAATACGTTTTCCTGTTTGCAAATGGAGAAGCCGATGGGAACGGCGAATCGAAAGACCTGCTCGGCGGCAAAGGCGCCGGCCTGGCCGAAATGACAAATGCAGGATTGCCTGTTCCTCCGGGATTCACGATCACCACAGAAGCCTGCAAAGCTTATTACGCTGCGGGAGGCAAATTCCCCGAGGGAATGTGGAACCAGGTCCTGGCTGCGCTCAGGAAAGTCGAGAACGCCTTCGGAAAGGAGTTTGGCAGCGCCTCCAATCCCCTGCTCGTTTCCGTGAGATCCGGCGCGAAATTCTCAATGCCGGGAATGATGGACACCGTCCTGAATCTCGGCCTGAATGAAGAAACTCTGCAAGGCCTGGCGCAGCTGACATCCAATCAGCGATTCGCTTTCGACGCTTATCGCAGGTTCATTCAAATGTTCGGCAAAATCGTTCTGGGCGTCGACGGCGAATTGTTTGAGCACGCTTTGGACAGGATCAAGCGATCGACGAAAGCCAAGCTGGATACCGATCTTACAACCGAGCATCTTGTGCAGGTTTGCGCCGAATTCAAGAAAATCGTCCGTATCGAAACCGGGGCTGATTTTCCGACGGATCCCTATCAGCAGCTGGAGGAAGCCATCAAAGCGGTCTTCCGGTCCTGGAACGGCGACAGGGCCATCGCGTATCGCCGGAGAGAGAAAATACCCGACGATCTCGGGACCGCCGTCAACGTGGTGACCATGGTCTTCGGAAATATGGGCGAGGATTCAGGCACCGGCGTCGCTTTCACGCGAAATCCGGCGACCGGCGAAAAGAAGCTGTTTGGAGATTATCTCGCAAATGCGCAGGGCGAAGACGTTGTCGCTGGGATCCGAACCCCCAAGCACATAGACGAATTGAAAGCGGATATGCCCGAGATCTACAGCCAGTTCGTCCAGGTCGCTGAAAAATTGGAGCGGCACTACCATGATATGCAGGACCTGGAGTTCACGGTGGAGCGTGGAAAATTATGGATGCTGCAGACCCGAAACGGGAAACGAACCGGCCCTGCGGGGGTGAAAATCGCCGTCGAAATGGTCAAGGAAGGCTTGATCGACAAGAATACCGCTTTAATGCGCGTCCCGGCGGCAGACCTGGACCAACTGCTCCACAAAATGGTGGATCCCAAAGCTAAGCTGAAAGTTCTGACAAAAGGGATCAACGCCAGCCCTGGCGCCGCAGCAGGCCGAGTGGTGTTTACTCCAAAAGAAGCCGAAGAATGGAAGGGCAAGGGGGAGCGCGTCATTCTGGTTCGGCGTGAAACCTCGCCGGAAGACGTTCGAGGAATGGATGCGGCGCAGGCCATTCTGACTTCAACCGGAGGCCCAACCAGCCATGCAGCCGTGGTCGCCCGCGGATGGGGAAAGCCCTGCATCGTGGGCGCCGGCGAAGTCGCCATCGATTACGCCAAAAATGAATTTTCCGTCAATGGAACCCGCATTCGCCGGGGAGACTGGATCACGGTGGATGGAACCAGCGGTCAAGTCATTGTCGGACAAGCGCCTCTGATCGACCCGGAAATGGGAGAGGATTTCCGTCAGCTGATGCAATGGGCCGACGAAATCAGAAAATTAAAGGTGCGGACAAATGCCGATACGCCCGGAGACGCCAAAGTTGCGCGGAATTTCGGCGCCGAAGGCATCGGCTTGTGCCGAACCGAACATATGTTTTTCGCCGGAGACCGTATCGATTATGTGCGCCAGATGATCCTCGGCTCTCTCGACTTCAAGCGCCTGGAACGCGACCTCCGGGCCGTAGAAGGCGAATTGAGCCGCGCCACGTCGCCCAAAAAGCGCAAGGAGCTCCAGGAAGCGCACAAGAAGCTGAAAAAGGAAATGGAGCAGCCCAAGCGTCTATACAAGGGAGGCCTCAACGAGCTCTTGAAGCTTCAGCGGAAGGATTTCGAAGGAATTTTCAAAGCGATGGATGGACTGCCGGTTACGATCCGCACTCTGGATCCGCCGTTGCATGAATTCCTTCCGCACGGCGAAGCGGACACGCGAAGATTGGCCCGAAAGATCAAAACCAACGCCAAGCTGCTTTGGGACCGTGTGCAATCGCTTCATGAGGCCAATCCGATGCTCGGGCATCGAGGCTGCCGTCTCGGCGTCGTCTTCCCGGAGATAACCGAGATGCAGGCCCGCGCGATCATTGAAGCCGCAGTCAATGTGCGGAAAAAAGGCGTAAAAGTCATTCCGGAAATCATGATTCCACTGGTCGCGGACGTCAATGAACTGAAGCTGCAGGAAAAAACAGTCCGCAGAGTGGTTGCAGAAGTCTGTGAAAAGAACAAAACGACTCTGGATTATATGGTGGGAACCATGATCGAACTGCCGCGCGCCGCTTTGACCGCGGACCAAATCGCCGAAGTCGCCGAATTCTTCTCGTTCGGCACCAACGATCTGACCCAGACCACCTTTGGCATATCACGCGACGATTCGGGCAAATTCCTTCCCTTTTACATCGAAAACCGTATCTTTAGAGACGATCCTTTCCAGATTCTGGACCAACAGGGGGTGGGGCAACTGGTGCAGATGGGAACGGAAAAAGGAAGAAAAACGCGTCCCGATCTCAAGGTCGGCATTTGCGGCGAACATGGCGGAGAGCCGTCTTCGGTGAACTTCTGCCACCGCGTCGGAATGAACTATGTTTCCTGCTCGCCTTACAGGGTGCCGATCGCCCGGCTTGCCGCCGCTCAGGCGGCCCTGGGCTCGCAACAGACCATTTCGCACACCGCGTAAACAGAATTGCGAATTGCGAACGAAACCATGAGTTAGAACATAAGGTTAAATTCAAGCTTCTCGGTTCAATTGGAAAAACGGCCGCATTTTCCGAATACGCGGCCGTTTTTTTTGGGGTGAACCGGCCGTTGTCATTGCAGACCTCCCCGAAGCTCCGGCGGTAAGCTTTGATCTTCCGAATTTGACGACGCCGGTTGAATTCAGGCGATGCGGTGCATGCCATCTGCCCATGAGAGTGCGAGCTATGCAGGCTAAAGGGCCGGCCGATTCCGGGATCGCAGACAAACCAAAAAAAACGGCAGCGAACTTGAAATCCGCTGCCGTCTTTATACATCATTGTTTTCGAACTGAAACGCCCGCTCCTGCGCGTATTTCAATTCGTCATTCGTAATTGGACTAATCGTAATATTCGAGTCCGAGATGAGTGATCAACTCCTCGCCCCTCAGATAGCGCAAGGTGTTCTTGAGCTTCATCAGTTGAATGAACAGGTCGTGCTCGGGATAGAGCTCCGGAGCGCACATCGGGCTCTTGAAATAAAACGAGAGCCATTCCTGGATTCCGCTCATTCCGCACCGCTGGGCGAGATCAAGGAACATCACGAGATCCAGCACAATCGGCGCCGCCAGAATCGAATCCCTGCACAGGAAATCGACTTTGATCTGCATCGGGTATCCAAGCCATCCGAAGATGTCGATGTTGTCCCATCCCTCTTTGTTGTCTCCGCGCGGCGGATAATAATTGATCCGGACCTTATGCGTGTATTTGGAATACAGGTCGGGATATTTCTCCGGCTGAAGGATGTGCTCCAAAACCGAAAGTTTGCTCTCCTCTTTTGTTTTGAAAGAATCCGGGTCGTCCAAAACTTCCCCGTCCCGATTTCCGAGTATGTTGGTTGAGAACCAGCCGTTGAGGCCGAGCAGTCGGGATTTGAGACCGGGCGCCAGTATCGTCTTCATGAGAGTCTGCCCGGTCTTATAGTCTTTCCCGCATATCGGAACGCTGCGGTCTTTGGCGAGCTGCATCAAAGCCGGGATGTCTGCGGAAAGGTTGGGTGCGCCATTGGCATAGGGGATGCCGGATTTGATGGCGGCATAGGCATAGATCATGCTGGGAGCGATCGCCGGGTCGTTCTTGGCCATTCCCTGCTCGAATTTTTCAATCGTCTGATGCACTCCTTCCGGCTTCAGATATATTTCCGTGCTCCCGCACCAGATCATAACCATTCTGGACAGATTATTCCGTTTTTTAAAAGCCTGGATGTCCTGTTGCAGCTGTTCCGCCAGTTCCATCTTGTTCGCCGCTTTTTTAACATACGTTCCGTCGAGCCTTCTCACATAATTTTTATCAAATACGGCGGTCCAGGGACTGATGTTTTCCAGCGCCGGGCGGACCTGTTCCAGCAAGCTGCGCTCCAACACTCCGGCTTTCAAACCGGCTTCATAAATATTGTCGGAAAATATATCCCATCCTCCAAATACGAGGTCGTCGAGAGAGGCTAGCGGAACAAATTCCTTTATCTGGGGCACGCGGTTGTCCGTGCGCTTTCCCAATCGAATCGTGCCCATTTGGGTTAGAGAGCCGATCGGCTTGGCGAATCCATTCTTTATTGCCTCCACTCCCGCAATAAATGTGGAGGTGATAGCGCCCATTCCCGGAATCACGACGCCCAGTTTCCCATTCGCCGGCGCGATATTTTTTCCTTTGGAGATCATCTTTCCATTCCTCAAAAAGGACGACGCCCGGGAATTTGTCGAAAAGCGGATTCCGAAGCGTCATCCGGAGTGAATTTAAATCAGGGGAACAAACATTCCCTGCAGACCCTGGACTTTGAAATTATTGCAGACCTCAAAGAATTAAAGATCTCGAAGAATTTCAAAATCCAATTTGTCAGGAACATGCGGATATTCTTCTCAGGCGCTTCTTTCGATGACCATCCTGGAAATATCCGCCACGCTTTTAAAAAGCCTTGAGATACAGTCCAGCAGAGCAATCCTGTTCTTCTTAATTGCAGGATCCTCGGCCATAACCATAACCTGTTTAAAGAATTCGTCAATCACATTCCGCATGGACGCCAGGGCCAGCATCGCCGTTCTGTAATCATGCTTCCGGCGCGCGGATTCCACTTCAGGCTGAATCTTCCGGTAGCAGCGCCATAGCTCCAGCTCGGCAGGCTCCCGGAGCAGCGATTCATCCAAAACTCCCGCGGAGCTTCCCGCCTGGGCGATGATGTTGACCACTCTTTTAAAATTCGAGGCCAAGGAAATAAAGTCTTTCTCTTCCCGCAGTTCCTGCAAAGACTTCAGTCGCTCGAGCGCATCCAGCGGGTTGTCGAAACCGGCCGCCAGTATTGCATTGATGCAATCATAGGCGAATCCCATTTCCTCGAAAAGGAATCTCATCCTTCCTTCAAAGAATTCCTGGAGAGCGTGAACCGTCTGTTCGGAAAAATTACCGTAGGATTCAGAACTCCATCGGATCATAGTACCCAGCGAAACGTTGAAGCGGTGATCGAAAATAATTTTGAGGATGCCGTTGCCTTGACGGCGGACAGCGAAAGGGTCTCCGGAGCCCGAGGGGATCAATCCGATGGAAAAACAACCACAAACAGTGTCCAGGCGATCCAGCAAAGCAAGCGCGGCGCCGGATTTCGAGGAAGGGGACGGGGCGCCGGTCGATTTGGGGCAGTACTGTTCATAGACGGCTCGCCATATAGGTTCGCCCAAGCCTTCGGATCTTGCATACAAGCCGCCCACGACTCCCTGCAGGTCCGTAAACTCCTTGACCATTTCGGTGATCAGATCGCATTTAAGCAGATGCGCCGCGGCCTGCAAATCCGCCGACAGATTTTCCATTCCAAGGGAGTGCGCCGCCGGCGGGATCATGGCCAGCACTCTTTGCGTTTTTTCATGATAAGATCCCAGTTTTTCCTGGAACAGGACGTGCTTGAGCGCTTCCTCCCGATCTGCGAGCTTCGTTTTTCTATCGGTGTCCCAGAAGAAAGCGGCGTCGGCCAGCCTTGCCCGCAAAACCCTTTCATGGCCGGCTTGTATAAGACCGGCGGAGTCCGCATGCAGATTTACAACCGCCAGAAAGACCGGCAGAAGCCGGCCGGAAGCGTCCAATACAGAAAAATATTTCTGATGCTCCCTCATCACCGTAATTAAAATTTCCTGCGGCAAATCCAGAAAACGAGATTCGAACGCACCGCGAACAATCGAAGGCGCCTCGTTCAGATCGGCGACGGTTTGAAGAAGCTCCGGGTCGTCCAGCAGCCGCCCCCCGCAGGCTTCGGCTTGCCGACGCAAACCGTCCTCAATCAGCGCCAGCCGCTCCTTGGGATCTACCAGAACCGAATTGTCGCGCAGTTGATCCCTCAGCGAAGCAAGGGAATCGACCTTTATCCTGGATTTACCGAGGAAACGATGCCCTTCGGTGAGATTGGAAGCGGCGACGTCCGCCAGAGAAAAACGGACGACCTTGCCTCCATAGAGGGCTACAATCCAGCGGAGCGGCCGGATGAATCGAAAATGATCGGAGCTCCAGTGCATGGTTTTGGGAAACTGAATCTTTGCGATGGATTCCGGAATAAGCCGCTGCAGAATCTTGCGGGTCTTTTCGCCGCGCTCCCGGCGATCGATCGAAAGATATTCGCCTTTCGGGGTTTGAATGATCTTAATTTTGGCCGGCGAAACGCCGTTTTTCCTGGCGAACGCCTCCGCCGCTTTCGAAGGCGCGCCTGAAGAGTCGTACCCGATGCTTTTAGGAGGGCCTGTAATCGTCTGCACCAAATCCTCCTGGCGCTCGGGAACATCCTTGAGCCCGACGATGACGCGCCGGGGCGTGCGCCAGACTGTTCTTTCACCCGCACGAATCCTCCGGTCTGCAAGCGCCTGCACAAGAATGTCTGCAAATTGATTTGCAGCCCCTGCAATCATTGATGAAGGAATTTCTTCCGCACCCAGTTCAACTACCAGTTCCAAATTTTCCATAAAATAATCAGCCTTCGCGCCCTGACCGGCGATTTTTCTTAAGATTTCAGCAGCGGGAAACCCTGCTCTTCACGACTGGCGAGATAGCCACGGGCGACCTGGCATGCCAGTTGCCGGACTCGCGCTATTATGCCGACGCGCTCCGTAACGCTGATCGCGCCCCTGGAATCCAGCAGATTGAAAACATGCGAACATTTCAGGCAATAATCATAGGCCGGAAGCGTCAGTCCCATCTCCTGCAGGCGTCTGCTTTCTTCTTCAAAGAGAGAAAAAAGCTTGAACAGCATGTTCACATCCGCCGCTTCGAAATTGTATTTTGAAAATTCGACTTCTTCCCTGTGCCGGATATCGCGATAAGTGAGGGAATCGGACCATTTCAAATCATAGATGCTGTCCACCTGCGCGATGAATGTGCCGATCCGTTCAAGCCCATAGGTGATTTCAGCGCTGATCGGGTCCAGGTCCAGGCCTCCCGCCTGCTGGAAATAAGTGAATTGGGTGATCTCAAGTCCGTCCAGCAAGACCTGCCACCCGATCCCCCAGGCGCCCAGAGTCGGGGATTCCCAGTTGTCTTCCTCGAAACGAAGATCGTGCTCTTTCAAGTCGATGCCGAGAGCGGCGAGGCTTCGAAGATAAAGGTCCTGAACATTCGCAGGCGCCGGTTTTAAAATCACCTGATACTGATGATGTTTCTGGACGCGGTTGGGATTGTCGCCATACCTTCCGTCCGTCGGCCTTCGCGAAGGCATGACGTAGGCGACGCGATAGGGCTCCGGCCCCAGGACGCGAAAAAAGGTTTCCGGCGCCATGGTGCCGGCGCCGACCTCAATGTCATATGGATGCTGAAGCGCGCATCCTTGTCGGTCCCAAAATTGTTCAAGAGCTAAGATGATCTGTTGAAAGTTTTTCGGTCGCATCGTTTTTATAATCCCTGAAGAGTTTCAGCCAAAATCCTGTAGGATTTCAGCCGCCTCTCCAAGTTCATTTCCAGGAGCTTCTGAGATAAAAGCTCCAGTTCGTGGGCGGCTTCCCTGGTTAATGATTGAGATCCGAACTGCCTGGGGCTGAGTTTAACCATTTCGTCCAGAGCGGCAGTCGCCGATTTACCGATCCGAATCCCTCGGCCTTGAGCGCAATCACTGCATCGCGACTGCCCTGCATCGAGCCAGGCAAAAAACCCTTCTTCTTTAACACATTTACCGCAATTCGAGCAATAGGCATAATTGGGGAACAGTCCGTTAAGCTTAAGACACCATACTTCAAAATAGCGAACCAGAGCCGGAATCGAAACGCATCCCTCGCCCGCATTCAAAGAAGAAAGCAACAATCGAAATAATGCCGGATTGGATTGATTGTCTTGAACCAATTCATTAATTATTTCTGCAAAATAATTAAAAACACACATTTTTTCCAAAGAAAGTTTTTTGCCCAAATAGGAGCGGATCAACTCCGCATGTCGTATTTGCACCAGATCTCTGCCTTCCCTTGCGTAATACTCGAGCCGCAGGTGGCTGAGCGGTTCCAGGCAAGCTCCGTAAGCGCTTTTGGGCTTTTTCACTCCCTGGGCGGCCGCCCTGATTTTGCCGCTTTCCCTCGTGGCCAATATAATGATGCGATCCGAGTCGGAGAGAGGATACTGGCGCAAGACTATGGCTTCAGCTTCATAGACAGGCATAAAAATAGCCGTCGCCGCGCTTATCGATTAATGATGCTGCGTTGAATCCGCCAACGTCAGTTCATCGCCCGTCTTTCTGCGGCGCAGGAAGGCGTAAAGGCGACCCAGGAACCCTGACAGGCAATAGGCAAGCGCCACGGTGAGAAGAGTCCATTTGGAGTAATAAACGATCGCCGCCACAAGCAGCGCGATGATCAAAACCGTCAAATGGGATTTTCTCCCAAGGGTAAGATGCTTAAAACTGCTGTACTTGAGCGTGCTGACCATCAGGAAAGCCAGAAAAAAGACACCCGCCGCCATGAGGTAGGACCCCAGAAGGCTGGATACGGGCTTTTCAAAAAAATACACAACCGCGGCAATGGCGCCTCCTCCGGCGGGAATGGGCAGTCCGACGAAATGCTTTAAATGGCCGGCCTGCACATTGAACCTGGCGAGTCTCATCGCTCCGCAGATTGCAAACGTAAAGGCAGCCGTCCATGCAAGCCGCTGGTCCACCGACGACAGTCCCCAAACGAGCGCAAGAATCGAAGGCGCCACTCCGAAAGAAATCACGTCAGCCAGGGAGTCGAGTTGCAATCCAAAACCGGTGCTGGAATGCGTCAAGCGGGCGACGCGGCCGTCCAACATATCCAACAAAATAGCAATTCCAATAGCTTGAGCTGCTTTAGGGTAATTTCCGTAATAGGTGGCGACAATGGCGTAATATCCGCAAAATATGTTTCCGACGGTGAATATAGTGGGCAAAACGAATATGCTGCGCCCCAAACGCTTTCGCCTGGAGTCCTTGCCTCCGAATCCGTTAAAGTCTTCATTGGCCGGAGGCATTGTCATGAACGCTCTCCCAGAACTGATGATCCGCCTTTGACCCGGTCTCCCACTTTCACCAGCAGTTTGACATTCCCGGGCATTTCGATGTCAACCCTGGAGCCGAATCGGATTAAGCCAATGAGTTCGCCACGCTTGACGCTCCATCCCGGCTTTTTCCAGCATAGCACACGTCTTGCGATCAACCCAGCAATCTGCCGAACAACCACCTGGATTCCGTCGCCGCTTATCGTGATTATGTTTTGTTCATTGACCCATGAAGCTTCCTCCTCAAAAGCTGCCTTGAATTTTCCTCTTCTGTATTCCAGCTTTTTCAATTCGCCTGAAATGGGCGAGCGGTTCACATGAACGTCGAAGATGTTTAGGAAAATGCTGATTGCCTGGTCTCCGCTTTCCTGATTTCTGGCGATTTTTACAACTTTCCCGTCTGCGGGCGAGACGATGAAATTGCTGCCGGCGGGAATTTTCCTGTTCGGATTTCGAAAAAAATAAGCGCAAAAAAACGCAAGCAGGAAAAACGGAGCGGAGAAATACGGAAGCTTCAGAAAAACGAACAGGACTCCCAGCCCCAATGCCGGGAGAACGAATCTATAGCCATCGCGAACCATGGGTTTTCCTTTCGGCGTCAGGCCCGGCCATGCAAACGCCGGGACCTGACATCCTACTACGACCCAGCTTGCATCTGCTTGAGAATTTTCTGAACCATCGAGTGCATCTGGTCTTTCAGGATGAGTTTTTTCTTCTTAAGCATTTTTTCCTGGATCTGTTCATCCTCGCTGAGGAAGTGCTTGCTGGATAAATCTTCCAGCTGATGATCGTAGGATTGATGTTCGGCTGCAAGCCGCCGGTATTCCGCATTTTCTCGCAGCAACTGTTCCCGGAGTTCCATTTCGTGGGCTAAACAACTCATAATTATCCTCCTGCTATAACTCACGGTCTAAGAAAAAGCGCGCTAATTTGCCGAAACCCTCCTCTCATTTCTTTCCCGGCATCTCTCCTTTCCAAGCCGGACCAGGCGCCGAACCAATTCCTCGAAAGCTACGCCGCTTGCCGCCCAGAGTTTGGAGTACATGCTGATTGGAGTGAATCCCGGCATGGTATTAATTTCGTTGATCCAAATTTTATCGGTCTTTCGTTCAAGAAAAAAATCGACTCGAGCCAAGCCTGCGCCGTCGATCGCCTTAAACGCTTGCAAGGCAAGGCTCTGTATTTCTTTCGCTTTCCCATCCTCAATTCGCGCCGGAATTTCCAGCCGGCTGTCGCTGCTCACGTATTTGGCTTCATAGTCATAATAATCGTGGGCGGGCAATATTTCTCCCGGCACAGAAGCCTGCGCCTGGTCGTTCCCGAGGATCGCGCATTCGATCTCGCGCGCATCGATCCCCTTTTCAATCAACACCTTGCTGTCATACTGAGCGGACCGAAGAAACGCCTCTTCGAATTCTTCTCCAGACCGGATTTTGCAGACCCCGACAGAAGATCCGAGGTTGGCGGGTTTGGAAAACATAGGGTAGCCTAGGTCTTGGGACAAGCTCTTTTTCAGCGCTTTCAGATCCTTGACCGCTTCCTTTGCAAGGAAGGTTTTGAAAGGGGGAACCGGCAGTCCGGATTGTAGAAAAAGCCTCTTCATAAAGTCTTTATCCATCCCGACGGCTGAGGCGAGAACGCCGCAGCCAACATAAGGGACGCCGACGATTTCAAGCAAGCCCTGTATTGTGCCGTCTTCTCCATAAGGGCCGTGCAGAAGAGGAAACACTATTTCCGGCGCTTGGTGTTCGAAGGCCGTTTCGCGCGAAACTCCTTGAGTGAGGAGCATGCCGGAGCTGAGCCCTTCCAGGCAAGGGCGCGCTTCGACTCGCGACATGGCTTGCGCCGGAAGCATTTTCCGGACTTCATCGCTACCGGCCAGCCTGCCTGTTTTTGTTATTCCGACAACGCTGATCTCATATTCCTCATGATCGAGCGCGGAAATCACCGAAGCGGCTGAATTTATTGAGACTTCATGCTCCCCGGATTTTCCTCCGAATATTATGCAAAGCCTAGTTTTTTCAACTTTTGCCATTCCTGTTCGCCTCGGATCGCATGTCCTTTTCAGAATGTTCCTGATACGCTTTGATGATCAAACGAACCAGATGGTGCCGAACCACGTCTTTTTCATTGAAAAAACAAAAAGCCAGGCCTTTCACGTCGCTTAAAATCGTCCTCGCTTCAACGAGCCCCGAACTGCGTCCCAACGGAAGATCGATCTGGGTGACATCACCGGTAATCACGGCTTTCGAACGCATGCCGATGCGTGTCAGAAACATCTTCATTTGCTCTGAAGTCGTGTTCTGCGCTTCGTCCAGAATAATAAATGCATCGCTCAGCGTGCGCCCCCTCATGAATGCGAGAGGGGCGATTTCTATCGTACCATCTTCCATATATCGCTGGATTTTTTCGCTGTCGAGAAGCAGATAAAGAGCGTCGTAAAGCGGTCTCAGGTATGGATTTATTTTTTCTTCAATATCCCCTGGAAGGAATCCCAGCTTTTCCCCGGCTTCAACCGCAGGCCTGGTAAGAATCAATCGGGACACGCTTTTGTCAAACAAATAAGTAATGGCCATCGCCACCGCCAGGAAAGTCTTTCCTGTGCCTCCCGGCCCAACGCCAAAGACGATGTCGTTGTTTTTAATTGCCTCGATATAGCGCCGCTGGTTCAGGCTTTTCGGAGTGACCTGGCGTTTCCCCGCGGCCAGCAGCTGCATCTTGGGAAAGAAATCGTGCAGAGACAGCGCCGTGTCTTCAGCAATCTGTTTGAACGCCGATTTGAGATCTCCATTGGCAATCGCATGCCCTTTATCCACCAGCGAGGAGAAATCCACCAGGATCTTCTCCAGAGCGGCAACGTCATCCTCTTCCCCGTCGATGGTCAACGACGAATCCCGTGCTTGAATCGTGACGCTGAAAAGGTTTTCCAGGAATCTGGCGTTTTCGTCGAGGGGTCCGAACAGCAGTTGCAAACTACGATCGGATAAAAGGATTTTTCTCATCTATGAATTTGGTTTGACCTCGCGGATTGGAGATGTTTTTCGAAAGGCAGCAGTGCTGATGCGCAATAAAGCCCAAACCTCTTGAAAATGACGCTCGCATGTCTAATCGAAATATTATGTCCGGCGGCAACTTAAGTCAATGATAAAATAAGATTTGACTTGAGTCTTAACTAACTGTATCGTAAGGGGTTTAAAAGGCTCGGGCGGTTCCGGGGCCCTGCTTTGTTCAATTTTTTATCAGGAGTCAATAAGGTGGCCAATCACGCGTCGGCCCTCAAGGCACATCGACAGAGTTTAAAGCATAGAAACAGCAATCGAAGCAACCGAAGCAGTCTGCGGACTTCCCTCAAACAGTTCAACGACCGGCTGGAATCCAACAAATCTGAAGAAGCCAAAAATTCGCTGTCCGAAATTTATGCGACGATCGACAAATTTCAACACAAAAAGGCGATTAGCAAAAATGCCGCTGCCCGTCAAAAATCCCGCCTCACCAGGAGTTTGAACGCTGCACTGGCCGCCGGCAAAGAATAAACCAGCCGGTTCACACACATTATACAAACAGGCAAATCGCCTGCTCCAGCAGCGTTCGTCCGTCTCCGGAGGACGATTTTAGCCTTCGGTCCGTCTCGGCCAGCCGAATGTACATCTCTCGAATGGCCGACGGATCGGCCGACCGCACCTGGCGCATGAATTTGTCCGCCAGGAACGGCAACACCTGCAGTTTGGAAGCGATCTCTCGAGCGTCCATTCTTTGGCTGAGGAAATCCCTGGCAATCAGCACCTGTCTGCAATGACGCGCCATCATGGCGACGATTCCAATCGGGGCTTCTCCCGAAGCCAGCAGACTGTCCAGCATGCGGAGCGCTCCTTTGCGATCGCGAACGCCTATGGCGTCAAGGAGTTCAAAAATCTTATGCTGGCGGCTGCTGCGCACCAGCTCTTCTATCGCCGAATCGGGAATATTTTTCTCTTTGCCCGAAAAAAGAATCAGTTTTGCCAGCTCCGTCGAAAGGCTTTGCAGATCGGATCCCGCCAGATCCAAAACGTTTTTCAACGCGGAAGGCGAGATTTGGCATCCTTCTCTTCGAACATAGGCATCCGCCCATCGTTCCAGAGCCGCCCCTTTTAAACTGGAAAATTCCGCGACGCAGGCAGTTTCGCGGATTGTTTTGTAGAATTTCTTCCGGCGATCGAACTCATCGGCCAGCAAAATAATCAAACCGCGCGTAGAAACCGCCGGCAGCGCTGCAAGGAAAGTTTCCTGGTCGGAATCCGACAATCGCTCCGCGGCCGAGACAAGGGCCACGCGTTTTTTGGACATCATCGGATAGGTGTTCGCCGTTTCGAGGATGTCGTTTATGGAATCCTCCCCGGCGCGGAATTCCGAAAAGTCAAAAGCTCCGGCGTCCGGAGCAAGCGCCTGGCTCTTGATGAGACAAACAGCCTGACGGCACAGATATTGCTCCGGACCCAGAATGGCATAGACAGACCGCAGCCCGAAGGTCTTCAAATCGCGCTCCAGGTCCTCCAAAGTTTGCAGTATCACAAATTGCGATTCTCAAGTATCGCGCTGACAAGGCTCGCAGCAAAATCGCGCGCGAGCCGCTCCAGCGCTGGATTTTCTTCCGAAAAAAAGTCTCGTACCACGCTATTGAGGGCGTATCTTTCCCGGAAAAGGAAATCGTCTTTCTGCCAGACGATCGAGGAGTTTCGCGAATTGATCAGTTTGGCGCTGATCCGGACAGTCACCAGAAAAGCCGAACCGAAGGTCTGGTCGCCAAAGGTCGCCGGAGTCGAGCTCACCTCCAGGATCTCTCCCGCCAGAACAGCGTCCACGCCGCTGCTGCGGGAACTTATCTTCGCTCTCGTCCGGATCGAAAACTCTTTAAGAACCGCTCTCGATATCGTCTGTTCGATCTTAAATTGATTCGTAAGGTTCCGGAAGGTCGGAACGCCCAGCGACTGAACGCTGGCGGGAAGATTGCCGACTGAGGAGCGAATCCTGTACCCGCACCCGGCCCCTTGGATCAGAATCGCAGCCAAAGCAATCAGTTTCCAAACGGCTTTTTTCCCCATCATGCCTGACGCCATCTCGAATCGTAAAAAATCCCGCAGAACGACTTCATACCGTTGACAGATGAATCTGCCGTTGTCCTTGATATTTGCCCTTCCTGTCCGCATAGGACACCTTGCATTCGGATTCGGCGCGAATGAAAACCGCCTGTGCAATCCCCTCTCCCGAATAGACTTTCACGGCGACCGGGGCAGCATTGACAAGGGATATGGTGATAAAACCTTCCCATTCCGGTTCGAGAGGGGTGACGTTGACGACAATTCCACTTCGGGCGTATGTCGATTTTCCCTGACAGAGGACGATTATATCGCGCGGGATCCTAAAATACTCCAGCGACCTGCCCAGAATAAAGGAGTTCGGCGCAATCCAGCAAAAACTTCCTTTGTGATCCCGAAATTTCAACTTATCCGCTTTTTTGGGATCCAGTTCCTTGACCCCTTCAAAATCAGGCGCCTTATACTCGTCGGCGAGGCGAAAATCATACCCATATGAAGAAACGCCGTATGAAATGCGTCCGCTGCGCTTGCGTAAATCGGCCCACGGCTCTATCATGCGATGGTGTTTGGCCATCGTGCGAATCCACTGGTCAGGCATTGCAGTCATTTCGATTCTCCCAAGAAGCGAGTGAGTCTATCATTGGCGCCATATCTCTGCAAACAGAAATGCCTTGACAGCCGATACAGCCACAAGTAAAATCCTCACACTAATTTATGGGAGGTCCAGCGTGATAAAGCAGGACATCGTAAACCGTGTTGCAGAGCAGTTGAACATCACCAAGGTCAAAGCGGAAATTGCGGTGGAATCTGTCTTCAATTCGCTCAAGAACGCGCTGAAGCGCGGCGAGAGAATTGAACTGCGTGGGTTTGGAGTATTTATCGTCAAGCCACGGAAGAGCGGTGTAGGACGAAATCCCCGGACGGGAGAAGAGGTCGCCATTCCTCCGGGCAAGACAATTCGCTTCAAGCCGGGGAAAGAAATTCGAGCCGATAAAATAGGCGCCGTAAGCGAAGTCTAGCCTCCTCAATTTCAGAAAGCCCCATATTTATTGTGAGCAGTAATTTTCCGGAATTCCTGTCCCCGCCCCCATGGGAGAGCGGCATTGCCGATGAACCTCCTCCTACGATGCGGGAGTGGGCTGTTTCCGCCTCGCTTCTGTTTGCCACTCTTATCACCGCCACCCTGGCCGGCGTCGCCTACCTGACGCGATTGGACATCCCGCTGGCCCTTTATCTGGCAAAGAAACGACCGGATCTTGTCCTGCAGGACGGCCTTGCTTTTTCACTTCCTCTCATCGCCATTTTGCTGGCTCATGAAATGGGGCATTTTCTTGCCTGCCGCTATTATGGCATGCGTTGCACTCCTCCGTACTTTATTCCGATTCCGATCCCAATAACCGGCACTCTCGGCGCATTCATCAAAATCAAATCACGATTTCTCAACCGAAAGGCCTTGTTTGATATCGGGATAGCCGGCCCCATGGCAGGCTTCCTTTTGCTGCTGCCGACGCTCTGGATAGGAATTGCACATTCAAAACTGATCCCCAAGGGAATAGCGGGCCGAGGAGACGTTGGATTTGGCGAGCCTTTTATCTTCCAATTTTTTGGAAGGATAATACTCGGATATTCGCCAGAAAAACAGGATATGTTGGCTCATCCGTTTGCAATGGCCGCATGGGTTGGATTGCTGGCGACAAGCTTAAATCTTCTGCCGATCTGGCAGCTGGACGGCGGGCATATCGCCTACGCCATGATCGGGCGATCCTGGCAAAAAAGACTGTCGGCGGCGTCGCTGATTGCGCTGATTGTCATGAGCCTATCGGTATGGCAGCGGCCGCTTCCTCCCTATCTGCTTTTCATCGTGCTTCTTTTGGTTGCCGGAATCCGTTCTCGCTTTTATCACCCCCCGCCTGTATTTGAAGAAGAAAAGCTGGGCGCCGGAAGATTCTTCCTCGGGCTCATCGCGTTTTTAATCCTGTTCTTTTCTTTTATGCCCGTCCCGATATCGATGCTGTAAGATCCGTCGATCAAATGACGATCGAATCCGCAACGGCCAAACGGATAAGTGCGCCAGCGCACATTGCAGGCTCAAACGCTATCGAAACTGACAATTGAATGATTGGATTTCGTCACAGGCGGTTGAAAGGATGTTTGGTGCCGAAGGGGGGACTCGAACCCCCACGAGCTTAAGCCCACTAGACCCTGAACCTAGCGCGTCTGCCAATTCCGCCACTTCGGCTTGACGGGGCTATCTTACGGGGCGGCGCCTTTCTTGTCAAGTCATGGCAAAGGCATGGACGATGGAAATTCATAAATCAACCGCGCCCAGCTTTTCGGATTCTGGGTCTGAAGTTTCTCAACGTTGACTCCCAAATTCTTGGCTTTGCTGAAAGCCGCCGTCGCTTTTTCCTTCTCGCCCTGCATTTTCAAAATAAAGCCGTTCAGGAAATGAAGCATGCCATCTCGGGGGTGCAATTTAACCGCCTCATCCAGGCTATTCTTCGCCGCCCAGTCATTTCTCTGCAAGTGCCTGACCAGCGCCAGATTCAAGGCAACCGTAGAATCCGCACTGTTGAGATTTCTCGCTTCCAGCAGCGCGTTTAGAGCCAGTCCATAATCGCCTTTGTTCAAATAGGCCACTCCCAGATTGTTGAAAGCTTCCGGAAAACGTGAGATAGAAAGAACGCCCGTCAACATTTGAACCGCCTGATTGTTCAAATCTTCCTGTATAAAACAGGTCCCCCGCATAAATCCTTTCTCCGGATCCTCACTTCCGTCGCCATTCTCCAAATCCAGATGAGGCACGGCATTGACGCAATTCTCTTTCCGAAAATAAATGCCGGCCAATTGCAGACGCGCTTCAGAAAACTTGCCGTAGGACTGCAACGCCTTGAGCAGCAAATTCATTCGATCGCTTTCGGATGCAGAGCTGAAGCTTTCAATGAACAGTCGATACGCCTGGTTTGGAGCTTTCCGAGTCTTAAGCAGGAATTTTTCTCGCGAATAGTTTTTCCCCAGCCCCGTGTTGTTGAGAACCAGCCAGGCGAGTTCGTTTTCCATTTGTGCAAGAGCCGTGACCGGTCCGTTGGCAACCATGTCCCCGCTCAGTTTCATGGTTTTGACATCCAGAGCTTTGAGGCTGATTTTCAGATTCTGGCGCGTTCCGGAATATGTTCCCATGACCAGCATATCTGCATCCGCTTTTTGAGCCGCCCGGATCATGCTGGCATGGCTCAATTGAGCGCCGGGAGGCAAATCCATATTTTCAACCAGAAATTCCCGCTCTTTTCGCTTCACGACCGTCACGTCGCGGGCTTGGAGTTGCCGTGAAATCGAATGGGCGATTCCCTGGTTAAGCCACGATAAAGAACTGTCTTTCATGGCGCTATCGAGAGGGAAAAAAATGATTTTAATCGAATCTGAAGCCGGAAACGATCCGGCCGGCCATAAAAGCGCCAGGAACAGAATTGCAAGTCTAGCCGCCATTTTGCATCTCCCGGATTAATGGATATCACGCCGCCCATAGTCCCGCAAGCCAAGAGCGTGTCGCCGATTCTCTTCCTCGAAATTTCTTAAATATTGGTTCGCAACAATCGATTTAGGCGCTATCATTGAAGATGCAATGATAGAAGGGACCATTTATTTGTTTTTGAACCTTCCCCAAAGCCACGTTCTCCAATAATTGACGGATATAGGAGAGCGATGGCGAGAAAGGCTGTTAGGATGAAATTTGTCGGTTGTTTTTGCATTTTTATGTGCTTGTTTGGAATCTTTTCTTCCGCCCTGGCCGTCGAATTGGAGAATTACCGTCTGCTGTCGGTGTCTTCATCCGAAAAATTAATTCTCGTCTCCCAGATCCCAGGAAAGAAAAAATACCTTCTCGACGCTTCTTCTGCAAAAATCACCATTAACGGCAAACCGGCAGAAATCAAAGAACTTGTTGCTTTCTCCATCATTCAAGTAAAGCTTGAACTTGCCAGGAAAAGCAGAAATGGCATTGCCCTGGACGGTTTGGCCAAGGAAATCCGCGTCGTTTCTTCTGATCAAGTCCAATAATAATGACAGCCGGATGTATAGCATTATCTATGAGATACGCCGATTGAAAATTTTTAGGAAAATTGCTTTCCCTGCCTGTTTCGATCTAATATAATTGGGTTTCCGGATTCTGTCATCCGGGAGGATTTGCAACCAGAATACAAAGCCGGATTTCACATGGCGACGCAACTGCAGTACGAACTGAACTGGGAGACGGAAAGATACGCGCTTTTGAACACCCGGATTTGCGATCTAAAACTCAATCTGGAACAAACACTGCTATATCGCTGTATTGATAAGCTTTATCTCGAACTTGAACGCAAGAAAATATTTTTTAAGCCCTCCTATTATTTCACATGCGCCGGAGATGAATGGGGTTGTCCCGACCGTGTTCCCATCATAGGCATCCCTTTCCATTTGGCAGACAGCCGGTTGATCCGAATAGAAAAGGAAATGGGGTACGCTGCCTACGACAAGCGCGATCTCATGGTTTTGCTCCGTCATGAAGCGGGGCACGCCATCAATTATGCTTACGAGCTTTATGATCAGCCGGAGTGGGGGGAACTGTTCGGCGATTTTTACACGAATTATCCCTCAAATTTCAGGTTTAAGTTTAATCCTTTCAGCAAATGTTATGTCAAAAGCCAGGGGGATCCCAAGTATTACGCCCAGGCTCATCCGGACGAGGATTTCGCGGAAACATTTGCCATCTGGCTGACGCCCCGGTCCAACTGGCGAAACGTCTATAAGAAATGGCCCTCGATAAAAAAGCTTGATTACGTCGAAAAAACGATGAAGGAGATTGGCAACAAAAAGCCTATCGTTACAGCCGGCCCTCTTGATTCTCCCTGCCATTCCAAAACCTATACGCTAATCGAATATTATGGAGAAGATCTGGACCATTTCAAGGACAAGGCTTTGGGACTCTACGATCAGGATCTCGGCAAGATCTTTTTAAAAGGGACAAACGGGCACAGGAAAGTCATCCCCGCCAAGGATTTGATCCGCAAGAACAGGCGCTTCCTGGTCAGCACCATCTCCCGCTGGACTGGCGTGCGGGAAAAAGTGGTAGCGCTGGTAATCGCACGCTTCTGGTCGCGCTGCCGTGAATTGAAACTGTCCCTTTCACCGGACGACGAAAGCTGCAGCCTTGCTTCGCTGACCGCGTTGGGAACGACCGTCGTAATGAACTACCTTCATACAGGCCGCTACATCCCTGATTGATTTCGCCGACTTCTCGTCAATTCCCATTCAGGCCTGAAAAAAGCGCCGCGGATCTAACAAAAGCATTGAATCGCATCCGAACGCTCGTGGCGCCCCGTCAATTCGGCTATCCCTGAAACAGCTTCAGGGACGCAACCGTCAGACTTTGAATCCGGTCCCAGAGCAGCATCAATCCGACTGTCGGCAGCAGCAGGATCCAAACCAGGACATGGCTGGTCCAAGGCATATCGATCTTTGATGCATCATCCCCGGATTCAATAATCATGGCTTTAATCACCCGAGCGTAGTAATACACCGCTATGACGCTGTTGCAGGCGCCAATCACGGCGAACCACGCCAGTCCTCTGTCGACTGCCGCGCCGAAAACATACAATTTTCCAAAAAATCCGGCAAATGGCGGGATGCCCATCAGAGAGAGCATGAAGATAGACATCGCAACCGTCAGGAAAGGAGAGCGGCGGCAGAGTCCTCGATAGGCGCCGATTTCAAAGCTTCCGGTGCGATTGAATATTTCGATAACGACCAGGAAAGCCCCGAGATTCATAAACAGATAGGTGATGAGATATATCATGACGGCCTGAAGGCCCTGAGCGGTCGGAACAACTGCTCCCATCAAAATATAGCCGGCGTGCGCGATGGAAGAGTAAGCGAGCATGCGTTTCATATTGTCCTGGCGCAAGGCGGCTATATTGCCCCAGGTCATCGTGACGATCGACAGAGCGGTTAGGATGAGCGGCCAGTCCATGAAGCGAAACGGATTCCAAACGCCGGAAACTTCCGAGGGAACGGACAAAGCAGTCAAAAAAAACCGCATCAAAATGGCAAAGCCGGCAGCTTTGGGCGCCACGCTTAAAAATGCCGCAACCGGAGTCGGAGCGCCCGTGTAAACATCCGGACACCAGAAATGGAACGGGACGGCGGCTGTTTTAAATCCGAAGCCCGCCAGAATGAGCACGGCTGCAATCAGGAGCGTTACGATGTTTTCCGCAGGCATCGTTTCCTTCATGAATGCGTCGCGGATCGACGTCAGCTTGGCGGCGCCGGTCAATCCATAGACGATCGTAATTCCATAAAGCATGCAGCCGGTTGCGACGGCGCCGAAAAGCAGGTATTTGAGCGAAGCTTCGTTGGACTGCCGGTCGTTCTTTAAATAGCCGACCATCACGTAGCTTCCCAGCGAGAGCATTTCCAGCGAAAGATACAGCATCAGCAGATCCAGGCTGGAAGCCAGGAGTGTCATCGCAAGCGTCACGCCAAGCAGCATTGCATAAAACTCGCCCAAATTGCTTTGCGACAGCTCTCTGGATCCCGGCGTCGCGAGGAGAGCCAGAAACGATGCGAGTATAAGAAAGCATTTAAAAAAAACAGCCATCGGGTCCAAGGCCACAAGTCCGTAAAAAATCTCGTCCGCCTGCGTTCCCAATAGAGGGATGCACGCTAGAAAAGCGAAAATCAGGCCAAGGGCGGCTAAAAGCAGCGTCAGTCTCTTTCGGATCTTCGGGAAAGCCAGGTCGGCGATGATCACACTCAGGAAAGCGGCGGTCAGGATGAGTTCCGGGTAAAATCTCTCAAGATCCGTAATAATCTGCGGGTCCATGGCTACCCCCTGAGCGTATCCGCACGATCGAGATGGACCGTTTTGATGATACGATACATGGAAAGGATGATGGCTAGCGCGACCGCAGCTTCGGCTGCCGCTACAACGATAATGAATAGGGCGAAAATCTGTCCGTTCAGAGCGCCGGCGGAATATCTGGAAAATGCCACCAGGTTGAGGCTTGCGGAATTCAAAATCAGCTCGACTCCCATCAGGACATTGACCGCGTTCTTGCGCGTCAGGACGCACATAATTCCAAGCGAAAAGAGCGCTGCGCTCACAACAAGATAATGGCCCAGCCCGATCATTCCGACCTCCTTCTTACAATCATCGCCGCGCCGATCAAGGCGATTAAAAGCAGAATGGACCCGACTTCGAAGGGGATCATGTAATCCTTCATTAAAAGCTCTCCGAGGGCAGCCGTTGTAGGCGCCGCGGGAGCGGCTTTCCCATAAAACCAGCGGCTTCTAAGCAAGCAGACCGCTAGCGCCGCGAAAATAACCAGCGCCAGAGCCATCGCCGGCAAAAACTGAAAAGTGTCCGACCGAAGCTTCAAATCGTAAAGCTTATGCGTCAACATCACGCCAAATAGAAGAAGAACCAGAATGCCGCCGACATATAGGATCATCTGAACAGCCGCGAGAAAGTCGGCGCCGGCGAATGCATAGAGGCCGGCGACGCCGCAAAAGGTGAAAAGCAGTGCAAAGGCCGAGCGGATGAGGCTTCTGGAAAATACGACCACGGCGGCCGACCCCACGGTCACGGCAGCCAGACAGTAAAAAACGATTCCAACGTACGCTTTTTCCATAAACGAATCAGGCTTTCTCCGCAGACTGGCTTGCCGTCGACGCCTCGTTGGCGAAACTGTAAAGGTGTTCGGCTTTGTCAAAGACCGAATATTCATAAGCGCCGGTCATCACAAGACAATGCGTCGGACAGCTGAAAGTGCAGAGCGCACAATAGCAGCAAAGCGTCATATCGATGTCATAGACGACGGTGCGAAGCTTGATTGCCGTGCCGTCGGAGGCGAATCTCGCGGGCTCGTCTTTCCCGCGCTTTTCGGTCTTCACCGTAATGCAGCCGGTGGGGCAGGCCCGGGCGCATTGACCGCAGCCGATGCAGTCTCCGATATTATTGAACAACCGCCCCCTTGTCCGTTCCGGCATAACCCACCTTTTTGTAGGGTATTGGAGCGTCACCGACGGAGTGAACAGGTGGCGCCATGCGACTATCATGGAATTCATCACGGTGAAAATGCCGAGCCCGATATTACGGAAATAAGCCCACATAACGCCTCTGAAACCGCTGCCATCAGACCGTCAGCCAACCGGCGCCCAGGACTAGCGCAAAAGAAATGGGCAGCAGGACTTTCCAGCTCAAATACATCAGCTGGTCCACTCGCAGACGAGGCAGCGACCATCGAAGCCACATCTGGATGAAAATGAGCGAAAGAACCTTCACCAAAAAAATAATCGGGCCCGGAAGAACCTGCCCTGCGATCCACGATCCGGGGACAACCTCCGTCCAGCCGCCGAGAAAAAGGGTCGTGGCGACGCCTGCGACCAGAATCATGTTGGTATATTCGGCGAAAAAGAAAAATGCGAAGCGCAGCCCGGAGTATTCCGTATGATATCCGGCAACGAGCTCCGACTCGGCTTCGGGAATGTCGAAGGGCGTCCGGTTGACTTCAGCGAGCGACGCAATGAAATAGACGAAAAAAGCCAGAAAAGTGAAAGGATTGCGAAACAGGAGCCAATTCTGCGCGCCGCCCTTCTGCGCTTCGACAATTTCCACCATTGACAGGCTCCCGACCGGAATGACAACGGCCATGATTGCGATAGCGGCAGGAATCTCATAGCTGATTATTTGCGCGGCGGCGCGCATGCCTCCGTAGAGGGAATATTTGTTATTGGAAGCCCATCCGGCCATGATGATTCCGATGACCGAAAGACTGCCGATGGCGACAATATAAAGAATGCCTATGTTAAGGTCGGCCACAAAAGAGGAAGCGCCAAAAGGGATTACGACAAAAGCCGCGAAAGCGCCGAGAAAAACAATAAAGGGGGCCATTTTGAAAAGCGTTCTGTCGGCCGCCGCCGGCACGATGTCTTCTTTTAAAAACAGCTTGAGCGTGTCCGCGATAGTTTGCGCCCAGCCATGCCAGCCTCCGACGTACATGGGCCCCAACCGGTCTTGAATATGGGCGGAAACTTTTCTTTCAAGCCAGACAAGGAATAAAACTGCAATCGCCAGCAGAGCGAAGATAACGACGCAGCTCGCCACGACAGGCGCCGCTGCTCGCAGAATCCCGGGCAAAGAGCCGTACCCCGGCGCCCATTGCAGCAGTTTCGAAATGGATTCCATCCGCGCTTCCTTTGCAGGCCTCAGCCTCGGTTTTCGCCGCCGGCCGTCTTTAAACAGCACTATCGGTCGATTTCCCCCAGAACGATGTCGAAACTTCCCAGGATGGCGATGATGTCGGAAATCATCGCTCCTCTGCTCACTTCGCGAAATGCGCTCATGACGGTGAAGCAGGGAGATTTCACCTTCAACCGGTGCGGCTTCAAACCGCCTTCGCTAACGATGTAATAGCCCAGTTCGCCGCGAGGGCACTCCGTGCGCATGTACACTTCGCCGACGGGAGGTTTAATCCGCCTGGGAATCGATTCATGGACATCGCCCGGAGTCAGTTTGGCCACCGCCTGCCGGATTATCTTGCAGCTTTCTTTGACTTCCTTTATCCGTACGATATAGCGGTCCCAGCAGGAACCAACCGGGCCGTAGTCTCCTTCGCCGACCGGCACGTCGAAATCAAATTCTTCGTACCCAAGATAGGGCTCCTCTTTTCGAACATCGAATGAAACTCCGCTCCCCCGCAGATTCGGCCCGGTAACCCCGTAGCTGATTGCCGTTTCGGGGCTCAAAATCCCCACATTCGCAGTGCGTTTGATGAAAATGTAATTGTCCGACAACAGCTTGTTCAGATTGTCGACTTGAGGTTCAAAATAGTCGATGAAATCAAGGACCTTCTTGTCAAAACCGGGCTTGATGTCGTACATCAAGCCGCCGATCCAAATGTAGTTGTACAAAAGTCTTGCGCCGCATGTTTCTTCAAAGAGATCCAGGATGGTTTCGCGATCCCGGAAACACCACAGAAAAGGGGTGAAAGATCCGATGTCGTTTCCATAGGCGCCGGCCGCGATCAGGTGGCTCGCAATGCGGTTCAGCTCCGCCATGATGATCCGAATGCAGCGCACCCGGTTGTTCACCCGAACGTCCATGAGTTTTTCAACCGCAAGAACATAGCCAAGCTCCATATTCATTGCGGCGCAGTAGTCCATTCTGTCGGTAAAAGGAACGATGCCTGCATAATCCACATTTTCAGCATGCTTCTCGAAACAGCGATGAAGATATCCTATGTGCGGAATCGCTTCGGAGACTATTTCGCCGTCCGTTTTCAGCTCGAGGCGCAAGACGCCGTGCGTCGAGGGATGCTGAGGGCCCATGTTGAGGATCATAGCGTCGCCGCTGTATTCAACTTCCATTCGCTCTCCTAAACGGGCATGCCGCGATAGGTTTTCGGAGGCTTATAGTCTTTGCGCAGCGGATATCCCTCCCAATCGTCCGGGCAAAGGATCCTGCGCATGTCGCTGTGCCCCTCGAAAACGATCCCGAACATATCGAAGGCTTCGCGTTCATGCCAGTTGGCGACCGCCCAGACCGATTCGACGGTATGAATCTTCGGGGCTTCCCGGGGCAAACGGCATTTCAGGGTGTAGCGGTGACGCAGTTTCATGGAATAGAGGACATAGACGATTTCGATGCGGTCTTTGTAGTCCGCCCCGGCTAACAACTCAAGATGGTCCATGCTCAACCGCTCGTCTGAAAAGAAAAACCGGCAGACATCCAGTATTGCCGACGGTTCGACCGCGCTCCATGGATTGAGGGCTTCCGGTTTTGATTCGAGCGCCTGCCCGCCGAACGCATCCTTCAACAACGCTGCGATTTCCTGCGGAGTCATACGGCGCCTGTCTCTCTTTTCTTTGCGATGGTTTCCTTCTTGATTTTTTCCTGCAGCCGAATGATCCCGTCGATTAACGCTTCCGGCCTTGGGGGACATCCCGGTATATAGACGTCGACCGGAACGATCTGATCCACGCCCTTGAGAACGTGATAGCCATATTGCCAATAGGGCCCTCCCTTATTGGCGCAGCTTCCCATCGATAGGACATACTTGGGCGCCGGCATCTGTTCATACAGGCGTTTGAGTCGCGTCGCCATTTTCAACGAAACGGTGCCCGCGACAATCATGATGTCAGCCTGTCGAGGCGTGCCTCGAAATACCTCCGCCCCAAAACGCGCCAGATCGTAACGCGCCGCGCCGGTCGCCATCATTTCGATCGCGCAACACGCAAGACCGAAGGACAGCGGCCAGGGCGAGTTGGAACGAGCCCAGTTGAAAAGCCAGTCGAGGGACGTGATAAAAACATTGGGTTCGAATTTGCCCTCGAGAATTCCCACTCCGTCCTCCCGCCGATTAGGGCTTGTCCATGTCTTCCGATTTCACCCACTCAAGATCGCCTTTTTTCCAAACATAGGCCAGACCGACTGCCAGAATGAAGATAAAAATAACGCCTTCCGCAAATGCAAACGCGCCGAGCTTTTTAAAGATGACCGCCCAAGGCATTAGAAAAACAATCTCCACATCGAAGACAATGAAAATCAAAGCCACCACGTAAAAGCGTATGTTGAACCGAATCCAGGCGGTTCCTTCCGGGATTTCTCCGCATTCGTAAGGAATGTATTTATCGGGCCCTGAAAGGCTTTTAGGCTGAATCAAACGCGACATGGCGAGCGCCATCGCCATAAAGACGAAACCGACAGCAAGAAAAAGCAATACGCTGTTGAAATCGAATACCATCGGCTGCTCCCCAGAGTTTGGGATCGGGCTTTTCTACGGTTTTTAAAATACTATGGAAGGGGTCTGGCGCCAATAAAATATTGAAAATATTAATTATCCGTTGTCAAGCAGAGCTGCGGGGCATCGGAAGTCCCAGAAATCAAACATAACCGGCTTTCCCCAATGAGAGGCCGGCTATTTTGTCGCCGATTCCGGCAGCGGCGGAAATGCCGCAAAAAAAGATTCATCCTGCAGAAAATAGAACGGCTATTCCGCCTTTTCGCCGACAGATTCCCGCCAAATTCTCATTCAATCAATCCACTGATTCCAGGATTGAAGCCTTTTCTTGAGACTTGCCATAAACTGATCGGCAACGGCGCCGTCAATGACGCGGTGGTCGAAAGTCAACGAAAGGTAGACCATGGAGCGGATGGCAATCGCATCGCCCACAATTGCCGCACGCTTTGCAATGCCGCCGATTCCGAGAATTGCAACCTGCGGCTGGCTGATGATGGGGGTCGCAAAAAGAGCTCCGTAGCTTCCCGGATTGGTGAGGCTGATCGTGCCGTTCTGAACATCTTCCGGCTTCAGTCTTTTGGTTCGGGCCCTCGTGGACAAATCATGAATCGCAAGCGCCAGGCCGGTGAAGCTCTTAAGATGCGCATCCTTGACTACAGGCACGATCAATCCTGTCTCGAGGGCCACCGCAATCCCCAAATGAATGGGCTTTTTATAAACAACAGTCTCTCCGGAAACCGACGAATTGAAAATTGGAAATTCTCGGACATTGTCGACCAAAGCTTTGGCAAAAAAGGGGGTGATGGTGAGCGGCAAACCTTCCCTCTTTTGAAATTCAGCTTTCTGCGCTTCCCGCAAACGAACGATCGGGCTCATGTCGACTTCAAAAACGGTATTCACGTGCGCCGAAGTCCGCTTGCTGAAGACCATGTGGTCGGCGATCGCTTTTCGCATCGGCGTCATCGGAACAGATTCCGCCTCGCCTATGAATCCGGTCGTTTCCGGCCCCGCGACCGAAGCAGAACCGGCTTGCAGTGATTTTTCGCGGGGCGCATCCGGTTCCGATTCAAGGGAAATCGCCGCCGGCGAAGGAGAGTGCGCGCCAGGAGAAGCCTTTGAAATCCGGTTGAGCACGTCTTCTTTTGTGATGCGCCCTTCCAAGCCGGTGCCGCGCATTTCAGCAAGATCGATATTGTTTTCCCGCGCCAGCTTGCGCACCAGCGGCGAAGTCCGGATGTCCTGAATGCGGATTTTGGGATCAGCCTCAGGCGCGTAAGAAGGCTTGGCGAATTCCGGTTTGGCTTTTTCCTCAAAGGTTGGCGCCGGCTTTTTCCCGATCTCGCTTGCGGCAGTCTCCGGCACCGCGTCTTCCATGGGCGCGGGAAAAGACGGCTTGCTTTCTTCGGCGCCGCTATCAATCTCAGCCAGAACGGTGTTGATCTGAACCGTTTTACCTTCAGGAACAAGGATCCGGCTCAAAATTCCGGATGCGGGCGAAGGTATTTCCGAATCAACCTTGTCGGTGGAGATCTCAAACAAGGGTTCGTCGACCGAGACCCTGTCCCCGACTTTTTTGAGCCATTTGGTCAGGGCGCACTCGAAAATAGACTCGCCCATCTGGGGCATTGTCACTTTGGTTGTCATGAAATTCTTCACCTCCCGTTAATCGGACCGGATCTGGCATGCTGGAAATCGGGTCCGGACGCTTTTGTTTCGCCGAACGTCAGCGCTCGGCCCCGGCGTTCACGGAATATGGCTGCAATTCGCCGAGCAAATCCGGCTCTTCCATCCAAACCATTCGCCGGTTGAACACCGCTCCGAATTCCCGGATGTATTGATCGACAACTTCCCTCATTTCAATTTGCCGCGACAGCAGCTTTTGCATCGAAGCCACTCCCCGCCCGACAATGCCGCACGGCACAATCAGGCGGTAATAGGACAGATCCGTGTTGACGTTCAATGCAAATCCGTGGCGCGTAATCCATCGGCTGATATGAACGCCCATTGCGCCGATCTTGCCTTCACGGGTCCACACGCCCGTAAGCTTTTCTTCCCGGAATCCCTCGATGCCGAACGCCGCCAGAAGACGAATCAATGATTCTTCGAGGCGCCTCATATATTTGTGGACGTCTCTTTCACCTGCCTTCAGGCTGAGGATGGGGTATCCGACCAGCTGACCCGGCCCGTGATAGGTAATGTCTCCGCCGCGATCCACGCTCCAAAAATCTATGCCTCGGGCGTCCAGATCCTTCTTATCGATCAACAAATGGCTCATGTCTCCGCTGCGCCCCAGCGTGATGGTCGGAGGATGCACCAGGAGCAGAAGCACGTCCTTCGCAAAACCCATTTTTTTGGCGTTGCAAACGCTCATTTGAAGCTCGAGAGCGCGAGAATAAAGGATGCTTTCGCACCATAGGACGATGCAATCGTTGACCGTTGCGAGCATGTCAAATATGGATGGCGGCCCCGCTGTATAAGGCATGCGCCGCTTCCATGATTCCTTCCGAAACGGTTGGGTGCGGATGGATCAGGTGAGAAAGATCGGCGGCCGTGGCTTCGAGGCCGATTAACGCCACTGCTTCCGAGATCAATTCCGTTGCATGCGGCCCGATCATGTGAACGCCAAGAATCTGTTTGTATTTTTTCTCGCTGACCAGTTTCACGAATCCCTCATTTTCGCCCAGGATGACGGCTTTGCTGACCGCGGCAAACGGGAATTTCGCAGTGACGACGTCCACTCCCCTTTCGCGGGCCGCAGTCTCGGTCAGTCCGACGCTGGCGATTTCCGGACGGCAAAAAGTGCAGTTGGGCACAAGGTCGTAATTGATGGGCTCGGCATGTCCGGCGGCGATATAATTCATTGCAAGAATGCCCTCGTGAGAAGCCAGGTGCGCCAAGGCTTGCGTCGGGACGACATCTCCGATCGCAAAAATGCCCGGGACGTTGGTCTGCATATGCCGATCGATCGTAACAAAACCTCTGGAGACCTCCACCCGGAGCTTTTCCAGCCCTATCTCTTCGCTTGCAGGCCGTCGCCCGACAGCGACCAGCGCTTTTTCCGCCACGATGCTTTTTGTTTCTTCACCCACCGTCACTTTCACGTGAACGCGGTCTCCCTCGACCTTGACATCCTCAAGGCGCGCGCCCACAAGAATTTTGACGCGCTTTTTCGCCAGCAGTTTCCTCGCCTCTTCCGAAATCTCAGGGTCCTCCAAAGAAAGGATCCGAGGAAGCATTTCAATTAGCGTCACATCGGCGCCAAAACGTGAAAAGATCGATGCAAATTCAACTCCGACCGCGCCGCCGCCTATCACCAGAAGCGTTTTGGGAACGCTTTCGAGATCGAGGATTTCTTTGTTGGTCAGAATAAATTGTCCATCCGGATCAAGTCCCGGAAGAAGCTTCGCTTCCGAACCGGTCGCGATGACAATATTCCGGGCCCTGACTTCTTCGACTCTTTCTCCCTCAACCTGGATTTCGCCCGGAGCGGTCAGCCGACCTTTTCCGCGAAAAACAGAGATTTTATTCTTTTTGATTAAAAAGTCCGTTCCCATAGAGAGCTTTTTTACAAGCTTGTCCTTGCGGGCTTTAACCAAATGAAAATCGAGGTTGATGTCCTGGTAAAGAATGCCGAATTCCTTGCCATTCAAAGCCTTTTCATAAATTTCCGCATTCAACAAAAGCGCTTTTGTGGGAATGCAGCCCCAATTGAGGCAGGTGCCGCCGAACCTTGAATATTTCTCAATCAAAGCAACCCTGAGGCCAAGCTGGCTTCCCTTTATGGCGGACACATAGCCGCCCGGGCCGCTGCCGATTACTGCGACGTCATAGAGATTTGTCTCCGTGCTCAAGCTCACCTCTTCAAGGAATGGAAAAAATTCAGCGATCGGGAACCGTTCGGTCGGATTGCCGGCGATCAAAGCCCGGCAAGCCTCTTATAAGCTGAACTGACTACAGAAGTTGCATAGTACCTTGTGCCGTCAGGCGAGTCAAGGAGGCGTAAACTTTGGGCTTTGTCCGGCGCCAATGAGGCCGGTTTTATATAAAAACGGAATCTTGAGCTCGTTGAACCTGTCGGCCTGATTTCGATACAGCCGCGTGCAAGGTTTGGAGACGAAAGGGATTGATATTAACCTCCCATTATGGTATCGAATTTGGCCTTAACCCGGATTATTCATGAAGCTTCCACTGCGGCGGCATATCCGGGCATGTCCGCGCCGCCTCGCTGAACCTTCATGAATAATCCGGGTTAAGCGCTTCGGCTATTATAAACACGAGAGATGTCGGTTCGGCATTTCTTGAAAGGAGACAGGGCATGACAGCAAAGCTCATAAATGGAACGGAGATCCGCGAGGAGATCCTGAAGGAAATCGAACAGGAAGTGAAGGAAATCAAAGCCAAACATGGAAAGGTCCCCGGGCTGGTGACCATCCTGGTCGGAAGCAACCCGGCGTCGGTTTCCTACGTAACCCTCAAAATTCAGACAGCCGAAAGGCTCGGATTCCATGAGATTCAGGACAACCAGCCTGAAAACATCTCCGAAAAAGACCTGCTGGCTCTCATCAACAAATACAACAAAGATGAATCCATCAACGGCATCCTCGTTCAACTGCCTCTTCCCAAGCACATCGACGAGAAGAAAATTTTAAACGCAATCGATCCGGACAAAGATGTGGACGGTTTCCACCCGGTGAACGTTGGACGTCTCGTGATCGGCGGATCCGAAGTGAAGTTTCCTCCCTGCACCCCGGCCGGAATTCAGGAACTGATCGTGCGCATGGGTCTTGAGACCAAGGGAGCGGAAGTTGTGGTCGTGGGTCGATCCAATATCGTGGGCAAGCCCATCGCCATCATGATGCTGCAAAAGGACCGAGGAGCTAATTCCACCGTGACAGTCGTGCACACCGCAACCAAAGATTTGGCGTTCCATTGCAAGAGAGCGGACATCCTGATCGTTGCCGCCGGCGTCCCCGGCTTGGTGAAGCCCGAGTGGATCAAGCCCGGCGCCTGCGTCATCGACGTGGGAGTAAACCGGGTTGGCGAAAAGAAAAGCGAAAAAACAGGCAAAATGGTGGCCATCCTGAGAGGCGACGTGGATTTCGACGCCGCGAAGGAAATTGCCGGCTGTATCACTCCGGTCCCGGGCGGAGTCGGCCCCATGACCATTACGATGTTGATGAAAAACACGCTGAAGTCGCTCAAATTCAAGCTGGGAATTGCTTAATCGAGGCGTAAAAAAAAGGGGGCTGGAAAACATTCCAGCCCCTTTTTTTTCAGCGCCGCGGATCAATTCAACAGTTGATCCATTCTGTAGATCATCCCTTCGCGAGTGTAGGAAGCCATTTCAACAATGCCGGTGTCCATTCGAATGGCATCTTCCGGACAAGCTTCCACGCAGAATCCGCAAAACACGCAAACGCCGATGTCGATGTCAAACGATTTCGGCATTTTTTCGATATTGGGATCGGGGTTCTCTTGGGCGATGATATGGATACAGTGCGCGGGACATGCTGTCTCGCACATCATGCACGCCACGCAGCGGGGCGAACCGTCCTGGCGACGGGTCAATCGGTGGCGGGTCCTAAGCCTCTTCGCAAAAGGCCTGCGTTCTTCGGGATATTCGATCGTGACGGTCTCGCCCTTGCCGATTTTGATCCCGATTCCGCGCGCCACGTGCCGCGGGAAGTTCACAAAAAAGTGCCTTGCTGTCAAGGCCAAGCCCTTAACAACTTCCGCCAGGTAAAGCCGCTCGGACAAATTCAAAGGTTTCTGTTCCATAGGAACGATCCGAAATTCACATCAAACGGCGCCGGGGGCCGCTGTCGACTGCATCAGGCGATGATGCATCATGTCGCTGTGGTTTCTTTCCTGAATGGAAAAATTCAGGAAGATCTGTTTGCCCTGAGTCTCCGAAAACCTGTCGGAATATGCCTTGAAGAAATCGGCGGCGCTCCGGTTCAGTTTTGAGGCCAATTCAACGGAAGATCGTGCGTCCAAACGAATTTCCCCATTCGATTCATATCGGGAGAGGTCCGGTATCAGATTCTCAAGATCGCACGGATCGAAATGGAGAAAGATCGGGGCAGATTCGAGATCTTTCTCCTGGCCGACGATTTCTTCAAGCTTCATGTTGAGCTCTCCGATATGAGCCTCTTCTTCCCTGATCATTTGCTCAAGCGCTTCTTTCCCCGAAGGATCCTGATTGCGGTTTGCCGCATCGCGATAGAATTGAAGACACCGATTTTCCATGCATAAAGCCATTTTTACAGCATCGCGGGCAAATATTCTTTCGGTGTCGTGTTTCTGGACTTCCGCAACCGTCCGACGCTCCCGGCAGTCTTCGCAAACCCCATAAGTCTGGAACCGATGATGAATCGGTTGAAAATGATATTTTTGTATAATTTCGTTTTGAATGCGCTCAAGCTCCGGGCAGACGAATTCTATAGCCCGATGACACTCGGTGCAAACAATGTGATGGTGATTAGGGTGGTGATAGCTGTGCTCGAATCGAGTCAACCCGTCCCCAAGATTGATTTCCCGAGCGATGCCGCAGGCGGTCAAAGACTTCAGGGTTCGAAAAACCGTCACGACTCCAACCTTTTTATCTCTTTTTTTCACAAGCGCATAGATATCTTCTACGCTAAGGTGTCCTTCGGTGTTGAGAAAGGTCTCCAATATCAAATCTTTCTGGTATGTCTTTTTAAGCCCGTTTTGTCGTAAGTATGAATAAAAAAGCTCAGTCTCTTCTTTTAGTTTTCTCAGTGGCATTTTCAGGCTCCTTCCTCAATCAACGGAGACCTATCATAGCACTTATTTGCAAATGTTTTTCAACAAAGATTTTTAAACGCGTCCCTAATCTCCTGATCCCTTTTCAAATCAATAGGATCCCGCATGTGGGGAAATCGGCGGAGTCGAAATCCTTGGTTAAATGCTGCCTCGACGGATCTGAGAATATCTCCATAAACGTTTGATTCAAAATGCTTTCCTAGCGTGTATCGCCTGCCGGTTCACCCTCCAATAAAGAATGATGATGCAGAGGCTGCGTTTCTGGACATGCTTTCGGCAAGAAGCCAAATCGCATCCGTCTTTCAGCCAAAAGACTTGCGGCTTGTGTTCGTCATTACGGCTGGAGCCTGCCGCGCGCGGCATACGAGCCGTAATGACGAACGCGAGGGGTTTGGCAAAAAGACGTCGGGTGGCTGGCGTCCCGTCCCTGAAGTTCGTTGCATATCTCGCCGGCTCTCGACGACGCTGGCGGCGTTGGGACTCCTCCATATTCCCGATAGTCCATCGTCGGCCGGCCTTGACAGAGCCGCCGATAGCTCGCCGATATTTACAACGAACTTCAGGGACGGGAGGCTAGGACGAAGTTGTGAGAATTTCCGGACCGTTTTCGGTGATTGCGACTGTATGCTCAAAATGGGCGGAGGGTTTTCCATCCAGAGTGACGACTGTCCACCCGTCATCCAATATCTTCACCTGATCGGTTCCCATATTGACCATGGGTTCGACAGCCAGAACCAATCCCGGTCTCAACCGTATCCCGCGCCCGTTGACGACATAGTTGAGAACCATCGGGTCTTCGTGCATATGCTTCCCGATTCCATGGCCGCCAAACTCTTTGACCAGTGAAAAGCCATGGGATTCCGCGTGCGTTTGAATTGCGCGTGAAAGGTCCGACAGGTGATTGTCGGGCGTCATTTGTCGGATCCCCAAATACAAACACTCCTGGGTGACTTGAAGCAGCTTTTGCGTTTCGACATTGATTTCGCCGATCGGTACGGAAATGGCGGCGTCGCCGAAATATCCCTTGTAGGACACGCCGAAATCCAGTCCAACGATATCTCCGTCCTTCAGCAGCGTGTCGCCGGGAATTCCATGAACCACCTGCTGATTTATGGATGTGCAGAGCGCTCGGGGATAGCCTCGGTAGCCTTTGAATGCGGCTATGGCGCCGCATCGAGCCGTTTGTCCCTCGGCGATCTGATCCAGTTCGCGGGTCGTAACGCCGGCTTTGCAGTGGTGGCGCAGATTTTCAAGAACGTCGGCCACAATTCGGCTGGCTTCCCGCATGATTTCAATTTCGCGCTTTGATTTAAGGGCGATCATATTCTCTCTTTCGATTCTTTCCTGGCGCTCGCGGCAGCTTCCATGCACGCTTTCAGTTGATCCGCCGCATGGATCCTCGGCGCAGGCTGAAAATCCGGCTGCACACGCCTGGAGCGTTCAGCGGTCCAGTTCGCCTGCAATCATATTGATGGATCCGAAGGTCGCGACGATATCCGCGATCATGCCGCCTTCCAACATCTTATGAAGGCAAGCCATCGAAAAAAAACAAGGGGGACGCACTCGCACCCGGTAAGGGCGATCCTTTCCGTCGCTAACTACGTAAAAGCCAAGCTCTCCATTGGCGCCCTCGACGGGAAAATAGGCGTCTCCTTTCGGCGGGCAGATTCCATGATGATTCATGATGAGTTTAAAGTGATTCATCAATCCTTCAATGTTGCCGTAGGCGTCTTCTTTGCTTGGCAGCGCCACGCGCTTGTCGCCTGCCATGATTCGAGTGTGAAAACGCTTTTCCGAGCCTTCAAGCGTCGGCTCAACCTTGGAAACAACCCGGGAAAACCCTGACGTGCGGCCCAATTTGGCTTCATCGACCAGATCGAAGGATTCCATCCATTTCCCATCCGGATCGACGTTGACCGGGCCCCCGGGAAGATCTTTCAAAGCTTGGCGGATGATCCGGATGCTTTGTCGCATTTCCTCCATGCGGACGAGATATCGGTCGTAATTGTCGCCACGGTCTCCCAAAGGCACGTCGAAATCGATCCGGCTGTATGCGAAATAGGGGAATGCCTTGCGAACGTCATAGTCGATCCCGGAAGCCCTGGCCAGCGGCCCGGTGATGGAATAGCTTAGAGCAGTTTCCTTCGTCAGAACGCCCACGTCGCGGGTTCTGTCCACAAAAATCCGGTTTCGCGTCAGGAGTTTGTCGACCTCGGCGATCTCTTTTTCGGTCTTCATAAGAGCCGTCGCCAGCTTTCCCTCCAGCCCGTCGGGGAAATCCCCTTTGACGCCGCCAATGCGCCCGTAAGAAATCGTCAGACGCGCCCCGGTCGCCAGTTCCACGATTTCGTATAGATATTCACGGGCTTTCATCAGGTAGAGAAAAGCCGTCATCGCTCCCAGTTCCATTGCTGAGGCCGCGATGCAGGTCAGATGGTCCGTGATTCGCGAGACCTCGCTCATGATCACGCGTATGTAGCCGCACCTTTCGGTTGTCTGGACCCCAAGAAGCTTCTCAACTGCGGCGCAATAGCCGAAATTGTTGATCAGAGGGGAAACATAATTCAAGCGATCGGTATAAGGGATCGCCTGAGTCCAACTGGAGTTTTCACAGCTTTTTTCGAAAGCCCGGTGAAGATACCCGATCTCGGCTTCCACTTTGACCACGCTTTCCCCCTCCAGTTCCGTGATCAACCGGATGACGCCGTGCATGGCGGGATGCGAGGGCCCAATATTCAGCAACATGCTTTGGGTCGATGGTGTCATGACTGCCTCAGCGCGTGTTTCTGGCCTTGAATTTTGCTCTGAAGCTTCATCAGTCCGTCCAGAACCGCTTCAGGCCTTGGGGGGCATCCGGGTATGTAAACGTCCACCGGCAGAATCGTGTCGATTCCCTGCACCGTGGAGTAATTGTCATAGAAGCCTCCCGTGCAGGTGCACACGCCGAAAGCCACCACCCATTTCGGCTCGCACATCTGATCGTAAACCTGTCGCAATATAGGGGCGATTTTGTGGCTGATGGTTCCGACAACGAGCAAAACGTCCGCCTGTCGCGGCGAAAATCTCGGCAGGCCGGCGCCGAATCGATCCATGTCGTAATGCCCGGAGGCCGTCGCCATATATTCCATTCCACAACAGGCCGTAACAAATGGATAGACGAAGATAGAATATTTGCGCGCCCATGCGACCGCGCTCTCCAACCTGGAAGCGATGAAGCCCGGACCTTCCGCGGTCAGCCTTTTCATTTTCTTCTCCTGAAGGATCATTCTTCTTCCACTTCTATTTCCACAAAATCAATTTGGCCGCGCAGGATGGCAGGCCGTTTCCGAAGCATAATTTTAACGCGATTTACCGGAAATTTCTGCAGAATGCTTCGGGCGATTCGATAGGCGAGCGTTTCGACCAGCGCATAATCCCGTTCTGTGGCCACGCCTTTCATCTCTTCCAGGATGCGGCAGTAGTCGATCGATCCGTCGATAGAATCCGTAGCGGCGGCAGGCTCCAGATTTGCCCACACAGACAGATCGGCTTCGCATTCCTGCGCGACGCTCCGTTCTTCCATGGAGAGTCCGATGCGCGGATGCAGTCTTACTCCTGTCAGCGTGATTCGATCTTCTCGGCTTTTTCGCGCCAAAAAAGCTCCTTGATCCGGCGCCTTCGGTTGAGCTATGAGCGGCTTTGGGAGTCCGGCGGCGCGCTCTTCTTAAAAGCTCTTCAGCATTCAAACGACTCGCCGCAACCGCAGGAGTCGCTCGCATTCGGATTTTCAAACTTGAAACCCGATCCGCTCTGGCTCTCGACGTAATCGACATGGGTTCCATCGAGATAGAGCATCGACTGCGCATCCACGAAAACCTTGAGGCCGTCCATGTCGAGGACCCTGTCGTCCTCCCGCTGGGACTTATCCAGCGTCATTTGATATTGAAATCCCGAGCAGCCGCCGCCGACAACCGCGATGCGCAAGCCGGTTTCCTCTTCGTATTCGCCTAGAATTGATTTGACCTTTGCAATGGCGCCTGGTGTGAGCGTAATCATGAATCCTATCTCCATCTCCTCGGGTCTCGAGATCGCAATACGGTCGGAGCCGATGGTGGCAAAGTATAGAAATCGGGCCAAAAAGTCAAGCGGATGGCGGCGCCGCGACCTGCTCCCCCGTGCGAACCCTTCGAAATGGCTCGCTTTCATTTTGGCTGCATGAAAATATTTCACCGTCGCGGCGTCCGGACGCCGGTTGCGTTTGGTCGGGCCGGCCTTGCATCCTCTTCCGCGGCGCTCGGAACGCGGTTTGTTGCGCTGTCGCCAAGGGCTGCCCTGCCATGGCACAAGATGCTGGAAATCCCTCCAGCAAAGGCTTTCAGCCTTGTCGTATTGGAGCGCCGAAATCGCCATAAACCCGCTGTTTATGCGGGTGGGACTCATTTTCCGGACACAGCGTCATCAGGAGATGGATTTTGCTTTTGTTTTGCGAAGAATGCGGCCGACCGCCGGGGGTATTTCCTTCTTTGCGTTCTGGAAAAGCTCCTCTATGGCCGAAGGCCTTCGCGCCGCAACTTGAGCCAGCGCTTTGCACGCCAGTACCCGGACCACGCGGTTCTCATCCTCCAGCCGACCCAGCAAATCGCTCAAATAACTCGCGGATCGCGCCGGGAATTGAGATCCCAATCGTCCCAGCGCATAGGTCAGATTCCATCGCACATAGGCGGAATCGTCGCTTCCCGCTTCTTTAATTCTCGACAGCAGCCGCAGCAGCCGCGAAGGATGCGATTCCGACAGTCGGGCCAAAGTCGCGGCCGCCCGCCCTCGAACGCTCCGGTCCTTATCCTCGAGCATGCGCATCAACTCCTGCAACCTACGAGGATGATCCAAAACGGTTTTAACCGCGTCGGAAGTGCGAAGCTTGGACAACGGAACGAAATTTTTCTTGCGATTGCGGACTACGTGTCGATGCGTTTTTGTCTCTCTCATAAAAATATAGGATTATCGCTTGAATCCAAAGAACCGAGGGCTGCATTCCGCCGGATTAAAAGCAAGGAGTCGGGACGCGTTGTCGCCATTCATGCAGGCGTTGCCTCGTTTCATTGCGCAGTATGACTCGGTGGCAGAGCGATGTCAATCCTCGGAAGCTTATCGCCGCGGGAACCCTTGCATTCAGCGAAACTGCAGAGCGCCGCGACTGCCGACGGGTTGCGCCCTGAAATGTTTCATCGGTTTGGAGAATCCTTGAGAACCGCCAGAAAATCACGATACCGAGACCTCACCGAAATATAGTCGCGATGCTCGATCCTCAACTCATCCGCAATCTGGCTGATTTCATTGTCTTCGATGGTGGCGATGGACTTGTTCGCCGCGGCCACCGCGAACATGCAGTCCAGCAGATGCATTCTGTCCGATCGGTTCGATATGGATCGGAACTCCCGGCCAACCAGATAATTTTCCGTGCCTCCAAACAAGACGTTCTGAGTTTTGGCCATCTGAACGACAAGAACAGCCTGTTCTTCCGGCATTTTTCCCCGCTCCATTACAATCTGCTCCATCGTTTTGGTTTCTTCGGGGCTTATGCGCATGTCCGCTCTGGCAATGCGTCCGAGCAGATAGGCGAACGCCGCAATAAACTTGGCCCGTTCCGGCGCCAACGCGTCCAGCGCTTGCGCTATTTTTCGAACAGTCTCCGTTTCGGTTGAAACCGCCGGACCGCCGCTCGAGTTGCCTTTGATAAATCGCAGTATCGACATGGACGCCATCATGCCACAAAAATGGGCTTCATCCAACCGGCCCGGTTTCCGGGGGTGGCCGGAGAAATTATCGATGCGCGGGCGCTTCGGCGTTTCTTCCCTTGACAAAGGGGCCGCGAACTCCGCTTGGAAGGACTGTTCCGTAGGATGTTATGGACTGAGACAATTGCCGCGACGTGAATCCGCGGGCCCCTTCCAGGATGGATCCGCGAAAATCGGTCGTCAAGGTGTTGGCTTCGCCGAAAAGAGAATTCTCCAGAATCGCGCTGGAGAAATCCGCGGAACTGAGATTGGATTCGCGCAGATCGCAGCCGCTCATGGCGGCGCCGCAAAAGCTGCTGTTCTTCAGATCCGCCAGGCTGAATTTCGCGGAGTTGAGCGCCGCCCTGCGAAAATCGCAATCCGCTATGTGCGCCGCCGTGAGATTGGCGTCGATGAGCTTTGCGGCCGTGAAACGGCAGGACTTCAGCCGCGCTCTCATAAAGTTGCAGCTTTCCAGATCCGCTTCGGTGAACCAGCAGTCCTCGATCGCCGCCTGATTGAAAAACGAGGAGTGCAGGATGGTCGCAACAAAATCGCAGGAATCCATCCGGACTTCATAAAGCCTGCTATCCCGCATATTGGCGCCGCGAAAATTCGAATGCATCAAGCGGGCTTCGGAAAAATTGGCTTCTGCAAGAAGGCTCTGCTGAAAATTGACTTCCGTCAGGTCGCTTTTGTCGAAATTCGCGTTCGAAAGAATGGAATAGCGGAAATCGCATTTATGCAATTGAGCGCCGCTGAAATCAGCCCGCGACAGATCGGATTCCAGAAAAACAGCTCCGGTCAGGATCGCCCGGCGGAAATCGACTTCCTGAAGGTCCAAGGCTGAAAACGCTATCCCGCTGAGGTTCGCCCGCTCTCCGCCCCGGCCTTCCAGCCAGGACCGATGCAGGCTCAGGATCTCCTTCAAATTTCGTCCGTGGAATGAAATTTTCGCAAAAGGCATTTTCCGGGCGGCCATGCTTTCACTCCAATAATCGGCGCGCGAACCGGCGCCCTTTCTTTCAACACGCATATCGACTCAAAATTCCGACAACTTTATAGGCCTCGCCTCTACTCTATCCGGCCAAACGGTGCAATAATTTCAATAGCTGCGGGGGATCGGAGAAGCCTATGAGATGTTGCGTAAAATGCCAACTGCAATATCCGAATCAAACCGACTGCTGCAAAGTCTGCGACATCCCGCTTATCGATTTGCCTCCACGGCCAACAGAGCCCGGAGACGCGGCGGAGGTTCTCGCTCTGGTGGAACTGGCCGGTTTCGCCCATGTTTCGGAGGCGGAAAGGATCCGGGAACAGCTCGAACGGCATGAAATCAAAACCGCGATAGGCGGCGAAGCGAATCCCATCGGAATCGCCAGCGGAGCGCCGGCAGCCAGGCTGCCCGTCGAAAACAAGGATCTCCTGTGGGCTCGTGAGATTTATCGTGCGTATTTTTCCGGAGACGCGACTGAAAGCGCTCCGTCCGGACAGGATCAACAACTCCGAAAATGAGCGATCAAATGGATCTCGAAAAACAAATCCCCAAAAAGGATGCACTCCCGGACCCTTCACCGGAATCGGTCAAACCGATGCGCGGCGCAAGCCTCCGCCTTGCTGAAAACATGGAAGCGAGTCTGTCCATTCCTACGGCCACATCCTATCGGACAATCCCGGCAAAAGTTTTGGAAGAAAACCGCAGAATCCTCAATGAGAATTCCGAAAGAATCGGCTATGGCCGAATATCTTTCACCCCCATGATCGCATGGGCAATTGTCCGCGCTTTGCGAGATTTTCCCGGCGTCAACTCGCACTATGAAACGATCGACGGCTCGCCCCATCGGCGGATGCCGCCGGCGGTTCATCTGGGCGTGGCCGTCGATTTTGTCCGCAAGGACGGAACCCGCTCTCTTGTTGTTCCCTGCCTGAAAAACGCCGACCGGATGTCGTTCCGTGAATTTCTCAGTTCCTATAACAGCGCCGTCGAACGGACTCGCAGCGAGGCAGCCCGCCCCGAGGATTTCCAGGGCGTCACCATCACGCTGACGAATCCCGGAAGCGCAGGCGTCGTCGCCTCATCGCCCCGTCTTATGAAAAATCAGGGCGCCATCATCGCGGCAGGGGCCATAGGCTTTCCCGAAGAATATCGCGCCTGCCATCCGCAGACCTTGTCGAGCCTTGGCATCGGCAAGGTTATGACGATCAGCTGCACTTATGACCACCGGATCCTTCAGGGCGCGGAATCGGGAGCATTCCTCGGACGCATCCAAGAACTGCTTTTGGGGCAATATTCTTTTTACGAAAGCATTTTCGAAGATTTGGGATTGCCTGCGGTCCCCATTCAATGGACGCAGGCCCATCGGGCGTCGTTCGGCTCAATTCCCGCCGCGGAAGATCCGGAAAAACAGAACGGAGTGCTTCGGCTTATCCATCTTTATCGGGTGCGCGGACATTTGATCGCGGACCTGGATCCACTGCAACAGCGCGAGCTTTATCATCCGGAACTCGATCCGGCCAATTTCGGCTTGACCCTGTGGGACATGGATCGCGAGTTCGCCGCCGGCGGGTTGGCGGGAATGAAACGCGCCACCCTTCGTCAGATACTGTCCGCGCTTAAAGAGATTTATTGTCAGAAAGTCGGAGTGGAGTACCTCCATATTCAGGACCCGGACGAGAAAGCCTGGATCCAATCGCGCATTGAGCCGGAAGAAGCCCGATCGCCGCTGAAGCATGAGATCCGGAGACAGGCGCTGGAGCGTCTGGTTGCAGCCGAAGGATTTGAACGTTATCTGCACATGAAATTCATCGGACACAAGCGCTTCGGCCTGGAAGGCGCCGAAACCATGATCGCCGTCCTGGCGGCCATTCTTTCGGAATGCGCTCGAGTCCAGGTTCAAGAAGCCGTCCTTGGCATGGCTCACCGGGGACGATTGAATGTGCTGGCCAACATCCTCGGAACGCCGCTCGAAAAAATCCTGTCGGACTTCGAGGAAATCGTCGAACCGCTCACGATTCATGGCTCGGGAGATGTCAAATATCACCTCGGGGCGTCCGGCGTGTTCCATTCGGCGGCTGGCGACGATATTTTCGTCTCCCTGGCCCCGAATCCAAGCCATCTGGAATGGGTCAATCCTGTCATCGAGGGAATCGTCCGGGCCAAACAGTCAAGACGCGGCGACGTGATGCGAGACCAAGTCCTCCCGATCCTCATCCATGGAGACGCTGCCTTCGCCGGCCAGGGCGTCGTATGGGAAACCATCAACCTTTCTCAACTATACGGGTACAAAACCGGCGGCGCCATTCACATCGTCGTCAACAACCAGATCGGGTTCACTACTCCTCCTGAGGAGGCGCGCTCTTCTCCCTATCCGACGGATCTTGCCAGATCCGTCCAGGCGCCCATTTTCCACGTAAACGGAGACGATCCCGACTCCGCCATTCGCATCGCCTCCCTTTGCGTCGCCTATCGGCAGCGATTCAAGAAAGATGTTGTGATCGACATCTTCTGCTACCGGCGCCATGGTCACAATGAAACGGACGAACCGAGTTTCACACAGCCTTTGCTGTACAAGAAAATCAGTGAAAGACCCTCCGTTTTATCCCTCTACTCTGAAAAGCTCGTGAGGGAAGGCGTCGTAAGCCGCGAGGAGGTCGATCTCATGCAAATCCATTGGCGCGAGAAACTCGAGACGGCCTATCAAGAAAGCCGCAAAGGCGAGCAGCATTTTGAGCCCGATGTTCCGCTGGCGGTTTCCGAAGAGGAATTGCGGGACCTGCAGCCTGCGGATGGAACAGCCGTTGGACTGGATCTGCTCCAAAAGGTTGCCCTCGGACTTTCGACTGTTCCGCAAGGATTCCACCTGCACCCAAAACTCGCTCCTTTTTTGGCCAACAGGAAAAAACTGGTCGATGGAAATCCAAAAATCGACTGGAGCTTCGCCGAAGCGCTCGCTTTCGGATCCCTTCTATGCGAAGGCACTCCCGTGCGGTTGAGCGGCCAGGATTCCGCCCGCGGAACATTCAGTCAGCGGCATGCCGTCCTTTCCGATCTGGAGACGGGCATGCAATATATTCCGCTTCGCAATATCAGCGCCGACCAGGCGCATTTCGAGGTTTTCGACAGTCTGCTGTCCGAAGCTGCGGTGCTTGGATTCGAATTCGGATACAGCGTCGCCGATCCTCTGACGCTGGTGTTGTGGGAAGCCCAATTCGGCGATTTCGCCAATGCCGCTCAAGTGATCATCGACAATTTCATCGCCAGTTCCGAGACTAAATGGCGTCAGAAGTGCGACCTGGTTCTTCTGCTTCCCCACGGGTCGGAAGGTCAGGGTCCGGAGCACTCCAGCGCCCGCCTGGAACGATTTCTGAACCTGTGCGCCGAAGACAACATGAGAGTCTGCTTCCCCACGACCGCAGCGCAATATTTTCACCTGCTGCGAGGACAGATGCGGGACGCAAAACGAATCCCCTTGGCAGTCCTGACGCCGAAAAGCGCTTTGCGCCACCCCTCCGCCGCTTCGGACGTTCAGGAACTCGCCAGCGGTCGATTTGAACTGGTTTTAGACGACCCGGCCTTTCAAGACAAGGACGCCGTCCGGCGGGCGCTTTTGTGTTCAGGAAAGGTTTATTTTGATCTCGTCGCCGCTCGGCAAGACTATGGCGTCAAGGACGCCGCCATAATCCGGGTGGAGCAGCTCTATCCATTTCCCGAATGGAGTCTGTTCAACGTTTTAGGATCGTTTGCGCACGCCAAAGAGTTTTTTTGGATTCAGGAAGAGCCTCAGAACATGGGCGCCTGGAATTTCATGAACAGACGTCTTTCCCGCGCGCTTCCTCTCGGGCGCGAATTCCGCTATGTGGGAAGGCCGGAGAGCGCAAGCCCGGCCTCCGGCTCCTATAAAACATTTCGCAGGGAGCAGGACGCTCTATTAAAAGCGGCTTTCGAGCGATAAACTTATCTTCGGATGCTCCGGGAGTGCAGAGCATTCGGCTTTATCCCTGGAGGGGTCGTGAAAATCGGAATCACCTGCTACCCGACTTACGGAGGAAGCGGAATCGTCGCCACCGAGTTAGGATTGGAGCTCGCAGACCGGGGGCACGAGATTCATTTCATCAGCTATGCGCCGCCGATGCGCCTGAACAAATCCACTGCCAAAATTCAATTTCACGAAGTGGAAGTCGCCAACTATCCTCTATTCGATCATCCTCCATACGCTCTGGCGCTCGCGACCAAAATGGCGGAGGTCGCGGAATCGAAAAACCTTGATTTGCTTCACTGCCATTATGCGATTCCTCACTCGGCCAGCGCCTTTTTGGCGAAATCCATGCTCCGTCCGCGCCATCTGCCGGTAGTAACGACTCTCCATGGGACGGACATTACGCTGGTCGGCGCCGACCGGTCTTACCTTCCGATCACCCGCTTCACAATCGATCAGTCGGACGGTGTGACGGCAGTTTCAAATTTTTTAAAGGACGCCACCATCCAGGTGATCGGGGTCAAAAACCCGATCGAAGTCATTTATAACTTCGTGAACTGCGATAAATACCGCCCGTCGACCAACAAGCAGCTCAGGGACGCCTTCGCTCCCGGCAAAGAAAGTATTTTGATCCACGTCTCCAATTTCAGAGCCGTCAAACGTCCGGCGGATGTCATAGAGATTTTCACCCGGGTGCAGAAGAAATTGCCGGCGGTCCTTCTTATGGTTGGGGACGGTCCGGAACGAAGCAGTGCGGAATGGGCGGCGCACATCAACGGCGTTGAAGAAAAAGTTCATTTTCTGGGCAAGCAGGACAACGTTGAAGAATTGATCGGGATTTCGGACCTTCTTCTTCTCCCCAGCGAAACGGAATCTTTCGGGCTGGTCGCATTGGAAGCTATGGCTTGCGAAGTTCCGGTCGTGGCATCGAGAGTGGGAGGGCTGCCTGAAGTTGTCTCGGACGGGGTGGACGGCTTTCTGCTGGCGCCGAAAGACGTCCATGGCATGGCGCAGCGATCTATCGAGATACTGGCGGATGACGCGCGCCGCAGAGAAATGGGTCGACAAGCCCGGGAGGCCGCTCGAATGCGCTTCTGTTCCACCAAAATCATTCCGTTGTACGAAGCTTTTTACGGCATGGTTCTCGATCGGTCGTGAAGCCGTCCCAACAGCTCCCGTTCCGCGCGCAGCCAGTCCTGCTCGGGAGATCCGCCCTGGCAGCCTCGCTTTTCCCAGTAGGAATAAGCCAACAGCGCTATCCTTTCCCGCATCGCGATCCCGGCGTCTGCGTCGTCTATGCGCGCGCCGGCTTCCGCGCCGCCCGGAATCCGCAAGGGACTTCCTGCCACAGCTTCTGAAAACGCATGCGGACGGATTTCCATTTTCGTCGACGGTTCGCGTTGAGAAAAACCAATGGTTTTCTTCTCCATGCGTCCGTCTCTTCCGAAGATGTGCACGCAATAAGGAACGCCCGAGTCTGCGGACAACCGCCGGATCTTTTGGAGCGCCGATCCCCGGCTGGACGCCAAACCTATCCGGACATTTTCCCGGATCATCTTCCAGCCGCTTCTTAAAGGATAAATAGAGCAGACAATCGGTTGGGATGGATCCGCCATGATCGCATTCCCTTTCTCCGTCCAGCTTTCCGTGCCTTCACGAGCTTGGTTCGAACAACGCCTAAACCGGTGATTGTCTTAACCCGGATTCAAGCCTGTCCCGCGGATGAAACAAGGGCCGCTTCTGATGGTCCTTTCTATAATAAAAATTGGGGGGCGCGGCAAGCAAATTCTGAGTCGTGACAAACTCAGGGCCGGTTTCAGACGGCAGGTTTTGTTCGGACTGCGACGAATTTTTTGATAAATATCTGCACGATATAAACAGTGCCGCTGCGACTGGTCGCAGCGCCGATTCCCGTTTCGGCAAAGCCCGGATCCAGCAGGTTGCTTCGATGGCCCGGGCTTTGCATCCAGCTCTGAATGGAGTTTTCGACGGGATCCTGAAAGCCTGTCTCCCGATAGAGGTTTTCAGCGCAGCGGCTCCAATCAATTCTCGAAGCGTCAAGCCGCAGGGAAAGCTCGCCTCTTTTGGGGTCTTTATGTGCGAAGAAGTTTAGGTCCGCCATATTTTGAGCGTGCCGTCTCGCTTCCGCCGCAACCTCTTCATTCCAGTCAAGCGCGCAAGCTTTCTGCTCGCTTCTTATTTTATTAACCTTCCGAAAGATCCGCCGCTCCAGTTTCTGCAGATCATCCGCAGGGCTGGAATAGCCTGCCGTCATGCACCAGAGGATCGACGCTGCAGCGACAAGTACAATACAGAGGATCCTTTGAAGCCTTCGCTGGCTATTCACAACCGGCGCCCGCATTTCTAACGAAGCCTGACCCTGACTTCGCGGCTAAGCACAAAAACCAGCTTCTGTTCGGCATCCAGATGGATTTCCTGTCCGCGGGTGGCCAGCACCGTGGCGCCGCCGGCGCCGCCGCCCACAGCGGCGCCGATCGCCGCTCCTTTGCCTCCGCCGGCGATCGCACCGATCGCCGCCCCAATTCCGGCGCCGACCCCTACCTTCGTGGCATCCTTTTTCTTCGTGGAACCCGCTTCCTTTGCGATGATTTCGGTCTGCACGTCATAGGACTCCTTGCCGATGGACAGGCTGGTCAGCTGAAGCGACATGGCCGCGCGGCCCTGCACCCTGCCGGAGCGGACTACATTGCTCAATTTGCCTTCCACAAGGCTCCCCCTGGGGGCGACAACAATTCCGTCGACCAGCAGATCCTGATCCAGAATGGCCCTGAACGCTTCTCCCGATTGGTTCACGCCGGAATCCAATGCATCCTGCAGCCGGACAGGAAGCTCCGCACCCCCGGGCAGAGTGGCATATCTTGGCTCTGGCGCCTTCGGCGCCGCCGGTTTTTCCAAAATACGGCGCTCAGGTTCCGGCGCCGCTGTTTTAGGAGCGGCTTTAACCGCCTTGGGAGCTTGTGGAACGGATTTGGGAGCAACCTGCTGTGGCACGGGTTGATTTTGTGCAACTTCCAAAGCGGCGGCCGCAGGAGCCGCTTCTGGAGGCGCCGGCTGCGCCTCAGGCTGTGCATCCGGCTGCGCCGCCGCCGGCGGTTGTTGATCGGCTGTCTTGTCTTTGACGCCGCATCCGGCCAACGATATCAGCAGCAACCCCAAGAATGCGAATTTTAATCGTAGCATTTTCAATCTCCTTATCAGGCATTTTCGGAATGTGCATACATTACATGCAATCGTGCGAAAGCTTTGTGACCTTCGGCACACATTTCACTCACAATTGAAGAGATCACAAAGACTTTCCGCCTGGAAAGAGCGTAACACGATAAAGCCCTCAGTAAAAGTCGTCGATTGAGGGATTCACTCTTCAGACTCGACTTATTTTGCCAAAAAAACCGAAAACATATTCTAAAAATGCAATTGCTTTTTGACATCCGGCCAGAATTCACAAAAAGCCGCCCTTGCCGCATCAAAGCCAAGCGAAATCCCAAAAGAAGCCATGGAATCGCCCCAAGTGCGATACCGTTCGGGATGCCATTGGCGTGAAAGGACGGATCCGCCCAAAGAGCTGGCCAGCCATGTGTAATTGGGCCTCGTCCCGCCGGAATCCTTATGAGCTACAAAAACCCGGCTGGCGGCATAGAACCCCCTCCGCCAGACGCCGGATCCCCCCATCCGGCGATACCGAAGGTCTTCATGAAACATCGTCTTGAGCCCCAAATTAATGCTTTGTTTCACAATTCTATTGCCGAACGCAGAAGCGAATCGTATGCCGTAGCTCTCCAGAGTTTGCCCCCATTCCGGCGTCGAATTGCGCACCTGACCCATGCCGGCCCGCGCAAGGTTGAAGCCTATCGAACGCAGGCCGTACGTCGACCGAAGATAATAATTGAATTTTTCATGATCCGTCATCGGCCGCAAAGCATTTATGGACGGCTGAAGACTCGATCCCGAGGCGTCCGGCCGGTCTATCGGCGCCGGAGAGCTTTGCTCAAAACCGTTTTGGGAAAAAGAGAAATTGGAATGGTTTTCAATGGTTGAAGAGTCGCCGGCAGCCAGAGGAAAGAGAAAAAGACATTGCAGCACAAGAATCGTCAGAATCAGCCGAATTTTCCGCATAAATGATTTCTCTCTCCCCGAAGCGGCCCCACAACATTTTCCACGGGATTCGCAATCATGCAATAAAACAGGGCAAAAGAAAAGAGCGGGCCGGAAGGCGATGCGATCGAGCAGCCCCGCAATTTAGTTGCGGCCGCGGCCGCCCTGAGTTAGTCTTCCCCTCTCGACTTTGGCGATGGATTGACGTCTTCAGGCCTTCAACCAACATAACAGAAGCGACGACGATGGATGATAATTGGATTGAAAACAAACGCATTTCCCGAAAGTATCTCCCATGGCTTTTACTGTTGTTTTTCGCCAGCGGCTTCGCCGCTCTTATTTATGAAATTGTCTGGCTGCAGCTGCTGGAATTGGTCATCGGTGCATCCGGCATATCGATAGGCGTGCTTTTGGGGACGTTCATGGGGGGCATGTGCCTCGGAAGCCTTTTGCTGCCGAGATGGATTTCCCCAAAAATCCATCCGTTGAGAGTCTACGCTTTCCTGGAGCTTGGAATCGGCGCAATCGGAATTGCGGTCTTGTTTGGCATGCCTCTTGCGGCGGAGCTTTACGAAAAGCTTTACTGGCATGGCGTTCCGGTGCGAGCGCTGGTAGCCGCAATCTGTTTGATTCCGCCGACGCTGCTGATGGGAGCGACTCTTCCGGCGGCGGCCCGCTTTGTAGAGTCGACGCCGGAAGGCGTTTCCTGGATGGGATTTTTTTACGGCGGCAATACAGCCGGCGCCGTAGCCGGGGCCCTGGCGGCCGGATTCTTCTTCCTCCGGCTCTTTGACATGCCGACCGCGACATTTATAGCCTGCGCCATCAATATAGCGGCGGCCGCAATAGCGCTTGCGCTTGCGCGAAAGAGCGGCCGCCAGGCGTCTTGCGAGGGCGCAGCGGCGCCGTTCGTTTCGGGTTCCAACAAATCCGCACTCGTTTATCTGACGATAGCCCTGTCCGGCCTTGGCGCGCTCGGCGCCGAAGTCGTGTGGACCCGCCTTTTGTCTCTGCTGATGGGAGCGACGGTTTATTCGTTTTCGATCATACTGGCGGTGTTTCTTTTCGGCATCGGCTTGGGCAGCGGCGCAGGATCACTGCTGGCGCGAATTTCTTCCAAACCGCGTCTGCTGTTGAGCGTCTGCCAGTTTTTGTTGGCCGGCGCGATTGCCTGGGCCGCCTTCATGATTTCAAAATCGCTTCCCTATTGGCCGATAAATCCTTCAATCTATACGGGTGAATATGGCCCATGGTTTATCTTTCAGATTGACATTCTCAGAGCCGCCTGGACTGTTTTGCCGTCGACTGTCCTTTGGGGCGCCAGTTTCCCGCTCGCCATCGCCTCGATCGCCGAAGAAAACCGAGATCCGGGCCGTCTGGTCGGCGGCATTTACGCTGCCAATACAGTCGGCGCAATACTGGGATCTCTGGCCTTCAGCATGCTCGTGATCCCTGCCTTGGGCACTCAATGGGCTGAACGGATATTGATCCTTGTCGCCGCCGCATCCGCTTGCGTCGCGATGGCCTCCTGGATTCAATGCAGAAAATCATGCGACGGGGCGGCCTCATGTTCGTCCGCCCGATTTTCTTTTTCAGTATTTCCCGCCGTCCTGGCCGCGCTTGTCATCGTCGGTTTTCTGGTGGATTCCGTTTCCAGGATCCCGTGGACCGCAATCGCCTGGGGAAGATATTCCGCAACCTACATCGCTCAAGCCCGACCCGATGTCGTCGATGAAAACAAAGAGCCGCCCGGCGGCAGCTCTTCGAGCTGGCAATGCACTTACGCCGGCGAGGGGATGAACGTTTCGGTCGCAGTCACCAGGTCGTCGTCCGGCGCCCGATTTTTTCACGGCGCGGGCAAAGTCCAGGCCTCCAGCCAGCCACAGGACATGAGGCTGCAGCGCATGCTCGGGCATCTTTCGGCGTTGGCATGCAAAACGCCCCGAAAAGTCGAAAACGTTCTTGTCATCGCCTGCGGCGCCGGAGTCACGGCCGGCGCTTTCGTGCTTTATCCCAGCGTTAAAAAAATCGTCATCTGCGACATTGAACCTCTGGTTCCCAAAACAGTGGCGCCGATGTTCGGCAGGGAAAATTACCATGTCGTGGACGGCATCGCGGATCGCAATCCCCGCATCGCAAATGGCAAGGAAGTTGCCGTCGTCTACGACGACGGGAGGCATTACATCCGCACTTTGCCGGAAGACGTGAAGTTCGACGTCATCACTTCCGATCCCATCGATCCCTGGGTCAAAGGAAGCGCCGCCCTCAATACCGTTGAGTTCTATGATATGTGCAAGCGCCATCTCAAACCCGGGGGCGTGATGAGCCTCTGGGCGCCTTTATATGAAAGCAACATGGAATCGGCAAAAAGCATGTTCGCCACTTTTTTCAAGGTTTTTCCCGAGGGCATGATTTTCAGCAACGATCAGAATATGGAAGGATACGACGCAGTCCTGCTCGGAAGCGCCGAGCCTTCCAGGTTCGACCTGGACGCCTTGCATCAGATGATGTCCGAAGACGGCTATCTCCCGGTGAAACAATCGTTGGAAGAGGTGGGTTTCGGCGCCGGAGGATCGGGATTCGACCTTGTCGGCCGCAGCGTCATTTCCGATCTTTTTGCGACCTACGCAGCCCGCGCTTCCGATTTGCGGCCCTGGACGGCTGATGCGCAGATAAACAGAGATAAAGACCTGCGCCTGCAGTATCTCGCCGGGATGTGGTTCAACTCCTATCAAAGCACCAGCATCCTCCAAAGCATCCTGGAGCATTACCGATTCCCGGCAAACCTGTTTGCGGGCGCCCAAGAACACCTCGAGGAGCTCAAAATGACGCTGGCGAACGACGGGCGCAGAGACAAATGACCAATCCGCACTCGTCGCGATCTCGCAACGAGTGCGTTGGACCCTATTTCACAGGAGCGGCTTCCTTGGCCGTCAAAGACTTCGAAAACATCCCCAATCTGCTGGCGGAATCCATCGCGGATTTAAGACGCCGCTTCCTTGGAGCCGGACAGCCTGCTGCCGAAAGCTTCCTGGCGGCTCTTGAGCGGGACCCTCGCAACGGCGCGCGACATCTGGCGCAGACAATCCGCAAAAAAAAGCTGAAAAGCCGTCACGAAGCCATGCGTCTTCACAAACTGCTCTGCTTTGAAATCGAGCTTTGGAACCGCGGATTTCGTCTTGTCGCAGGAGTGGACGAAGCCGGGATGGCGCCCCTGGCCGGGCCCGTCGTTGCGGCCGCGGTTGTTTTACCGCAGAATTACGCACTGCAGGGATTGGATGATTCGAAGAAAATACACGACGAATGCAAACGGAACAGGCTTGCCGATCAAATAAAGCAGGATGCCGTCTGTTGGTCCATAGGACGAGCGGAAGTCGAAGAAATTGACGCCATCAACATCTATCAATCCGGGCTGCTGGCAATGCGCCGCGCCGTGGAAAGCCTCGCCGTCCAACCCGACTATATCCTTGTCGATGCGCGAACCATTCCCCATTGCCTTTGCCCGCAAAGAGGAATCGTCCACGGAGACGCTCTTTCCGCGAGCATCGCGGCCGCCTCCATCCTCGCCAAGACGACGCGCGACGCCAAGATGAAGGAGCTGGATCGCGTTTATCCCGGCTATGGATTCGCCTCGCACAAGGGATACCCGACGCCGGAACATTTTCGCGTCTTGAGGGCTAAAGGCCCGGTTTCGGTTCACCGGAAAAGCTTCGCGCCGGTTCGCGAAATTCTCGAAAACCGCCCGGTTCAGCGGGATCTGCTGTTCACCGGGGACGAAGGACGGTCGGCGCCCGATGGCCCTTCGTCCCCGGTTCGTTTTAAGGCTTCAACACGGCTTTGAGCGTCTTCCCTTTTTCCGAATCTTCCACCGCCTCATTGATCTGGTCGAGGGAATAAAATTTCAGCAGACGATCGAACGGGAAACGCCCCTGCTTGTAGAGGTCGATCAGTTGAGGGATGAAAATATCCGGGATGCAATCCCCCTCAACCACTCCCTTGATGGTGCGTCCATCCAGGATGGTCTGCATTTCAAGGTTCGCCTCCACTCCGACCGGCGCCACGCCGATCAATCCGCAGACGCCGCCCATCATGAGGGAATCCACCGCCATGCGAAAAACCTTCGGCACTCCGGTGCACTCCAGAGTGTATTGAATCCCGCCGCCGGTGAGTTTTCGGATTTCTTCAACCGCATTGGCCTTGGCGGAATTGATCAGGTCGGTGGCCCCGAATTCTTTGGCTAGTTTAAGCCTGTCCTCGATAATATCGATGGCGATTATTTTCGTGCAGCCGCTGACAACCGCCGCCATGATTGCGCTCAAACCAACAGACCCGATTCCGAATATCGCAATGGCCGATCCGGGCTGTGCCCGGAGAGAATTGATGACGCCGCCGGCGCCGGTTTGAATGCCGCATCCCATGGGGCTGAGAATTTCGATCGGGACGTCGGATGGAACCTTGACGACATTCCGTTCCGAAGCCAGCGCATGTGTCGCGAAAGTAGACTGGCCGAAGAAGCTTCCGTAAACCGTTTCGCCATTTTTCTTCATGGTCGTGGAGCCGTCGGCGCGCCGACCTCCGAAATTGAGCCTTCTGAATTCAGAGCACCAGCCGGGTTTGCCCTGTTTGCAGGGCAGACAGGCGCCGCAGGATGAGAAGCTTGTCGCAACATGATCCCCGGGCTTCACCTTGGAGACCTGGGCCCCAATTTTTTCAACCACGCCCGCGCCTTCATGCCCGAACACCCCGGGCAACGGTATCGGCAGATACTGCATGCGGGCGACCAAGTCCGTATGGCACAGCCCGGTGCTGGCGATTCGCACCAATACTTCATCCGGCCTCGGATCGTCCAGCTCGATTTCTTCAATGACAAACGGGCCTGCCTTTTCTCGCACCACAGCTGCTTTGATTTTCATCGTCAACCTCCTAGAGTTTACTGGCCTTCGCCGCCTGTATGGATATTCATTGCAGGATCCTGTCGCAAAATTCACGCGATTTCCGTCTGACACCGGCCATTTCCGGCGAGGCGGGATTAATTTTTACAGCGACTCTACTTATAGGCTATTCTGCATCGCGACTCAAGCCGAATTCTAAATTCTCCGGCGATCGATTGACAGCAGGGAGTGCGCGGTTTAATTTATGATTGGAGCGTTCAGCCGGTTCCGGCTGGACTCTGAAAAGAGAGGATACATGAAAAATAGCTATCGCCTGGTTTTGTTGCTGCCTGCAATCTTCATTCTTTGCGCTTCCTTCACCCTTCCGGCGGCTGAGGAAAAAATCATTCTTCCTCAAATACTCCGGATTGATGCGGAAGAACTCAAGAAAATGGTCGACTCTGGAGCCGATATTGTGATCGTGGATGTGCGCGACAGCGGCAGCTACGAAGCCGGACATATCAAGGGGGCCATCAACATCTACTATGACGCCACCGCCGACCCCATGGATCGGCAAATGATGCTATTGGCGCTTCCGATGGAAAAACTGATCGTGACCTACTGCGATTGCACCGACGACGCAAGCAGCGCCAAAATAGCGGACGAACTGTACAAACTCGGATACGACCGCGATAAGCTTAAGGCATTAAGCGGCGGTTCGCTCCGGTGGATTGAATTGAAGTATCCGTTGGAGTTGTCCAAGAAGTGAAGCCATTGGCGGATGGCGATGGACGAAGGACAAATGGAAGCTTTCTTCGCCAATCAGCCATGATAATAAAAGCCCCGCAAGGGCCGGGGAAAACCTGTTTCCGCCGGCTGTCTTGCGGGGCATTTTTTTACAGCAGCGACGATGAAAGATCCGTCTCCGCCATCGTCATTCGTCAATACCTAAACGCCCCAGCCGACGCCTGCTTTCGCGACCGACGCTCCGGAGACATCCACGATGGCGGCGCCGCCATCAACCAATAGGACCGCGCCGGTGACGAACGCCGAATCGTCGCTGGCCAGAAATGAACAAGCGCCGGTGATCTCATCCGGGTTCGCCGCCCTCCGCAAAGGAACGCTTTCAGTCAAAACTTCAAATGCATCTTTCTTAATGGCTTCGGACAGGCCTTTCATCGCATTGACCAGCATTTCGGTGCGGGTGGCGCCGGGAGCGACCACATTGCTCCGGATTTTTTTCGGGCCGTATTCCAACGCCGCCTGCAGCGCCAATTGAATAAGGCCGCCTTTGGACGCGCAATAGGCCGGCATGGAGGGGAGACAGCGCACGCCGGCGAGCGAAGCGATGTTTACTATGGATCCGCCGCCGGCTTTGATCATCTCCGGAATAGCGGCTTTCATGCACAGGAAGGGGCCGTTCAGGTTCACATCCAGTATCTTTTTCCAGAGAGCGATGTCGATGTCTATGATGCTTCCGCCCGGGTCGATTCCCGCGTTGTTGACGAGAACATTGATCTTCCCGCCGAACTTCACTGTCTCCTGCACCATTTTCTGGACGTCTTCAAATTTGGTCACGTCGCCCGCGCAAACCGCCACCATGTTGGATTTCAGCGACTGGGCTGTCTTATCGAGTCCGACCTTGTCCACATCGCTGATCACCACTTTCGCGCCGTCTTCGATAAAGCGCTTTGCGATCGAAGCGCCAATGCCCCTGGCTCCTCCGGTAACGAGTGCTACTTTCCCATCAAGTCTCATTTTGTTTTCTCCTCAATTTTCAATATAAAGGGCTTAACAGCCCGTGGTGAAAGTACAATGGGCCGCGTTCCGGGCGCCGCAGGGGCAGATGCAAGGCGGCGCGACGGGGCTGATGCGGGACATCGTCGAAGAGCGCCAGCCAGTGGGCGCCCCTGCGCCGCCAGAACCCTTTGGGCGCTTAGGTATTGCGGGCAATCTCTGCGTTGCTCGTCGTCAACGATGTCCCTGCATCGCCTCCTCCTCGCGCCTTGATCTTGCCTGCAATACCTATGCGCGCGGCCTATTGTACTTTCACCACGGGCTGTTAACTGCATATACTCCGATGACGCGGAGCCTGCGCCAATTGTCAGACTTCGGCTCATCGCCTTAGATTCCTTTGCGATGGCGATATTTAGCACATTCCAAACTTCGACACAAGCAAGGAAAGGACGTCGCCGCACAGAACCCTTGCCTCGGCAGGATCGGCCATCCGGCTCCCCGTCAAATTCTTGCGCTGAATGCGATCCATCCGCTACAATTCGGGATATATGATCAAGAATGGAGATATCTGCATGGAAGCGCGAAAAATTGGAGACGGCGTGTGGTGGGTTGGGGCGGTGGATTGGGATCGCAGACTATTCGACAGTTTGATCCCGCTTCCGGACGGAACGAGCTACAACTCATACTTTGTTCAGGGAACTGCAAAATCGGCTTTGATCGACGCCGTGGATCCTTCCATGAAGAGCGTGCTTTTCAGGCGTCTGCAGGATTTGAATAAACCCATAGACTACGTCATAGCCAATCACCTCGAACAGGACCACTCCGGCGCCATCCCGGAAATCCTGTCTGCGAATCCCAAATCGAAAGCGGTCACGACAGCCATCGGCAAGACGCTGATGATGGATTTGCTGGACGTCCCCGAAGACAGGATTCTTGTTGTTCAAGACGGGGAGGCCATTGATCTTGGAGGCAAAACCCTGCAGTTCGTTTCCTTCCCATGGGTGCACTGGCCGGAAACCATGGTTACATGGCTTCCGGAGCAGAAGATCCTTTTCTCCTGCGATCTGTTTGGTTCGCATTTAGCTTCCGGGGATCTCTATGTGTCGGATGAACACGCGGTCCTGATGTCGGCCAAGCGCTACTACGCCGAGATCATGATGCCGTTCAGGGCAATGATCGAAAAGAACTTCCACAAGGTCTTGAGCCTGGGCGCGCAATCGATCGCTCCGAGCCACGGGCCGATTCACAAACAGCCGAAGCTGATCGTCGACGCCTATCGCGAATGGATTTCAGGGCCGCCCAAGAATATCGTGGTCGTCCCATACATTACCATGCACGGAAGCACCCAATCGATGGTAGAGCATTTGATCGAGGCCTGCGCAGTCCGGGGGATTGCCGCCGAACAGTTCAATCTTGCGGACGCCGATATCGGTAAACTCGCGATGGCGCTGGTGGACGCTGCCGCAATCGTATTAGGGTCTCCGATGGTTCTCGGCGGGCCTCATCCCCAGGTCGCCTATGCCGCAATCCTCGCCAACGCTCTCAGGCCAAAGGCCAAATATCTTTCGGTTGTCGGGTCGTATGGATGGGGCGGAAAACTGGTCGAATCGCTGCAATCGCTGGTCCCGAACCTCAAAGTTGAAATTATCCCTCCGGTCGTCGCCAAGGGACTGCCGCGGGAAAAGGATTTCAAGGCTATCGATGAATTGGCCGAAGCGATCCGTCAGCGGCTTGCAGACGCCAAAGCGGAGGCGCCCGTGCAGAAGCTTGACGATGCCATGAAATATGTCTGTCCTGTCTGCCGCTATATTTACGATCCCGTCAAGGGTGATCCCGCCGGCGGAATTCCTCCCGGAACGCCGTTTGAAAAAATACCGGACAACTGGGTCTGCCCGATCTGCAAAGTGGCCAAAAGCATGTTCCGCCCCGTTCAGGCAGCGCGCCCGGCAGGTTTCTAACCCGCATTATTCATGAAGGTTCGTAGTGAGGAGGCGAGGCGGTCATGGATACAAGGCGCGCGACCGCGGGCCCCGCAGTAGACATGCCCGGATCCGCCTCCGCAATAAAAGCTTCATGAATAATACGGGCTAATACCAATTTCTATCTTTGCCGCGCGGACCCGTGTCTGCCGCCCGTGCAAAGAAAAACGATCTTACGCATTCCCTCGCGCCCTGAAGATCGATCCCCATATGCAAAAAGCCGGAAGGGTCCGGCACTAACGGCGTTTCAAATACAAAACGCTGAATCATTCCATTTGTTTATTATTTTTGGACACTTTGATATAGTCGCTCCTATCGGGTCTTGCACAATACCGGGACCAAGTCGCAAAGGGGAACCGCTGAAAATGACGCCGGAAACATATTGCCGTATTATGATCGGAGGGTCCTTTCTGCGGCGATGAATTCGGAACGTCCTTCTATCACGGAATCCGCGATTGCGGGCCTTTTGCGGGAAACAGACAGGAAAGGACGCCATGGCCAGATCCTTCAGGAAGACTTTATTTTTTCCGCTCGCAGCTTCATGTCTGATCTTTCTTCATGCCGCCGGGCGTTCGCCCGCCCGGAATAGCGACAATCGAGCTCCTGCGCTCCAGCAACAAGGCCAGGAAGTCGAGGAGGAAAGCTTCAAGATCTCGGTCGACGTGAGCCTGGTCACGACGGATGTGACGGTTGTCGGAACTCCCGTTTCAGAGCTTCAGCCCGAGGACTTCATCATTTATGACGACAATGTCACCCAGGAAGTGAGCTATTTTTCGCAGGATCAGCTTCCGCTTGCTATCGCCGTCCTTGTCGACGCCAGCGAAAGCATCCGGGACTATTTGCCCATGCTGCAATTGGCTTCGTATTCCACATTGCGCCGTCTGAAACCCGAGGATCAGGTATCGCTGCATTCATTCAACGCCAACCGATACAGGCTGTGCGATCTCACCGAGGACCGGCTCGAAATCGCCGAAAAAATCGGGAAAATCAAAATCGCTTTCGGGACCAACATCTTCGACACCATCTATGACGCCACAACCAATTTGCGATCCAAGGCGCCTCGCCGCCGCCGCGCAATAATCCTTGTTTCGGACAACTGCCATGTCGTTTTCGGGGGATCGTCGTATCACAGTCCGAACAAGTGTCTTTCAGAACTGCTGGAAACCTCGACGATTCTCTACAACATCAAAACTCCCGGAATAGGAGGATGGGGCTGCAGCGAATCCGAAGCGGAAATTCAGAGGCTCGTGTCTGAAACCGGCGGCGAGGCTATGGATGTGCGCCAGCCGGTGGCTCTTCAACCGGCGCTGGAAAAAATCGTCTCCAATCTCAGGAAACAATACACGCTGGGATTTAATCCGTCCGCTCCGGGTAAAAGCGGAAGCTTCCACAAGCTGACGGTAAAATTTAAGTCGGAAAATCGCTGCCCCGGATGCCGCATCCTGTCCCGCAGCGGGTACTATGCAGGAATCGCCCCGCCATCGCCGGTCCCGGAAAAAGAGCGGGCTGCAAAAAAGTCCGCGCATTCCGCTGAAAAAATGGATCAGCTTCTGATCGAACGGAGCATCCTGACCGCGGGAGAATTCAACATGAATTTGCCCGGAATTCCCTTTGAAGTCGCCGTCGCCGGACCAGGCGCCGCCGACAGCCAACCGCAAATGAAGGTCGACTTAAAAATAGACGCATCCAGCGTCCATTTCAGGACCGTCGATTCCCTGCGCTCCTGCAAACTGCGCGTCGTGATTTTTTATGCGAATAAAGGCGGCAGAGTTCTTGGCTCCGACTGGAAAATGATTGAAGGATCGATGAGCTCCGATGCCTATGATCGCGCCGTTCAGTCGGGCATCCGCTATTCGGCGACCATTCCGGTCAAAGTCAAGGAGCAGATGCTGAAAATTGTCATCTATGACGAAGAGAGCGACAAGATAGGCAGCAGGGTTTTGATTCCACAATAAAAATAGGGGCGCGAAAAGTTTTTCGCCGCCCCGCTGCATTCTTTTTGCACCGAGATCAAGCTATTTTCTCTCGATGCCCAACTCCCTCAATTTGGCATCGCTCGGAGCGCCGTTCTTATCCCAACCGCGCGCTTCATAATATTCGTCCAGCATCGCATCCAGATCCTCCTGGCTGATCCGTTGGCCCTTGGAAGCGCCGGCCTTGATCGGCTCCGTCAGGATGCGCTTTGGGAAGTTGTCATCCTCCCGGGTGAAGCCTTCGCCCATGTTAAAAAGCCTGGCGACATTGTTGATCCTTTCCCCGATCGTCGCAATGTCCTCCGGAGTGAAACAGGCGCCCGAGCAACCGTTCACAAGATCAGCTGTGTTTTTGCAGGCGATGGCGGGCACCGCCATATCCATGAGGAATGCGCACATGGGAGCGCAGTCGCAGGTCGCCGTCCGCAAATCCTGGTTCCACTTCGTCAAAATGCCCTTCCCTTTTATCGCATGGCGGTCCACTTTCTCGGGGACCGGAACATCGAAGATTTCCTGGAAAGCGTAGCCCCGGTTGTGATCCGCCCCTGTGTATGCGGTTGCATAATTCAGGCCGTGAGCCTTCGCTCCCCGGATGTCGTAAGCCGGCATCTCCAGTCCTTTAACCTGCATCGCAAAATCGATGGAATTGCGGCCGATCTTTTCGGCGGCTTTCTTCGTGCCATGGCCAAGGAGTTCCGCCAGAGATCCTTCTCGATAAGCAATCTTCCGCAGCATCTCGATCACGGCGGCATGGCTTCCGAATTTTAAATCAATCCCATCCGCGTCTTTTTGGGTGATAATCCCCTTTTCGTAAAGCTCCATGGCCCATCCGATGGATACGCCCGCGGAAATAGTGTCAATTCCATATTCGTCGCAAAGCCGGTCGGCCGCGATGACTGCCGGAAGATAATCGACTCCCACCGAACTCCCCAAAGAATAGGTGGTTTCAAATTCCGGGCCTTCGCTCAGATAGCCTGCGTAGGGGCCCGCAGCGACCAGTTTCACCTGGCTGCAGCTGACGGGGCAATCGTAACAGGGATTTCTTGTGATGATCATGGCATCCTGCGCCTCACGGCCCAGCGTGGGAACCATGTCCACCTCCCCTGTGACCGCCCAGTTCCTGATGGAAAAAATCCCCATCTCGGTGGTCACGTCGAGCGTCATAGGCGTGCCAGCCCTGGAAAATTCGGGATAGAGCACCGGACTTCCCTTCATTGCTTTCAGCATATTGCTCCTGGCTTCCTTGAAAGCCTCGGGATTTGCGATCTTGGGCCTTTGCGAACCTAAAACGGCGACGGCTTTCAGATTTTTGGAGCCCATGACCGCTCCAAGGCCTTTCCGGCCGGCCGCCCGCCGCTCATTAATGATGCAAGCCATGGGAACTTGCCGCTCTCCCGCCGGCCCGATGCAAGCCACCCGGTAATTCTGGTCGCCGAGCATCTCCTTGACGAAAAGCTGCGTGTCGGTCGTCTGCATGCCGGCAAGCTGTGCCGCGCTCCGGAACCGCACTTCACCGTCGCAAATGGAGACATAGACGGGTTTTTCCGCTTTGCCTTCAAAGATAATCATATCGTAGCCGGCGCGTTTCATTTCGGCGGGAAAATGCCCCCCGGACAAGGCCATTCCCACGGCGCCGGTGAGCGGCGATTTGGCTGCCACCGACATCCGGCTGGCGCAAGGCGCCCCTGTAGCGGTAAGAGGTCCCACAGAAAAAATCAATTTATTGTCCGGGCTCAGTGCGGGAACGCCTTTTCTCACTTCATCGTACAAAACCTTGACACCCCAACCCGCACCTCCAAGATAATCTCTCGCCAGTTCCCAAGAAACCGGTTCCACCTTCGAGGCGAGGTTGCTTAAATTCAGTCTCAAAATCTTGCCGGTATAACCGCCTTTATACATAAATTCCTCCCTGGCCATGGCTTTGCAGCTTTATATCATAAAACAGGCGGCGGCAAACAGGCCGCCCAATCCAGTCCATAACAAATCAACGCGGCGGCGCGCCTTCGGATCGCGCGCCGTCCCCGTCCGCCGCCTCCTTCGGACCAAAAAGTTCGGGATTATCAGAGGAAATGCCAGGACGAAAATGCTTGACACCAAAACGAAGGGGTTGATAACGTAAAACCCGGTTCCAACGCATGGAACAAATAAAGTTTTTGTCGATGTGTTCGACATCGAGCTGAACTCGCGTGATCCGCAGGAAAACATCCAAGCGGTTTTAATACTCGATCCAACATTCGGCGGAATTATCTAGAAAATACAAAAGCGCCCGAGCGTTTTCACATTGATGCAATAAAAGTATATTATGAATGATCGACAGACACGGGAGACACCTATGGGAAAGATTCCTTCGTTAGATGCATTCTTCAAACCAAAAAGCGTAGCTATAGTCGGCGCCTCCTCCGATCCCAAGAAGGTGGGGAATACTGCGCTTAAAAACCTTATATCCATGGGCTACAAAGGCAAAGTCTTCCCGGTCAATCCTCGAGAGGATTCCATCCTCGGGTTTCCCTGCTACAAAAGCATGCTGGACATCCCGGAACCTGTGGACGCCTGCGTTCTGCTGGTATCCGCGGATCTCACGATGCAGGTTGCGGATGAACTCGTTCAAAGAAAAAGCCGGAAAGACGACGTCGCCGCAGCCATATGCATGTCCGCCGGTTTCGGAGAGTTGAACACCCCCGAGGGCAAGCAGCGGGAGCGAAACCTGGTTCAAACCTTGAGATCGGCGAATATCCGGCTCATCGGGCCCAACTGCGTCGGTGTCTTCGACGCCTACAGCGGATTCAACACGAATTTTGATATCGGCACATACCCTCAAGGCGGAGTGAGCATACTTACGCAAAGCGGCGCGTTCGCCAATTCATTTTTGTTCTGGGCCGAGAGGCTGCGCCTTATCGGCGTCAGCAAATTCGCTTCGATCGGAAACATGGCGGATGTGACGATGGGGGAACTGCTGAGCCACCTCAAAGAGGACGAATCCACGCGTGTGATCGCCCTTTACATGGAGGGCTTTTCGGATCCGAGAGAGTTTTTTGAAATCGCCCGCGAAGTCAGCGCCGTAAAGCCCATTGTGGTCATGAAGACCGGCAAAAGCGAAGTCGGCTCCAAAGCGGCGCTGTCGCACACCGGATCGGTCGCCGGGTCCGATGCGATCTATGAGGGCGCTTTCAAACAGGCGGGAATAATTCGAGCCAGGACAATCCTGGAATTCTACGACACGGTGAGGGTTTTTGCGAAGCAGCCGGTTCCAAAAGGAAATCGGGTTTCCATCCTCACCCATATGGGCGGGCCGGGGACCATCTGCATCGATGAAATTTCCGCTACCAAAGAACTCGATCTGGCCAAGCTTTCACCCCAGACGGAAAAAACCCTCAAGAGCATTTGCGCGCCGATGGCCAACATCGGGCATCCTGACGGCTATGTCGATTTGACGGCCGCTCATTATGAAAAACTCCATAACCAGGTACTGCAGATTTTGTTCCAGGATGAAAACATCGACATAGTTTTGCAGATCCTGGCGCCCAGCGCATTCCTCGATCAGAAGCTTCTCGTGAAAGAAGTCGCTGAAGCCTGCCGGGCGAAACAAGCAGGAAAAACATTCCTGAACGCCGTGACTTTCGGAGAATTTGCGCGCGAAGTCCGGCAAGGGTTTGAAGACGCGGGATTGCCCACCATCGAATATACCGACATGCTCGCAAGGGTTGCGGGAAACATGGCCAACTACGCAGCCTATCGCAACTCCCGCTCCAAGCAGTCCTCAGCCGTCAAATCCAAGCCGAAAAGCCGATCTGCCGAGATAATTTCAAGCGCATCCCGGCGAGGCCGAGTCAGTCTTCTGGAACCCGAAGCCTACGAGGTCTGCGACGAATATGAAATCAAAACGCCGCCATTCCGAGTTATGGATTCCGTGGACGGGGCCGTGGCTGCAGCCGGTGAAATCGGGTATCCGGTTGCATTAAAAGTGGTCTCCGAAGAAATTCTGCACAAGACTGACGCCGGCGGCGTAATGCTCGGAATAACTTCGGACAGCGCTCTAAGAGCGTCTTATCAGCAGCTCGCGGCAAATATAAAAAAAGCGGCGCCCAATCTTTCCAGGATGAGCGTGATGGTCCAGAAGATGATGCCTTCCAACACCGAGCTCGTGCTGGGCGCGCTTCGGGACAAATCCTTCGGCCCCGTGGTCATGTTCGGAATGGGCGGCATTTATGTGGAAGCGTTGAAAATGGTAGGCTTTCGACTCTCGCCGGTTTCCATTGAGGAAGCGAAAAAGCTGATCCTGGAGACGCTTCCACAGGCCTTGGTCAAGGGAGTGCGCGGAAGGGGGCCGATGAACGTGGAATCTGTCGCCGGCGCGATCGTCTCGATGGGGCGCATGCTCGATGAACAGCCTCAAATCGAGGAAGTGGATTTCAATCCTGTTTTCCCTTACACCGACGGCTGCATTGCCGTGGATGCGAGAATCATAATTTCAAAGCCTCGGTAAGCTTATCGGATATAAATACGCCGCGGATTTTATGGACTGAAATGTCTCAAATCCGCGGCGTTTTCCCTGCGGGATGGCCGATGAACAAGCTTTCCAGCCTCAACGACGCCGTCGCTTCCATTCCTTCCGGCTCTCATGTTGCGCTATCGGGTTTTGCCATTGCCCGATGCGCCATGGCCTTTGCGCGCGAAGTCATCCGACAGGGCGTCAAAAGGCTGACGATTTCGCAGTGCGTCGGCGCCATGGACACGGATCTTCTGGTCGGAGGCGGCGCCGTCGAGCGCCTGATCTACGGCGGCGGGTCCCTCGACCGTTTCGGCCGGCTCGCATGCGTCAATGCCGGGATCGAAAACGGATCGCTCTGCGCCGAAGAATACAGCAGCCTCTCGATTGCGTTCCGCTATCTGGCCGGCTCGCTTGGGCTTCCGTTTATTCCCATTAAATCGCTGTCCGGATCCAGCCTGCTGAGCCGGCTCCAGGAACAAACCGGTTCCGATGTCGCTTTTATCAACGATCCTTTTTCAGGCGAGCGCTGGCTTGTCCTGAAGCCTCTCCGTCCGGATGTCGCCGTCGTCCAAGTCCAGACATGCGACGAGGAAGGAAACGCCTGGATTATGGGGCCGAAATGGGACTCCCCGGAGCAGGTTAAGGCCAGCGCCCGCGCAATCGTCCTTGCGGAGCATATTGCGCCGACAGACGCCATCCGCCAGGAGCCGGAGCGATGCGTGATTCCGAGTTTTCTGGTTTCGCACGTTGTTGAAATTCCTTTTGGAACGCATCCGACTTCCCTTTACCGGGAGTACGACTACGACGCCGTCGAAATCAGGCGCTATGCCGAAGCCGCCAAGAAACCCGATTTGTGGAAAGCATACCTCGACAAGTATGTCTACGGCGTAAAAGACCACTCGGGATACGTCGAATTGGTCGGCGGCTTCCGACGTCTCGGAGGCCTGCGGGCGGACCCGATTCTGGGATATTAGGGAGCGGCAATCCGCCGGGCTGATTCCATCACAGAGCGAAGCAGAATGTTGAATATTGAATAAGGAGCCGTCGAGCGCCGTCGAGGAGAAGCTCATGAATTTCACCGCATCCGAATTGATGGCGGCATCAGGCGCACGGGAACTGGAAGATCGCCAGATCGTGGCTGTCGGGATAGGGCTCCCAATGGTGGCGTCTTTTCTTGCGAAGAAAAGCCATGCCCCAAACCTGACCATTCTGTTTGAGCTGGGAGTGATCGATCCCGAACCGATTCACACCGGCATGGGGCTTGCCGATCCCAGAGTCTGGCATCGGGCCAAAACTCTGAGCAGCTTCGTCGACATTCTGGGAACGGTTCTACACCACGGACGCGTCGATGTCGGTTTTTTGGGAGGGCTCGAAGCGGATCAATACGGCAATCTCAATACGACGCTCGTCGGCGATCCGGATGGCGAATTCCGCCACATGGTCGGAAGCGGCGGCGCCAATGACATCGCTTCCTGCGCCAAAAAGACGATCCTGATCCTGCGCCAGGAAGAACGTAAGTTCAGGAAAGCGGTTTCATTTATTACCAGCCCCGGATTCATCAGCGGAGGCGACAGCCGGAGAAAAGCCGGCCTGTCCGGCGGTCCGAGCCGCGTCATAACCGACAAGGCGATTTACGGATTTCATTCTGAATCGAAAAAAATGATGCTGCTTTCCATACACCCCGGCAACACGCTGAAAGAGGTCGTTTCTACGCTGGGCTTCCAACCGATAATTCCCTCAAAGGTTCCATTCACGCCCCCGCCGACTTCCGAGCAGCTCCGGCTTATCCGCGAAGAGATCGATCCCGAAAGAATTTACATGGGAGCGTGACCGGAACATGCACGAAGGAGCGATGCCTGCAATTTCTGCAGCGTCGCAAGGCAGCAATAATCCGCAATGATTGAAATGCGACGATAAAATGCATTGTTTCATCGCCTGGCTTTATTCTCCGCCTGCGTTCATTAAATAAAGACACCGCGTCCGTCCCATCAAAAAACAGCCTTGCTTGGCCGCCGTCCGCAGAGCTCGCCCCTAAAATGCAACCGGACAGGATCGTCGCTCGCGCCGACGAAGGTCTGCTATTATGGAATAGACGACGGCGAAAATGACGCAACATCTTCATTGAAGGGAAATCGTTATGAACAGGACCAGGATTGCATTGGGGGAAGCTGGATTCTTTGCGGGCGCCGCATTGGCGGCTGCGGCGATGCTTTTAATCGGGACTCCGTTCACGGCGCTGGCGCAGGACGGCATCGTGACTCAGGCGACGCTGCTCGACCGGATCCAGATAGAAGACCTGCTGACAGGATATTACGTTGATTTGACTTCGGGAAATGGTCACGACCTATCCAAATATTTCACCGAGGACGCCGTCCTCGACGTCAACGGCACGGTCACCGAGGGGCGGGCCGCTATTGAGAAGATGTACTCCAGTCTGGATGCCGGCGAAGCCAACCTGGGAGGAAAGGTCCACATGCTGCTGAGCAATCCCGTCATCCGCATCAGCGGAGATACGGCCAAAGCCTGGCTCATCTGGACCGGCGTCATGAACGACAATATCCGGATGTCGCCGCGGTTGCTGGAACAGGGACGGGAATACTCCGAACTCGTCAGGCGCAACGGCCGATGGTATATTAAAAAACGCTACATAACCGCCGACAGCGGTTTGCCGGCTTTGTGGGACAAGACCTATAAGCCGAGGGACTTCCGTTAGGAATCCACGGCGCTGCGTTGAACGCGCATCAAAAAGGCGATCGTGCAGAAACAAAAATATCCGCCTTCCTTCGGCTTTCCCGGAACTGACCTGCAGATCCGCCCGGATGAGACGCTAGACCGTCTGACGTCGAAGTTCTATATCCTTCAGAAGCGCCGGGGCCATCGCGCCGCTTCCGACGACCTCCTGCTGGCATGGGTGGCGGCCCGGTCATGCCCCGATGCATTGAGGGTACTTGACCTGGGGAGCGGCAAAGGAACGGTCGCGATGCATCTGCTCCAGCGCTTGCCCACGTGCCGCGTGACAGGGCTTGAGGCTCTGGAAGTCAGCCACGAACTCGCCGTGCGCAACGCCCGATTGAACAAACTCATGGACCGCTGGGATCCGCGGCTGGGCGATCTGCGCCATCCGCGAGCACTGGCCGCCGGATCCCGGTTCGAACTTGTCACAGGAGCGCCGCCATTCATGCAGCTCGGAAGCGGCGTCATGCCGGAAGACCCCCAGCGCGCCGCCGGCCGTTTCGAGCTGAGAGGCGGAGTGCGCGATTATGCGATAGCCGCCGCCGGGTTCCTGGCCCCAGGCGGGAAATTCGTTTTTCTCATGGACGGCGCCGAGTCTTCGCGGTTGCGGGCGCTGGCATCTCTTGCCACGGCAGGACTCCACCCGGACAGAATCACCGCCGTGCATCCCTTCCCAGGACGCAATCCTGTCTACCGGATCTTCGAAACGAGCGTGGAGCTCAAACCGACGACAGAACTGTCGCTCTGCATGCGCATCGAAGGCAACGGCGGCTTCTCTCCGGAGTACGAAGCAGTCCGCCGGGAGATGGATTGCTGCCAGGAGGAATAATCCGCGGTTGTTCGAAATGGCTTTCTCACCAGGCCAAGCTTCGCCCGATTGCCGCGCGCTCCTGCAATCTAGCGGGAGTTTACTGGGAACGCGCCCGCGATCATGGATAAACAGATTATTTA
>CAZXSV010000002.1:0-179018 GCA_964642735.1 uncultured Acidobacteriota bacterium
ATCGCATGTCGCACCCAAAATAGTTTTCCATTTTTCAGTTTTATAGCCATAATGATGATTCAGGTTCATAAAGGAATTTTTATGCCTCTCTTAAAAAAAACCGGGTCGGTGGTTTGCCCATACTGCGGCAAACTGGTGGGCGTCCAGGATCAGGAATGTTGGAATTGCGGCAGGCGCAATCCGGGGATGTGGGGGCTTGCGCCTTTGCTGCGCAAACTTGGCTATGATTTGGGTTTCACCTCCATCGTGATCTGGGGATGCTCGGCGCTATATATCGCGACTTTATTATACGATCCGCGAGGGATCGGGATGAGCGGTTTGAATATTTTGTCGCCGAGCAATCAGAGCGTGGTTGTTTTCGGCGCCAGCGGGTTTTATCCGGTTTTCGTCTTCGGGAGATGGTGGACGGTATTGAGCGCAGCCTGGTTGCATGGAAGCATCCTTCACATCCTGTTCAATATGCTGTGGGTGCGCGACCTTGCGCCGGCAACGGCGTCGCTTTTCGGCGCGCCGCGCGCCGTTGTCATCTATGCGGTTTCATCGATTTGCGGATTTGCGCTGAGCAGTTGCGCCCCTTTGTTTTTGCCCGCAGGCGCCGGCGTCACGATTGGCGCTTCCGCTCCGATTTTCGGACTCCTGGGAGCTTTGGTCGCCTATGGGCGTCGCGGAGGCGTCAGCCGCATCGGCAATCAGGCGGTCTTTTACGCAGTGATTCTGTTTGTCAGCGGTTTCATCATGCCCGGCATCGACAACTTCGCCCACCTAGGCGGATTCGCGGGCGGGTTTGCGACGGCTTATTTGCTGAATCCGATGCGTCCGGAGCGGATCGCCCATTTGTTTTTGGCGCTTGCCTGCATTGCACTGATGGCATTGTCCGTCCTGGCTTCATTTTTGCCCGCCGTGCTTTCCTGATTTTCATCCGCCCAACCGGATCATCTCAATTTTTTTTCGGGACCCCGGCTTGTATTTGCCTGATTTCATCGCCTCGAGCCGCTCCTCCGAGTAGCGGTCGCTCCTTTTTTCCCAGGCGGCGCGTATGGTTTCAAGGAGGTCCTCATCGCCGGCCCCCTTGCGAATGAGCGTCTTCAAATCATGCCCTTGATCCGAGAAAAGACACGTCACGAGCTTGCCGTCGGCGGTAAGCCGTCCGCGGGTGCATCCAGCGCAGAACGGCTCCGTCACGGACGCAATAACCCCGATATTGCCGATGCCGTCGAGGAAGGCATAATTGACGGCGGGTGCGCTCTCGTCATTTCTTCCGATTTCATGGAGCGGATAGCGGGCGTTGATAATCTCCAAAATTTCCTTCTTGGAAACCATTTTTTCCGAAACCCAATTATTGGAGTTTCCAACATCCATGTATTCAATAAATCTTATCCAGAAGCCGTTCTGTCTGGAAAACTCGACCAGTTCCATAATGTCGTCGTCGTTGACGCCTCGCTGAATCACCGAATTCAGTTTCACCGGCCTGATGCCGTTTCGCATTGCGGCGAAAATGCCGCTCAATACATTCGACAAGTCGTCCCGCTGCGTCAACCGGCGAAATTTTTCGTGATTCAGGGTGTCCAGACTGACATTAATTCGCTTCAACCCCGCCTTGGCCAAGGCAGGCGCCTTATCGCCCATAAGCGAGGCATTGGTTGTCAGACATAAATCTTTAAGGCCTTCGAGCTGGGCAAGCTGAGCTACAAGCCGCTCCAATCCATGGCGCAGCACCGGCTCGCCGCCGGTGAGCCTGATTTCCTCGACCCCCAGCCGGAGGAACAGATCCGCCAGCCGGGCAATCTCTTCAAAGGTGAGAATTTCACGCCGGTCGATCCACTCGTATTTTTCGAGCGGCATGCAATAGCCGCAACGAAAATTGCACCGGTCGGTTACGGATATCCGCAGGTCCTTCAGAGGGCGCCCGAGGACGTCTTTCACGCTATTTTCAGACATTTTTAAAACTCCTGAGCCATCGGCAAAAAAATACATGATATCACGGCGCCCCCGGTCTAAATCAATGACAGGCATTCAGCGGCTGAATCGGGCGGCCGATCCGGCATCCCGGCCCCTTTTATTTGAGCAATCTTCAGGTATGATAAAAAACCTATGTCGCTAAAGACAAAAGGGTATTGGAAGGAAACCAGGAGGCCGGCATACTCTGCGGCCCTGATTTTTCCTTTTCTGCTCATTTATCATGGGGGCGCCTATGCGCTGCAGACCACCTACATCAACGGCGCGGATGCGCTGATCATCCGGATCCTCAGTTTATTTTCCGTTCACACCATGCTGGGTTCCCTGCTGGTCCTGGCGGCGGTTTTCGCCGTCTGGCAGCTGCGAACCCGGGCGGTCTGGAAAGTCGACGCCGGAATGCTGTTTTTTTCATTTCTGGAAAGCCTCTGCTTCGCCCTGATCCTGATGTTTGCATTCGGATGGATTTCCATGCATTGGCGCCTGGCTGCGGGCGCGAAAGGCAGCGGAATATCCAGCCTCGTTCTATACTGCGGAGCGGGAATCTACGAAGAGCTCCTTTTCCGTGGGTTCCTTCTTGGCCTCCTGCTCGCGCTTTTCAGCCGCGGATTCCAAATGAGAAGAGCCGCGGCGGCGACGACGGCTGCAGTCCTTGGATCATTGATCTTTGCGGCTTTTCATTATATCGGGCCCGCAGGCGACGCTTTTTCGCCGGGAAGCTTTGTGCAGAGAGCCGCCGGCGGGCTGTATTTTTCGGCAATATTTGTGTTGCGGGGATTCGGCATTACAGCGGCGTCCCACGCGCTCTACGACATTTTAATTGCGATTTAAAAATGGACCGTTTGATTACTCACGTTATTTTCGATGTGGACGGGCTTTTGCTGGACACGGAGCCTTTTTATACTGAAGCGCACCAGATGGTCGCCGCCCGCTATGGCAAGGTCTTCGACTGGAAGGTCAAAGCCAAAATGATCGGGCTTCCAGCGCGGTCGTCCGCGCAGAAAGCGATCGACGCCATGGGACTGCCGCTGACGGTGGATCAGTATCTCGATGCGCGGCGGCGTCTTTTGGAAGAGCTTTTTCCAAAAGCAGAGCCCATGCCGGGTGCGGTTTCGCTGACCCGCCATCTCCATCAGGCAGGAATCCCTCAAGCAATCGCCACCAGCTCCGACCGCCATCATTTCGAACTTAAGACCACAAATCACAAAGAATGGTTCGGCATTTTTCAGGCTTGCGTCATGGGCGACGATCCCGAAATCCGACACGGCAAGCCGGCGCCCGACATTTTCCTTTTAGCGGCCAGAAGGCTTCGAGCGATTCCCGGGAAATGCCTGGTTTTCGAGGATTCGCCGGCTGGAGTTCAGGCGGCGCAAGCGGCAGGAATGTTCGCGGTCGCTGTTCCCGACCCGCATATGGAAGACAAGGCGTACCCGGCCGCCCGTCAGATCATCCGCAATCTAAACGATTTCGATTTTGAGTCTTGGGGCCTGCCGGCCCCGAAAAGGGAACGGCCATGATTCTTTTCTTGCGCCCGCCATCGAATTCGCCATAGAAGATCTGCGCCCATGGCCCGAAATCCGGCTTGCCGTTTGCGAGGGGCATCCCCGTTGTCCTCTTCGGCGCGGTTGTGATGACATCGTTCCGGGCTATGGGAATCACGGCTGAAAGCCGGCCATTTGCGCAATCCGGCGGGCCGCGATGACGTCGCCGCCGCGGCCCATGCTTCCGATCGCCTGCGGACGACTCCATATCCCCTCAAGGCCGGGTTTCAGGTTTCCTCGATACAGATCCGAGGAAGGAATGTGGAGGTGCTTCAAATATTTCTTTATTGCGTCCTCGAGGACGGCGTATTCAAGAAAATCGCTGCGATCCGAATAAATCAGCGGCTTGTCGTTCACGATGCAGTCGGACAAGATGCCGAATCCCGGTTTGGAAATGACGGCGTCCACCGAGGCAACTGCATCCGAAAACAGAACCTGACCCCGATCCAAAGGGTGGATGTTCGTGCGGTTCCAGAAAAGCGGCCGCACGGTGAAAAATTCATAATCGCTTAATTGCTCGATTTTGGACAGGGAGTCTTCGTCCCAGTCCAGCGTCGTGAAAGACAAGAGGATCCATCGCTTTTCCGGATTGCAGCCCGTCAGCGCCGCAATTTCCGATCGCCGATTTTTCCCGGACGAGGCCACCAAAGGAATGTCCTCGACATGCGGGAATGCGGACATTGATTCGCTGAATGGGAGCCTCAACAGCAGCTGCGCACGCGCGTATTGCTCGCTAAAAAGCGCCGCGGCGGCCGCCCAGCGCGGGTCCTGCGCCGCAAAGCCCGAGTAAATCCAGTCCCAGCCGAAATTGCCGACCGCCATGCAGGGAACGCCGACGATGGCCGCGGCTTCCAGGGGCATCGCGGGTATGTCGACCACAACCAGACGGGAAGCGGTCCGACGAATAAAATCCGATTCTTGCGCAACCAGCTCTTTGCGTTTGGATAAAAGCTGCTCGACCCGCACAAGACTGGCTCGCACATCGACACGAATCGAATCGACTTGAACCATTCCGATATCGAGGGCGCCCCGGCGGATCGTGCATCGGGCAGACCCGATCCGATTGATAAGAAACTCCGGAGGCAAATCGCTGACGACATGAACCTCGATCTGCGGAAAAAGATCATGGACAGCGCGGATGATGTCGCAGGAGCGGACGCCGTGCCCATACCCGTGCGCGCTGATATAATAGGCTATGGAACAGCGGCTCAAATTCACAGCGCTTTCCGGGGACGCATCGCAAGCCAGCGTTCGGCGCTCAGCGCGGCCATGCAGCCATAGCCGGCGGCAGTGACCGCTTGCCGATAGTGACGGTCGTGTACGTCTCCGGCCGTGAACACCCCTTCCATGCTGGTTTCGGCTCCTTTGCGCGTCACGATGTAGCCCTGCTCATCCAGTTCGATAGTTCCTTTCAGGAATTCCGTGTTGGGGTGGTGGCCGATGGCCATGAATATTCCGGACACGTTTTCAACCCATTTTTTCCCGGTAGCGACATCTTCGAGTTCTGCGCCCTGCAGGACATCTCCGCCCACATATCCGTTGACAACGGTGTTCCAGAGGACGCCGATTTTTGGGTTTTCCATCGCCCTGGCTTGCATGATCTTGCTGGCGCGAAAAGCGTCCCGCCTGTGAACAATTGTTACTCTGGACGCATGGCGGGCCAATGTAAGCGCTTCCTCGATCGCGGTATCTCCTCCCCCGACGACCAGGACTTCCTGGTTGCGAAAAAAAAGGCCGTCGCACACGGCGCAAGCGGAAAGACCCCGATTGCGAAATTTGGATTCATGCGGAAGTTCCAGCCATTTCGCCGACGCGCCCGTTGCGACGATTACGGAACGGGATTCGCGCCAACCGGAGCCGGAACGGATCCTGAAAGGACCGCCGGGACGGAAATCCACTTCTTCGGCGCTTTCTTCAAGCATTTCGGCCCCAAAACGGAGCGCCTGTTTCTTCATCAATTCCATGAGCTCAGGGCCGCCTATCCCCTCCGGAAAGCCCGGGAAATTTTCAACTTCTCCTGTGAACATGAGCTGGCCACCCGGCATCTGCAGTCCTTGAGGCTCCGATGCCAGCAGAAAGGGCGACAGATTTGCGCGCGCCACATAAATTGCCGCGGTATAGCCCGCAGGCCCCGATCCGATGATAATCACGTCATGCATTTTCCACCTGCCTCAATTGAATTAAGATAATACGCCCGGACCCTATGCGAGCCTGTAAATCATGGAATCCCAATCGTCTTGCTCGGCAACGCCGCCGGTCTCGGAAAGCGTTGATCATTGACAGACCCTTAACCCGCGTCTTCATGAAAAATCCGGGTCAAGTAATTACGGTCGGACGGTCGCGATGGAGTCGCAAGCGCAGCATGAAAAGATCCTGCGCGGCCTCGATCAGCGGCCGTAGCGTCTCCTCAACCGCCGCGTCTCCTTGGTTCCGGACTCTCTCGAAATAAAGGCGCAGCGTCGCTCCTTCGGTGCCGGTGCCTGAAAGCCTGCCAATTATCCGCGACCCGTCGTTCAAAATAATCCGGATTCCCTGCCGTGCGCTGACGCTGCCGTCGACAGGATCCGTGTATTCGAAATCATCCGCCTTGACTACAAAGGCGCCGGCCATTCCGGCGCCTTTGCAGTGTTGAAGATTGGAGCGTATCTGCTCCATTATTTCGTTTGCGGCCTTGGCGTCGAGACCTTCATAGTCATGGCGCTGGAAATAGCTTCGTCCAAAAATCCTCCAATGGTTTTCGACAACCTCGGATACAGACTGCCGGCGGGTCGCCAGGATGGAAAGCCACGAAAGCACGGCCCATATCCCGTCTTTTTCACGGATATGGTCGGAGCCTGTGCCGAAGCTTTCCTCCCCGCATATCGTGCATTTCCCGGCGTCCATCAGGTTCCCGAAGAATTTCCATCCCGTCGGCGTTTCATGGCATGGGACGCCGAGTTTCGAGGCGACACGATCCACGGCTGTGCTGGTGGGCATGGACCTTGCCGCTCCCGACAGCCCCGCAGCGTAGCCGGGGATGCATTCGCGGGCGTGTTGAGCTATTACGGCCAGCGAGTCTCCGGGGCTCACAAAGATATTGCGGCCGAGGATCATGTTCCTGTCGCCATCTCCGTCGCATGCCGCCCCCATATCCGGCGCTTCCGCCGAAAACATAATTTTCACTAGCTCCGCCGCGTGCGCCAGGTTCGGATCCGGATGCAAACCGCCGAAATCCTCCAATGAATTTCCACGCAGAACGGTCCCGGCAGCCGCTCCAAGCTTGTTCTCGAAAATCTCGCGCGCATACACGCCCGTGACGCCGTGCATGGCGTCGAAGACCAGGCGGAATCCGCTCCCGAAAAGCTCGCTTATCGAGTGGAAATCGAAGAGTTCGCGCATAAGACCGACATAGTCTTCCAGCGGGTCTATCACCACAACTTGCGATCCGCCGACTTCAGTCGCGCCCTTCCGGTCGATATCGACATCCGGGCAGTCCATCCAATAGAAATGGTCTATCCGAAGAGTCCCGGCATAGATCATTTCAGTGAATTTCTCGGGCGCAGGCCCTCCGTTCTGGATGTTGTACTTGATTCCGAAATCGGCGTCGACACCGCCTGGATTGTGGCTTGCGGTCAGTAAAAAACCTCCCAGCGCCCGGCGCCTGCGGATGATTGCGGATAGAGCCGGAGTGGAAACCAATCCCGCCCGGCCCACCAGGATTCTTTTAAAACCGTTCGCGGCCGCTATTTTTATCATGATTTGAAGCGCCGCGCGGTTATGGAACCGGCCGTCTCCCCCCATGACCAGCGTTTCTTTGGAAAAATCGGCTGTTTCTCGCAGCGCGTTGAAAACGGATTGCGTGAAATTTTCAATGTAATGCGGTTGCAGGAAAACACGGGTTTTTTTTCTCAGTCCGGATGTACCCGGCCTTTGATCAGAGAAAGGCTTTGTCAACGCCTTTTGCGCCAATGGATCGATCATAGGTTTTCGCGCCTCCTGGCGTTCTCTATCCTAACCGAAGCCAATCCAATTCTCAGCTTATTTGCAAAAAAAATGATCCGAATTTGTTCAGATTTTCGCATATACGGTCGAAAGGAGCGAAAAACATGACCGACAATAAAAAAATGCACATTCGAGAATATGGCGGACTTCTGGAAATTCCGGAAAAGAAGGCGCTGCTTTGGCTGGCGCAAAGGACGCCTTGTTGGATCAACTCCGATCACTTGACTCTTCTTGGGTTTACGGCGATGCTCGCAGCCGGCGCCTTCTTCTGGGTGGCCCGATGGAACAAGCTATCGCTGACATTGGCGGTCGCCGCACTGGCCGTCAACTGGCTGGGCGACAGTCTGGATGGCACACTCGCCCGTTTCCGCAACTGCCAGAGGCCGCGATACGGCTATTACGTCGATCACGTGATCGATCTCCTGGGAACGACGGCGCTCCTTGGCGGCCTGGCGTTTTCAGGATTGATGAGCCCCTGGATAGCGCTGATGCTTCTGGCGGCCTACACACTCGTGGAAGCGGAAACGTATCTTGCGGTTCATGTCCGGCAAGTGTTTCGCCTTTCCTGCTTTCACATCGGCCCCACCGAACTTCGGATCATCCTGGCAGCCGGAACGCTTCGTCTGCTATACAACCCCTGGGTCCGGATAGGCGCCGCCGACCCGGTTCTGCTTTTTGACATCGGCGGGATCGTTTCAATCGCCGGCCTCCTGACCGCTCTCCTGTACTCCGCAATCCGGAACGCCCGGGCCCTGTATTTTGCGGAATCCCTTGTCCCTAAGCCTTCGAGGATAAAAAAATATGCTTAGTCCGGCGCCCGCCTTTCTCCGGATCGTCAAACGCTGGATCGCCTTTAATTCCGTCGGCGCCGTTGGAATTCTGGTTCAGCTGGGCGTCCTTTCCCTGCTTGTTTCAAAGTATGAAATCCACTATTTGACGGCCGTGGCGATTGCAGTGGAAGCCGCCCTGCTGCACAACTTCCTCTGGCACGAAAACTGGACATGGGCGGATCGCACGAGAAATTCCCCCGGCGGGATTTGGCGCAGGCTCCTATGCTTTCACCTGGCCAACGGGGGTGTTTCGTTGGCTGGAAATGTATTATTGATGAAAACATTCGTCGATTTCCTGAACTGGAACTTCATATATGCCAATCTGGCTTCCATCGCGTCGTGTTCGATTCTGAACTATTTTGCCGGGGATCTGTTTGTTTATCGGGCCGGCAAGCCATCCGAAATAACTGGAGGGAAAATGACTAAAAATTGTTTGAGAACCCTGTCGCCAGTGGTTCTCGCAGCAGCGCTTGCATTGTCGGGCTCTCCTTTTTCCGAAGCGGCCGAATTGAGTTCGGAAACGCTCAAAGCCTGGTCGGAGCATGTGGCTGCCGCGGAAAAACGCATCAATGCCGAGATCGCATCCGGAGAGAAATTCCTTTCCATGGATTTTAGAAGTCCGCTAAAAGCCGCACGGGAACGCCGTGCGCTGCTCGCCGGCGATATTCTGATCGAAAATGTCGAGGCGCATTCAGGCGCCGCCCGGAAAGTCCCGGACGGAAAAATTCATCACTGGCGGGGTTTGGTATTCATTCCCGCTGCAAGCCTGGATGCCGTGCTTTTCAGGGTGGAAAACCCGACGGCTGAGGATATGAAACAGGAGGATGTCGTTGATTCGAAAGTTTTGGAGAAATCTCCGGGGCGGCTCCGTTTATATTTGAAGCTCCAGCGCAGGAAAGTAGTCGCGGCGACTTACAGCACCGAACACCTTGTGCGCTACTCTAAATGCTCGGATTCCCGGGCCTGGAGCAGCAGCGTTGCGACGCGAATAAGAGAATTGGAAACCATAGAAGGGAAGGAACAAAGAGAAAAACCTGAAGGGCGCGACAGCGGCTTCCTCTGGAAGATGAACTCCTACTGGCGCTATCAACAGGTCGAGGGAGGAGTGATGGTGGAATGTGAATCGATGACGTTGAGCCGCTCTGTTCCCGCTGTCCTGATCCCGATAGCCGGCCCTCTGATAAAAAGTGTGGCTCGTGAATCCATGCATCGAACGCTTCACTCTTTACGCGCGCGAATGACGCGGGGAGGCGCCGGCGGCAATGGGCAGGGATCGCCGGTTCATGGAACGGCCCGGCCAATTTTTTCGGCGTCGCTCATGGCCGCCTTCGTCGTAGTAGGTTCAATCAATGAAAAGGCGACAAGGCTTCCAACCGAAACTGCCATCAGCAGAGTCGCAATAATGGCGTGAATGGCGTGAATTCGAACAGCCATGGCGGCCAGCAGCAGGACCCACAGCCAATCGGCAGCCCGTATCCAGGGCGCTGTCTTTCGTCTCTGGAAATGAAGCTCTGAAGGATAACAGCTCGATGTGAACCATAGATGAAGCCGGAGATTCGCCGCCACCATAACGGCAGCGAGCGCAGGGAAAAAAAGCAGGGACCCTTCGACTCCGCCCAGCCATTGTTTTACGCGCCATAGCGGATACAGCATTGCGTAGTATCCAAAGCCGGCGCAGGCCTGGTGAAACTGCCACCACCAGAGCGAGCCAAGCTTCTTCTCGCCCTGCGCATTCGCCGGGACAAGCGCCGGGACGGCTTCGCCTGAATAGATTTTACAGAGCCGCTCGAGGTCCGCCAGAAGCTCCTGAGCGCTGCCGTAGCGCTCGGAGGGTTTTTTCTTGAGACAGCGCCGGACAATTTTGTCGAAATCCTCGGGCCGCGAGGGATCCCGCTGAATTAAAGCGGAAACATCGGCTTCAAGAATGCGCGCGATGGTCGTCATCGAATCCACCTCGCCGAAGGGATGTTTCCCGGACGCCATTTCATAAAGCATGACGCCGAACGAAAACAAATCGGTGCGGAAATCAACGGAAGCCCCAAGCAGCTGTTCTGGCGAGGCATAAGCCGGGGTTCCCAAAAACGCGCCCGATCTTGTTAGCCGGCTGAGGGAATCCTTGTTTTCTTTGTCGATGCGGGCAAGGCCGAAATCGAGGATTTTGATCAACCCGGATCCGGTCCGAATGATATTCTCGGGCTTAAGATCCCGGTGGACAATTCCATTTTCGTGAGCCGCCCCGAGAGCGCGCGCCGTTTGAACCGCCACATCCATCAGGGTGGGCATCGAGAGAGGACCGGCGGCCATCAATTTCATCAGAGTGTCGCCCTGCACATACTCGGACACCATATAAAGGGTGTTTTCGTACTCTTCCAGGGCATACACGGTGGCAATGCCTGGATGAGAAAGCTGTGCGGCAGCCTTCGCTTCCCTTCTCAATCTTTCGCGCTGCTGCGGGTCGCGAGTGTATTCCGGCGCCAACATCTTGATGGCTACCGGGCGATCCAATCTTGTGTCGAACGCCAGGAAAACCATCCCCATTCCGCCGCGTCCGATCATGCTTCTTACGGCATAAGGCCCCAGATTGCCGCCGATCAAAGCATTCGAAGTTTGGCTTTCAAAAAGCTCCGGAACGGCTTCCAACGCGGGCGTCTCGAGAAAGCTGCCCTTCCCGAAGCTTTTCAGCAAAAGCTCCACTTCCTGTCTGATTTCCGGATCCGTGCGGCCGACTTGCTCAAGATAATCGGCTCGGCTCCCGCCCTCTTTGTCGAGAGCCTCCTCGAATGCTACTTTGAGGCGCCGCCACCTTTCAGGATTCAATGCGCTTCTCCATCTCGTGTTTCAGCCAGGCCCGCGCCATGCTCCAGCCCCGTTTGACCGTCGCCGGCGATGAATGCAGATATTCCGCAACCTCTTCGATGGTCAAACCCCCAAAAAATCTCAGCTCGACGACTCGCGCCAGGTCAGGATCCATTTTATCAAGCTTCTCCAATGCTTCGTCCAAAGCCAGCAAATCAATGGGTCGCTCATCTCGGACGGAAGCGATGTTTTCAAAACTGACCTGCACGCGGGACCCTCCGCGTTTGACAGCCGCGCGAGCGCGCGCACGTTCCACGAGTATTTCCCTCATAGATCCCGCTGCGATGGCGCAAAAATGCGAACGGTTTTTCCAGAAACGGGCTTTTTCTTTGGCCAGCTTAAGGTAAGCTTCGTTGACCAGAGCAGTCGCCTGAAGAGTTCGACCAGACTTTTCCCGCGCCATATACCGGCGTGCAATCCGTCTCAACTCGTCATAAGCCTCCGGCATCACTTTCGACAGCCTGAGGGAAGGCCGGCCGCCGCCCACAATCGCATCGTTTCGGTTGTCTTGCTTTCCCATCATTCCGCCCAGGCAGTTCGTTTCCCGGTTGAATGAAAAAATGCAGTCTTAATCCGGGTAGAAGTTTACGATATTATCACAATTCCATTATCCTGCAGATGCGATCGTCCATTTTGCCCGGATAAATCTTGAAGCCTCTGCCGCGTGCGCCATCGCCCCCCTTGAGTCGCGCCGGCGGCATCGGCGTGAAGCTTCATGAATAATCCGGGTTAATATTGCGGCAAGGTTCGCTTATAATGACTTGTTCTTTATTATTTCCGGTGGAATTGCCTTCATCTTCAAGGCAGAGGAGGAAAAACAGTGAAAAAGGAAGAATTCTACAAATACGCTTTGGATTCCTTTCGGCCCGCCGAAAACCTTTTAAAAATGGTTCCCGCGGACAAACTGGATTGGAAACCAGGCCCTTCATTCATGAGCCTGGGGAACCTGATCCATCATTTAAGCGCCGGCATCGGCGAAGAATTGCACATGGCCTTCACCGGCAATTGGCCCAAGCCCGAAGAAATGGAAGCGTCCATGAAGCAAATGCCTTCCTGCACAGTTTCGGAAGCGCTCGAGAGGCTTGAAGGAGACAAAACGACTCTGCGCAAAGTTCTCGACTCCGTATCCGAAGAAGATTTTGCGAATAAAATCATTTCAGTCCCCTGGGGCTGGAAATCCCCGATGGAAAAAATGGCCCTCGATTTCCGAGAACACTTCACCAACCACAAAATGCAGCTTTTTACTTATCTCAAGCTCTTGGGATTTCCGGTCAACACAAACACGCTCTACTTCGGATAAGATCAGGTTAGCGACCACGCAGGCGCGGCGCGCCGCCGCGTCTGCATCCTTGAAAACAGAACAGGAACATGACCGTTCGCGTTTTTGTCACCGGCGGAACCTTCGACAAGGAATACAATGAGATTGAGGGAAAACTCTACTTCAGAGACACGCATTTGCCCGAAATGCTGGAATTGGGCCGTTGCGAGGTTCGCGTGGACATCCGCACGCTCATGATGGTCGACAGCCTGGAGATGACGGAGTCCGACCGGAAAATTATTTTAGACAATTGCATCCGGTGCGACGAGGATCATATCATCGTCACGCACGGCACCGACACGATGGAAGACACCGCTCGGATGTTGGGCGCGACGGCTATTCCCAAAACAATCGTCCTTACGGGAGCGATGATTCCCTTCAAATTTGGGAGTTCGGACGGCCTTTTCAACCTTGGAAGCGCTTTGGCATTCGCCCAATGCCTGCCGCACGGGGTTTACATAGCGATGAACGGCCGGTATTTCCAATGGAATAATGTCCGAAAAAACGTAAAATCCGGAAAATTTGAATCTCAAGAAGACAGTCGTCTCGAATGAACAATCGCCGGATGGCCCCATTCTCAATGAAAAACCGAAAACTCGAAATTGTCTGCGCATTTTTGATTCTATTTTCCTTCCGGGGCGCTCGCTGGGGATTTTCCGAAGCAGGACCGGGCGGCTATGCTCTCACGGCGCCGGATGAAGTCTGGGTAAACCGGACTTTGAAAAGCCTTTCGCTGAAAGAAAAAATCGCCCAGCTGATTCATATCCGCGTTCAAGGCAGGTTTGTCAATCGAAAGGATCCGGGATACCAGGCTGTATTGGAGCTTGCGGCGAAAACCGGCGTGGGTGGAGTCGTTTTATTCGCCGGAAACGTTTATGAATCCGCCATTCTGCTGAATGAACTGCAAAAAGCTTCCAACGTGCCGCTTCTGGTCTCAGCGGATTTTGAACGCGGCGCTTCCTTCCGAATTGCGGATACGACTTCCTTCCCGTGGGCCATGGCACTTGGAGCGACCGGATCGGAGACATTCGCCTACCGGGAAGGCAGGATCGCCGCGCAGGAATCCCGCGCCATGGGAGTCCATTGGATTTTCGCCCCGGTGGTCGACGTCAATAACAACCCGGACAACCCGGTCATCAATATCCGCTCATTCGGCGAGGATCCAGGGCTCGTCGCGCGTTTGGGGGCGGCGTTCATTCGCGGAGCTCGCGACGGAGGCGTTCTCGCCGCCGCGAAGCATTTTCCGGGCCATGGGGACACGGCAACCGACTCTCACCTCGGGTTGGCAGTTGTAAAATCCGATCGCGCCCGGCTTGAAACGGTTGAGCTCCTGCCTTTCAAGAGCGCTATTTCGGCGGGGGTCGATTCGATCATGACGGCGCATGTCGCCGTCCCTCGAGTGACTGGATCGCCGGAAACTCCCGCGACTCTCTCGTTCAGGATTTTAACCGACCTGTTGAGAAATGATCTGAAATTTAAAGGCATTGTCGTCACCGACGCTCTGGAAATGGGCGGCGTCGCCAACCGTTATTGGAGCGGATTGGCTGCAGTCCGGGCCGTCCAGGCCGGCGCCGACGCGCTCCTGCTCCCCGCCAATGCATCCGCCGCAATTGCGGAAATGGAGCGTGCTGTGAAGCGAGGAGACATAACGGAAGCCCGCATAAATGAATCCGTGGCAAAAATTCTCCGGGCAAAAAGCAGCCTGAAACTTCCCGAAGTCAGGACTTCGCCCATCGATGAAATTAGCGCCGACGTTTCCGCCCCGGAAAGCGCAAAGCTTGCTCAGGAAATTGCGGATAGTTCCATTACTGCAGTGAAGGACGCATGGAATCTTCTGCCGGTCGATCCCCTAAAAGACCGTCAGATACTCAGCCTGGTTCTTTCTTCTGATATCGAATCGAACCCGCTTCCAATTTTTCAGACTGAAATTCGCCGCCGATATCCATCGGTCCAAACGATTTGGGCCGATGCCCGAATATCCGGCGAATTGTCCGATGAAATTGAAAAAGCCGCCTTGAAATCGGATTTGATTCTGTGCTCCACGCTGGTTCGGCTAAGCTCCGGACAGGGCGCAATTTCAATTCCGAAAAAACAGCGGCAGCTTATCGAAAGGCTGATGGATTCGAAAAAACCTGTTGTCTGGGTGGCGTTCGGCAATCCTTATGTGTTCCTGGCTGCGCCGCGGGCCCACGCTTACATCTGCACCTTCAGCTACTCCGACACTTCCCAGATCGCAGCGGCCAAAGCCGTTTCGGGCGAAATACCCATGACGGGCAAAATGCCAGTTTCGATACCAGGGCACTTCAAGCCCGGCAGCGGGCTGGAAATTCCTCGAATTGACATGACCCTGAAAAAAGACGCGCAAGCCATGACTTTTAGCGAAACTGAAAAAATCGTCTCTTCGCTGGTCGACAACGGCGAGGTTTCCGGCGCAGCAATCCTGGCGGGGCGGAACAGTTCAATAATATGGAAGCATTGCGCCGGAATCTCTTGCGAAGCTGTTTTCGACTTGTCCACTCTTTCGGGAGTTGTCGGCGCCACGTCGGCCGCCATCATGGCTTCGGCTTCCAAAGACCTGATTCTAAACGCCCCTGTTCAAGATTACCATCCGGAGTCCTCGACGACCGACGACTCCAAGTTTCGAATCCAGGATTTGCTCTCCCGCTATTCCAAATCCGCCTCGGATTCCGACCTGGCCGTTCTCAGCGAGATAGTCGCTCGCGCTTCAGGCGCCCCGCTCGATCAATTTTTGGCTGCACGTTTGTTCAATCCGCTGGAGATGCATAGCACTTTCAGCGTTCCGCCCCGACAGGCGTTCCGCCCTCTTGCACCTGCCGGCGCCGGCGCAAGCGCCCGGTTGTTTTCCAGCGCCGAGGACCTTGCGGTCTTTGCGCAAATGCTATGCAATGGCGGAATCTATGAACACAGGCGTTATTTTGACCGCTCTCTTCTGGCGCAGTTTATGTCCCAAGGATTGGGCTGGTCCAAATCATCCGCAACAAATTGGTCGGATGGCATTTTTTCAAAAATAGCTTTCGGACACAATGCTTCTTCCGGAAGCGCCCTCTGGATCGATCCGGAGAAAAAGCTTTTTATCGTTTTGTTGGTCGCCGCTCAGGATGGCGAGAAAGCCGCACAAGCGCGGAAAAGCGCAGTGGAATCTCTTGTCCGGGAAATTTCAGCGCGATGATAATTTCACTCCGCTCTCCCGCCGTCCGCAATGGGGTCCGCATGGCGGCTCCATTGGAATTATTCATGAAACTTTCCCAATAATCGGGTTCCGAAGGCCGTCCGCCGGGTGTCGGCCGACCCGGCGGACAATCCGCACATTGTCCCTGCCGATAGAAATGGTTGTTCTCGACCCGGACGCAATCGCGACGGCTTGATTTTGCCTTTCATGCGTCACGACATTTCCATTTTCACCCTGCTATTGAAATCGGATTCCTGAATATTATAAAGAGCATCCATGAAGCAGACCAGAAAACTTCCGGGTCCGGAACAGCGTTCCGCAGCCATCTCGCCCGCGACGCCGACGAGAGCCATCGCATTGGCGGCAGCGTGAAGAAACGACTTGTTGACTGAGGCGAAAGCAGCGGTGATGGCCGTGGCGATGCATCCGACTGCGGTGACCCGCGGCATTATCGGATGGCCGTTCAGAACCCTTATCACTGCGCCTCGGTCGACAATAATATCCGTCGCTCCGCTGACCGACACAACACAGCGATACGTTCCGGAAAGGAATTGAGCCGCCTCCAAAGTCTCCTCCGTCGTATGAACGCTGTCGACCCCCTTGGTGCACTGTTCGGCAAGGACAAGAGATCGAATTTCCGACGCGTTTCCGCGAACAATCGCCGGGTTGACGTTTCGAAGGAGCAACTGCGCCGTTTCGGTTCGAAACTTGGTGGCGCCGCTTCCGACAGGATCGAGGACGACGGGAACTGCGTAATGATTGGCCATATGCCCGGCTTTGATCATGGAATTGATCCACGGAAGGCTCAGCGTGCCGAGGTTTAGGACAAGAGCCTTTGCCAGAACCGCCATTTCCTCAGCTTCCTCCGGGGCGTGCGCCATTACGGGAGAAGCGCCGAGAGCCAGCAAAGCATTCGCCGTCACATTCATGGCGACATAGTTGGTAATATTATGAATCAGGGGGGCTTCTTCTCGTATCTTCTGAATATCCTGCATTGCCATGGGATTCTCCAGCGTTTCGCCCGTGCGATCGGGCCGGATTGACGGTCGGGCGCCCTGATGCAAGTCCCAGGAGTCCGACGGTATTGAAAATGCGTTCCTGCTTTTTCCCAACAACCGTTCACGGGTCGCCGGCATATTCCCTTTTATCGAATATCCGGATTCCGGCAGGGTTGCTTTGAAGGGAAAAATCGAATTCCCGATAGGACTGGAAAAAATAGTAGAATCGTCTTTCTGCGCCGCTTTGGCGCTGCGACGTCTATTAAATGTAATTCGTGAATCGTCTATTGTAAACATGGAAAGCTTGCCCATCGACATTTTTCTGCCACAGATCACGGAGGCTCTGCATGCATCCGGCTCTCTTATTCTGACTGCGCCGCCCGGCGCTGGCAAAACCACCCGCGTCCCCAGATCGCTATTGGAGGCCGGCTTCGCTGAAAAGGGCGAAATTCTCGTCTTGGAGCCGCGCAGGCTCGCGACGAGGCTTGCGGCTGCAAGAGTCGCACAAGAGCTGGGAGAAAAACCGGGCGGCGCCGTCGGCTACTCGATACGATATGAAAACGTGGCGAGCGCCAAAACTCGAATCCGTTTTCTGACCGAAGCGATACTCGCGCGGCAAATGGTGAGAAACCCGGATCTTCGCGGCGTTTCGGTTGTCATTCTGGACGAATTTCACGAACGAAACATTGCCTCCGATCTTGCGCTGGCGCTGCTAAAGCCTTTGCAAACAAGAAGGCCGGATCTGAAAATCGTTGTCATGTCTGCGACGATGAGCGCGGAGCCTGCCGCCTCTTTTCTCTGCGCGAACCGGATTGCGGCTTCAGGGTCTCGATACGACCTTGAAATCGAGCATGAAGCGAAAGCGAGCGACCTGCCGCTTCATAAAAAAGTTTATTCCGCAGTCTTGAAGTTGCTGGAGGCTAAAATCCGGGGAGACATCCTGGTTTTTCTTCCCGGCGCCGCGGAGATACGGCGATCGGCGGAATCTCTGGCGCTATTGCAGGAGCGATTTGCGATTGCGGTGCATCCCCTTCACGGAGACCTGCCATCCTCCGAACAATTTCGCGCCATTGCGCCGGCAGGCAGAACCAAGGTGATCCTTTCGACCAATGTCGCGGAGACATCCTTGACCATCCCCGGGGTCGCCGCTGTTGTGGACTCCGGACTCGCTCGTCTGGCGGGACATTCCGCCTGGAGCGGCTTCCCAACGCTTGCAACCGCCAAGATCAGCCGGTCCTCCGCCATACAACGCGCCGGCCGCGCCGGGAGGACTCAAAACGGGCGAGCGATCAGACTTTACACAAAAGCTGATTTTGAATCCCGTCCGGAACAGGACGTTCCGGAGATCCGTCGCGCCGATCTCGCCGAGACCGTTCTGCTTCTGCATGGCGCCGGCTTTTGTGAATTAAATTCCTTCCGATGGTTTGAACCTCCGCCTCAGCCGGCCATCGAAGCCGCCGAGACTCTCCTCCGGGATCTCGGAGCGGTGAAGTCAGACGGCAGCGTCACCGAAACCGGGCTTGAAATGTTGACGCTGCCTGTCCATCCGCGGCTGGCAAGGCTTATTGTGGAAGGCAAGAAACTGAAGGCTGCAGACGAGTGCGCATTGATCGCCGCACTTTTATCGGAAAAAGACATACGCGCGAATTTCCGCAGCAGATTGGGAACTGCAAAAAGGCGCTCCGGGCCGCAGACTTCGGGACAGTCGGATTTGATTGAATTGCTGGATAGCTATCGGCAGGCTTCGCAGGCCTGTTTCGATTCCGAACGCATCCGGTCGCTGAAACTGGACGCAGCCGCCCTGCACTCAGTCCAACGCGCGCATCGTCATTTTCGAAAACTTCTGGATTCGCCAAGCCGGGCGTCCGGCCCTGGCGCCGCAGAAAAGGAAGAAGCCGTTATGGTCGCAGCGCTGTCGGCCTTTCCAGATCGTGTGGCCCGGCGGCGCAAAGCCGGCGGTCGTGAAATCGTATTGTGCGGCGGAGGCGCCGCCATTCTTTCCCGGGACAGCGTCGTTCACAATCCGGAGTTCATGATTGCGGTGGATGCAGAAGAAAAACGAGAAAGCGCGCCAGCCATGACGGCGGAAACCATTGTGCGAATCGCCTCCTCCATCGAAACGGAGTGGCTTGCAGCCCTTTTTCCTGAAGCTGTTTCCCAGAAAATAATATTTTCTTGGAATGAACAGGCCGGAAGAGTGGATGAGGCGAACGTCGCCGTCTACCGCCAAATCGCGCTGGAAGAAAGGATCCGGCCGGCGACGCCAGGGGATGAGGCGTCTGAAATTCTTTTTTCGGCAATTCTCTCCAAAGAACTCCAGCCGTTGGGCGACCGCGCCGCCCTGAATTCGTTTCGCGCCCGGGTTTCGCTGGCCGCCATCCACTTCCCGCAAGAAAATTTTCCTGAATTCAATGAGAGCGCCATCCATCAGATTGTAAAGCTTCTATGCCGGGGCAAAATCGCTTTAGCGCAACTCGCCTCGGTATCGCTCATCGATGAATGCCGGGCCGGAATGACCGACCGCCAGCGAGTTATCCTCGCACGTGAAACTCCAGAGAGGATTTTAATAAATCCAAAGCGCGCGGTCCGGGTGCATTATGAATTCGCCCGCCCTCCCTGGATCGAATCCCGCTTGCAGGATTTTTTTGGCATGCGCGCTTCGCCCGCAATTTGCGGCGGAAAAGCGCCTTTGACTTTGCATTTGCTTGCTCCAAACGGCCGTGCGGTGCAAATCACGCAGGATATCGCGGGGTTCTGGGAGAGGCATTATCCAAAAGTCCGGAGGGAATTGAAAAGGCGCTATCCCAAGCACTCCTGGCCTGAAATCGCTCCCGTCGAGTGAACGAGACCGTATGCGGCTCAGATGCTGAAGGGATGGCGCGGACAAGAAAAATCCATACCCATTCTGCTGCTGCGCCGAGCTTTTCGTGCGACATGAGGCGAGTTATCGGCGCCGCTGGCAAGGCGGGCCGACGATAGGATATCGGAAATATTCCGAGGAGGACTAATGCCGCCAGCGTCGTCGAGAGCCGGCGAGATATGTAAGGGCCTGTCAATGAATAACGTTTACACTTTGGCGCGAGCGCCGGACGGACAGATGCAAGGCGCCGCGACGGGGGCGATGCGGCGCCATCGTCGAGGAGCGAAGCAGATGCCCGCCCGCCGCCGCGCCCCTTCGGGCTGCGGCCCGCAGGCTCGCTGGCTTTGTTGCTCGCTCCTTACATGCACACCAGCATGCTCGTCGCTCGCGCCTAGACAGCGAGTCTGGGGGTCAGCAGCAAAGTGCAGACGTTATTCATTGACAGGCCCTAACGAACTTCAGGCACGGGACGCTAGATCGGACGCACATCGGAAGCGTCTATCTCGACCGAAACAGCCTGACGAATCAAATCGACCTGTAAAACGAATCGGAACCTTCCCCGTTTCTCCACGAGCATGCCGTGAATGCCTTTAAGCGGTCCTGCGACGACTTCCACCCGCGTCCCAACCTGCATGTAAGGGTAGGAATCGATGGAAATGCTTGATTCCAGAAATCGCCGCACATAAAGGATCTGATCTTCCGGAATCGGCTCGGCATGCCCTTCATGACCGACAAAACGAACGGCGCCCGGCAGGTTTAATATACGAAAGCGGTTCTCGGGAGTGTCGACGTGATTGATGAAAATGTATCCCGGAAATAGAGGAATCCAGATTTTCTTCTTTCGATCTTTCCAACGGCTGATGACCTCGCGCATCGGGAGGAAAACTTCAATGTCCCGATCCGTCAGTTCGCTCAGCATCTTCTTTTCGAAGCGGCTGCGCGTGTATAGAGCGTACCATTCCGGTTTCAAATGGGAATCCTCTGCGGCCTGTTGTGAAATCGAACCGAAAAAAGCGTTTCCCCATTCAAAGGCCATTGTCGACATCTATGGCCAAACGGAGGAAATGCACCCTTGAATGCCCCCAACTCCCACGCGCGGTTCAATATAGCGGCCCAGCCACAGACTGTCAAGGATCAGATCTATTGCATTGAGCGCCTGAGATTTATTCATTATTATTTCCCTGGGATGAAATTGCAGGACTCAGGGAGGATGGATTGTCGATCGCCAGAACAGCAAATGGATCTGATCCGGAAGCGATTGCGGAAGCGGCTCGGATAATTATCAACGGCGGGCTGGTGGCCTTCCCCACGGAAACGGTTTACGGTTTGGGCGCCGACGCTCTCAATCCTCTGGCCGTCGCCCGGATTTTTGAAGTCAAGGCGCGGCCCCGCATCGATCCCATTATCGTGCATGTAGCCGATCGGCGGATGGCCGGAATATACGGAGAGCTGTCGGACTTGGCACACGCTCTCGCCGAGCGATTCTGGCCGGGTCCTCTGACTCTGGTCGTGCCCAAAAAACCTGAAGCGCCTTCGATCGTAACGGCGGGCTTGCCGACAGTGGCAATCCGGTCTCCGGACCATCCCGTCGCCCTGGCGATTATAAAAGCCGCCGGGAGAGGGATCGCCGCTCCCAGCGCCAATCCCTTTGGCTATGTCAGCCCCACTCTGGCTGAACATGTTGCGGAGCTGCTTTCGGACCGGATTGATTTGATTCTTGATGGAGGACCCTCCGCTATTGGGGTGGAGTCCACAATCCTTTCGCTTGTGGACTCCACTCCTTCCATACTCAGAACCGGCGGCGTTTCGATTGAAGAGCTTGAATCAGCTCTTGGAAAACTGAAGCTATCGACAGGCGCAACCGTCCGCCCTCAGGCGCCTGGCCAGTTGGCGCGCCATTACGCAACCCGAACCCGTTTGGAGATTGCGGAAGAGGGGATGGAGCGGCTGAAGAAACAGGAGAAAACCGGGCTTCTCTGCCTTCAAGAGCCTGCCGATCGGGACGCTTATGCCGCGATTGAAACATTATCGCCTTCAGGAGATCTGCGGGAAGCGGCGGCGAATCTCTTTCGCGCATTGCGCAGGCTCGACAGCCTGTCGCTGGATCGAATCATCGCCCGGCCGCTGGCTGAAAAGGGATTGGGCGCAGCCATAATGGACAGGCTTCGTCGGTGCTCGGCCGATCGACCCGAAGATTCCCGCATTCTATGATGGCGTCTCGGATTCATTGTTTTCCGAAAACCCTGCCATGGGATTCGGCGCGGAGAATGCTCAACCGGATCTTCCCCGCGTTCTCCGCGACTCTTTTCGCGCCCCTTCATCGAATCGGGGCCGCCGGGAGGTGCGAAACTGGATAATATTGTTGCGAAACCGACGCAAAGTTTTTTTCCCATGCGACGCGCCATGTTAAAGTAGGGCTCATGCTACTCGATTGCAACGAAATCGTGCCGGATCGTTTGTGGGTGGGCAGCTATGTCCAGCCTGAGGATATTTCCCGCCTGAAGCAGATGGGAATTACCGCCATTGTCAGCATGCAAAGCGATGAGGATATATCGAGCTACAAAATATCGCTGAAAAAAATTCTGAAAGCCTGCGAGGCCGCGGATATGGATTTTCGCCGCATACCGGCTCAGGACTTCGATCAGAAATCTCTTTCAGCCACCCTCCCCAAAGCGGTCCAGGAGGTGGAGAAAGCGTTGACGCCTCGATGGGCGAAAGCCTATGTGCATTGCACTGCAGGAATCAACCGCGGGCCGACGCTGGCCGCGGCTTATTTGATAAAAAGTCAGGGCTTGTCCGCTCAGGAAGCTTACGACTATGTCACAACCCGACGGCACTGCAGCCCCTATCTGGAGGTTTTGTATCAGTTTGAAGCATCGATCCAACGGGACCGCGCCGGTTAGCGGATCCTCCTGCTTCGTTTTACATCCTGGACATTCCACTTCCGCCCGGAATTAGGAAGAAAAATGACTCATTCGATAGGCTCTCCTGCTTTTTGGATTTTATTTATCGTTATCGTTCTTTTTCTCCTGTCCATTGATTTGGGAGTTTTCCACCGAAAAGCTCATGCGGTGTCCTTTCGCGAAGCGTTGTGCTGGAGCATTGTGTGGGTCCTGCTCTCATTGTCTTTCGGCGGCTGGATCTTTTCGACCTTCGGCAGAAATTACGGCCTTGAATTTTTCGCAGGATACCTGATCGAGTATGCCTTGAGCGTCGACAACGTATTCGTTTTTATCTTGATCTTCTCGTATTTCGGCGTCCCGCCCAAACTTCACCACAGGGCGCTTTTCTGGGGCATCCTTGGAGCGCTGATCATGCGCGCGCTTTTTATCATGGCGGGATCGGCTTTGATCAGCGCCTTCCACTGGGCGATCTATATTTTCGGCGCATTTCTTGTTTTAACGGGTTTTAAGGTGCTGCGCCAGGGAAGTTCGGAAGTTTCGCCGGAGCGAAATCCCGTAGTGCGTATTTTCCAACGTTTCGTGCCGATGTCTTCAGGCTATGAATCGGGAAACTTTTTTACGATTCAGAACGGAAAGCTTCTGGCCACGCCGCTGGCCCTGGTGCTCGTGACCGTCGAAGCCACGGATGTGGTGTTCGCTCTGGATTCCATCCCGGCCATTTTTGGAGTGACTCGCGATCCTTTTATTGTTTACACTTCAAACGTCTGCGCCATTCTTGGGCTTCGATCCCTGTATTTTTTGCTTGCCTCCGTCATCACGCGCTTCGCCTATTTAGGAACCGGCCTTGGAATCGTCCTCATTTTTATCGGGGCGAAGATGCTGTTCAGCGGTTTGGTTGAAATCCCGATTGGGCTTTCGCTGGCGGCGGTCGCTTCGATTCTGGCATGCGCTATAGCCATTTCCATTCTCCGGCCTCCCCAAAAGCCTTAATCCGCATTATTCATGAAGCTTTTACTGCGGCGACGGATCCGGGCATGAATGCAAGGCGCATCTGTCAGCTTCTCCGCCGGCGCGACTCGATATCGACGATGGCGCTCTCGACTGTACGTCGAGGTCATGGAACGCAACGCCGCCGCAGAATCCTCATGAATCCTGCGGGTTAAGCTTTCAATCCGAATCGTTTCTTTGATACCATCGATGGCGGAAACGGAGAACGGATTCCGATGCTGAGAGAGCCCATTTCACAGTTTTACTATTCCCATCGGCTTAAACTTCACTTCTGGGACTGGGAGAACCGCAAAAAACCCAATTTGATTTTCGTGCATGGGGGCATGGACCATGCGCGGAGCTGGGATCGCATTATTGAGGCTTTCCAGGACGATTTCCGGGTGATCGCGCCCGACCTTCGCGGTCACGGCGACAGCAGTTGGTCTTACGGCGCCTTGTACAGCGTCGCCGAGTATCTTCTCGACCTTGCCGCTCTTGTCGACATCGTGGGCAAATCCCCGGTTTACCTTGTTGGGCATTCTTTGGGCGCCGCCGTCGTGTTGCAGTATGCAGGGATTTATCCCGAAAAGGTGAAGAAGCTGGTTGCGATTGAAGGAGCATCCGCGCCGCCTGAAATGGCGTCCCGTCCGGCCCATGAAAGGTTCCGAAATTGGGTTGAAGCGATGCGAAACGCCGAAAAAAGGGTTCCCCGCCGCTATGGCAGCCTTGAAGCCGCCTACGAACGGATGCACAAGGAGAATCCCTATTTGTCGGGCGAAATGGCGCGCCACCTGACCCTTTACGGTTCGAACTGGAATCCGGACGGCACGCTCACATGGAAATTCGACAACTTTGTTAGAACTCCGCCTCCTTATGCATACAGCATCGACTTAGCCAAAGAAATCTGGCGCCGGATAAGCGCCCCCGTCCTGTTGTTTTACGGCTGCGACAGCTGGCTTGGCGATCCGATGAAAGACGGCCATGTCCTTGCCATTCCAGACCGCAGGCTCATCGGCGTGCCGAACGCAGGCCACTGGCTGCACCACGACCGACCGGAATTGTTCATTGAAGAGACGCGAAGTTTTTTTGCGCAGCCGGATTAGAAGACAACGGAAGAGCGCGGGATCGGCCCGATAGCCGCCGCTTTCGCCCGGTTCATGAAGAAATGCAGAGCAGACTCTTTGCGCCCGGGCTTCGTTTCATGGCAGGATCGGCGGTTTCAGGCGCTTTTCCTGAGTTCAAGCAATACTTGCCGTGCGACAGCCTTGAGGGTCGTAAGGACGCCTGTTCCCTTCGTAGCAACAGCCTCGAACATCGGCTCCCCCTTCACCGAAAGCTGCTTCTGAAGTTCTTCAACCGGCATTGCATTCGGCAGGTCCCGCTTATTCAGCTGCAGCACATAAGGGACTTTCATGAGATCGAATCCCTGCTCCTTCAGATTTTGAGACAGATTGGAAATCGACTCAAGATTCGCGTCCATTCGCTCTTCCTGCGAGTCGGCGACAAACACGATTCCGTCCACGCCTTTAAGAATGAGTTTGCGGCTCGAATCATAGAAGACCTGACCTGGCACGGTATACAAATGGAAACGGATTCGCAGGCCGCGAAGCTGGCCTAGATTCAGCGGCAGAAAATCGAAGAACAGAGTCCTCTCGGTTTCGGTGGCAAGCGAAATCAGCTTACCCGTGTTCTCCGGGCTCATACTCATGATCTGATGGACATACTGCAAGTTCGTCGTCTTGCCGCCCAAACCAGGTCCGTAATAGACGATTTTGCAATTGATTTCCCGGGCAACATAATTAATGAACGTCAATGTATATTCCTCAGTCCAATAGATGATTCAGAACATCAGCGGCCCAAAAGCTCCTCCAGCTCCTCATCGCTGAATTGTGGATTGTTTGCAGCGGATTCGTTTTTTTCGGTTCTGCGCTGAAAATCCCGAATCACGTCTTCAAGCAACGCCGAAGCTCGCTTGGACCGGTAACGCACCAGGCCCATCGAGGCCGATGCATCAAATACAACCACCAAAGAAAACTGTTTGACCAGGTCGGAAATGTACAGGCTGCGCTGGCGCCCCTGATGAACAAGGACGGAAAACTCCTTTTCCCCCACAATGTTTGCAAGACCATCAGTCGCCGCCAGATTCGCCGCCGCAAGCGCCGCAAGCGCCGTACAATCAACCCCTTTCGCCTCTCCCGAAACAACGACAGGCTGCCCGCTTCGGGTGATCAACAGAACGAGATCCGCCCTCAACTCCTTTTGCATCTTGAGCAGAATGGCTTTGATGCGCTGGAATTCAGGCTCACGCAGATTAAAATTATTTAAGCTCACGTCTCTATATCATTCGGGAAACATGAAATACTTAATAAATTCAATCACTTATGCGAATAATTCTCTGCGATGCAGAAATGAAGCTCCAGGGGGCTCTTTTTATCATTTCATGAGAGTCGCCGAGCAACCTCTTCTTGCGCTTGACTTATCGTCTAATTTTTCCTAATAATACACTCCAAATTTTTAATCACATTTTCCCGAGAGGCAAGTTATTTAGCTCAAGGGATTTAAGGGAATTGAGGGTTAGAGCATTGGCGCGGAAGAAAACATCGGAAGGAAAATCCGGAAAGATTGTCCGACCTGCGATAAAACCTAAATCAAAGAGGGCGGCTCCGTCTCCCAAAAAACCAGTTTTAAAAAACAGGAAGCCGGTTAAGACCGGATCCCGCAAATCATCCGGAGTTCATGAAAAGAAGTCGCACTATATCCATCGCCAGATTCATAAGGGAAGCGAAGTTATGGAAGCGGAATCAAGGAAGCCATCATTCAGGACCGGAGTTTCTCCTGTCCCCCTCAATACGTCGCCGCGGCTGTTGCGTCATACGAAAACCACTGCAGCGGCTCTGGAACTCTTGGGGAAAGGCATTGAATTGATTTATAAAAAAGATATCCGTAAGGCTCGCGCCGAACTGAAGCAGTTGCTGGAAACCTATCCGTCCGAAACCGAGATACTGGCTCGCGCGCGAAGCTATATGCAGATTTGCGATCGCGAAGAATCGTCTCAGAAAAAGCAGCCGATTGCGGCGGATCAGCTGTACGCGCTCGGCGTTCTGGAGCATAACAAGGCCAACTACGACACGGCAATTTCCTACTTTCTCCAGTCGCTTGAAAATCATCCCCATGCAGACTACATTTACTACTCCGTCGCCGCTTCTCTGGCGATGAAAGGCGACCTGGCCCGATCGATTGAGAATTTGAAAAAAGCCATTGAGCTGAACGAAGACAGCCGGATTTACGCCAAAAATGACGGCGACTTCTCCGCCCTGCAGTCCAAAAGGGAATTTGCCGAACTTGTAGGCGCCAATCCATCGTATGAAACGCAATGAAGGACATCCTCCGCAGCGCAGCGAAACGGCCGAGCCATACGGATTGAATCCCATGAATTGCAAAAACTGCATCCAATGGATGGACGAAAGCCTTGATCAAATTGCAGCCGATCGAGGCGCGCGGCCTCGCTTTTTCATGGGCTGCCGCATTTTCGGATTTTTTGAGAAAGGCCATGAACCGAAAAGCTGCGAGCATTATCAGGCCAGCGACGATCTTTTCACAATCTGCAATTCCTGCCGGATCACCGTGCCCAAAGTGTGCGTTTCGCTGGGAGAGTGCGTCAATTGCACCGATACAGACCTGTTCTGCGTCGATTCGTGCATTGGCGGAGAAAACCGCAAATACTGCACCCACTTCGTCCGCCTCCATGCCGAAGGAATTCAAATCATCGATAACGATCGCGTCTATGATCTCTTTCCCACTCTGGGGATGCCCGACCAAGAAAATAATCCCGAAAAAAAATAGCCTTTAGTTGTTTGTTTAAAGACCTTTCGGCCATAATAGTTCACTGAATGCATTATGAATCGCGGGCGCTCAAGATCCTGCAGTTCGGAAAAAAAGCGCTGCTGCTCGCACGGGCATTCCCCGAGAAATGTTTCGGCTTCTCAAATCCGGCGAATCTGCGGCGTTTCATCGGATGGGAAAGAATCGTTGGGCTCTTTTGTCAGGAGCGGTGATATTCCTGCAGGCTGCAAACGGACATTTTCTCATTTCGCAGACTGTGAATGGCGTTGGCGGCGGCGGCGGCGGCGGAAAGCGTCGTGATGCACGCGACGTTGTACTGCGTCGCTGCACGGCGAATGCTTTTTTCGTCCAGATGGGATTGACGGCCGCGCGGCGTGTTGATGATGAGGTCAATTTTCCTGCTTTTGATTAAATCCACCACATTGGGCCGGCCTTCACCGGCCTTAAAAACTCGATTGCACCCTATGCCATGTTTTTCAAGAAAATTGCGGGTCCCGGCCGTAGCCAGCAGCTGAAAACCCAAATTCCACAAATCCTGTGCGATAGGAAGCAGACTGGCTTTGTCTCTGTCGTTGACGCTGAGAAAAACCGTCCCGGTTTTCGGCAGTAGAATCCCGGCGGAGAGCTGCGCCTTGGCGAAGGCGCTTCCGAAGCTTTCGGCCACGCCCATGACTTCTCCGGTGGATTTCATCTCCGGGCCGAGAATCGTATCCACTCCAAGGAATTTGTTAAATGGAAAGACCGGCGATTTGACGAAGCAATGATGAACGCGAAGATCTTCGCCGAGTCCCAGATCCTTCAATTTTTCCCCGGTCATGACTCTCGCCGCCATTTTAGCCAGCGGAACGCCGGTTGCTTTGCTGACATAGGGAACGGTTCGGGAAGCGCGCGGATTCACTTCCAGCACGTAAACGACGCTGCGCTGGACGGCGAACTGAATATTCATCAGTCCTATGACATGAAGCGCTTTCCCGAGCGTGTAGGTGTATTGTTTCATGCGTTCAAGCAATTTGGGATCGATCCGTATCGGCGGCAGAGTGCAGGAGCTGTCGCCGCTATGGATGCCGGCCTCTTCGATATGCTCCATCAGGCCCGCAATCACAACGCGGTCTCCGTCGCAAAGGGCGTCCACGTCGTATTCCAACGCATTTTCAAGGAATTGGTCGATCAGCACGGGATGTTCAGGAGAAGCCTCCACGGCCGTCGTCATATACTCGTCCAGTGAATCCTGATCGTAGACAATCGACATCGCACGCCCCCCGAGGACGTAGGATGGACGAACCAATACGGGGTAGCTAATTTGCGCCGCCACTTCTCTCGCTTCCTCAAGACACATGGCCGCGCCGTTCCGGGGCTGCGGAATTTCCAGTTCCCGCAGCAGCTGGCCGAACCTTTTCCTGTCTTCGGCCAGGTCGATATTTTCAGGAGACGTTCCCAGAATCGGGACGCCGGCGCTCTTTAGTTTAAGTGCAAGGTTCAGGGGGGTCTGCCCGCCGAACTGTACGATCACGCCCTCCGGTTTCTCCACGGCGATAATTTCCATAACGTCTTCAAAAGTCAAAGGCTCAAAATAAAGCCGATCGGAGGTGTCATAGTCCGTGGACACGGTTTCCGGATTGCAGTTGACCATGATGGTTTCGAAACCGGCCTGTTTGAGCGCAAAAGAAGCGTGGCAGCAGCAATAGTCGAACTCGATGCCCTGCCCGATCCGGTTCGGACCGCTGCCCAGCACCATGATTTTTCTTCGGCTGGAAGGACTGGCTTCGCTCTCGCTTTCGTAGCAGGAATAGAGATAGGGCGTGAAAGAATCAAATTCTGCGGCGCATGTATCGACCCTTTTGAAGACCGGACGGACGCCGGCGCGATGCCGCAGCGCCATGACATCTTCCGCGGATGCGCCTGCGCTATCCGGCGCTTTCAAGTGCTCTGCGACGTTTTGGTCCGAAAATCCGGACCGCTTGCATTCCCGCAGAAGCTCCACGGGCAGATCACGGACCGTGTATTTCTTCAAAGCTTTTTCGAGCTCTATGATTTCCTGAATCTGGTTCAGAAACCAGGGGTCGATTTTGGTATGCCGGTGAACTTCCTCCAATGAAAGATTTTTGGATAGCGCATGGTGGATGCATGCAAGGCGCTCCGGCACGGGAGTCCTCAATCGCTGGATCAGGCTTTCAGGATCTATTTTCTCCGAGGCAAGGCTCTTTCCGCTCTCGAGCGAGCGCACCCCTTTGAGAAGAGCTTCCTTGAAGCTCCTTCCGATCGCCATCGCTTCGCCGACGGATTTCATCTGCGTTCCAAGAGTCCTGTCCGCCTCCTTGAATTTTTCGAAGTTCCACTTCGGTATTTTGACCACCACATAGTCGATCGTGGGTTCGAAGCTGGCCGGAGTCTTTTTGGTGATGTCATTCGGAATTTCATCTAGGGTGTAGCCGATGGCCAGTTTTGCCGCAATTTTGGCTATCGGAAAGCCGGTAGCCTTCGAGGCCAGGGCGGAGCTCCTGGATACCCTGGGGTTCATCTCGATCACGATCAACTCTCCGGTTTCCGGGTTCGCCGCAAATTGGATGTTCGATCCTCCGGTTTCCACCCCGACTTTCCGTATAATCCGGATGGCCGCATTGCGCATCTGCTGATATTCCTTGTCGGTCAGGGTTTGAGCCGGAGCGACCGTTATCGAATCTCCTGTGTGCACTCCCATGGGATCGAAGTTTTCTATCGAGCAGACGATCACGACGTTGTCGGCCATGTCCCGCATGACTTCGAGTTCGAACTCCTTCCAGCCGATAAGCGATTGTTCGACCAACACTTCGTGCATCGGAGACAGGTCCAGCCCTCTTGCAACAATCGCCTCGAATTCCTCGGCGTTGAACGCCGTGCCGCCGCCGGAGCCGCCCAGCGTAAAGCTCGGCCGCATAATTGCCGGCAGACCGATATCCGCAAGGCTCTCTTTCGCCTCGGCCATTGTTTTAACCACCCGCGAGCGGGCCGATTGCAGGCCGATTTCGGTCATGGCGTCCTTGAAGAGCTGCCGGTCTTCCGCCACTTCGACGGCGCGCAATTTCGCTCCGATCATTTCCACGCCGTAATGATCCAGCACGCCCGATTTCGCCAACTCCACCGAAGCGTTCAATCCTGTCTGTCCGCCGACCGTTGGAAGCAACGCGTCCGGCCTTTCCCGGGCTATAATGGCGGCGATCGATTCCGTAGTGAGAGGCTCGATATAGGTGCGATTCGCCAGATCCGGATCCGTCATGATTGTCGCAGGGTTGGAATTGACCAGGACGACTTCGCAGCCTTCGCTCTGCAATGCTTTGCATGCTTGAGCGCCCGAGTAGTCGAATTCACATGCCTGGCCGATCACAATCGGGCCAGACCCGATAATCAGGATTTTTTTAAGATCGGTGCGCTTGGGCATGAGGGTTTCCGGAGCTCCAGCATGAGCTTTTTAAACTCATCGAAAAGATAATGGGAATCATGAGGCCCTGGCGAAGCCTCCGGGTGGTATTGCACCGAAAAAGCAGGAATGCTGCGGTGACGCACGCCTTCCAGCGTCTGGTCGTTCAGGTTTATGTGAGTCAAATCAACCTGGTTTGCATTCAGAGAATCCGGATCGACTGCAAAACCATGGTTCTGGGCTGTTATTTCCACTCGTCCATTGATAAGGTTTTTTACCGGCTGATTGCCGCCGCGATGGCCGAATTTCAGCTTGAATGTCTTTCCTCCAAAAGCCAGCCCCATCAGCTGATGTCCAAGGCAAATCCCAAACACGGGAGTTCGCCCAAGCAATTTGCGGATGTTGGCGACCGCATCACGCAGAGGTTCGGGATCCCCGGGGCCATTAGAGAGAAAAACGCCGTCGGGATTGCAGCTCAAAATTTCTTCGGCGCCGGTCGAAGCCGGGACGACCGTGACATCGCATCCAACCCGCAGAAGGCTGTTCAGAATGTTTCGTTTGATTCCGTAATCATACGCTACAACTCTGAAACGCCTGAAACCGGGCGGCGAAGAGCCTGATCGGCTGTAGGCCTTCTTACAGGATACCGAAGTCGCAAGATCTCTCCCCAGCATGCCCCGAATCGATTGAGTTTTTTGAACCAATTCGTCCCGATTCGAATTGTCCGTGCTGACAATCCCGCGCATGACGCCGCGGCTTCTGATGTGAAGGACGAGCGCCCGGGTGTCGACTTCAGATATTCCGACGATATGGTGTCTCTTCAGATAATCATCCAGTGGTTCGTCCGACCTCCAGTTCGACGCAACGGCGCTGAATTCCCGCGCGACAAATCCTTCCACATAAGGGCGGTGCGACTCTTCGTCTTCTCGGTTCGTTCCGCAATTTCCTATGTGAGGATACGTCATGACGACGATCTGGCCGGCGTAGGAGGGATCCGTCAGTATTTCCTGATAGCCGCACATGGAGGTGTTGAACACAACTTCGCCGCGAGCTTCGCCCGCGGCGCCGAATGCCCGGCCTTCGAACGTACAGCCATCTTCCAATACGAGAGTTGCCTTCATTGAGCACCAGGGTTCAGTTCAGGAAATGTCGTCGGCTTTCGTCTCTCCAACCTGTCCGCGCCGTCAATGCTTGCTTACTCCACAAGGCCCAAACGCGAGACCGGCCAGTAGCTGAAGACCGCTTTCCCATAAATTAGCGGCCGCGAGACAAATCCCCAGCTGCGGCTGTCGTTGCTGGAATTGCGGTGATCTCCCAGAACAAAATATTCTCCCGGCGGGACCACCACTTTATGAAACGACCGGAAATCGCGAAATTCCGGTCTTAAATAAGGCTCTCTGATTTTGGCGCCGTTGATGTAGACAGATCCATCGCGAATCTCCACCTCGTCTCCCGGCACTCCCAAAACTCTTTTGATAAAAGATTTGCTGCGGTCTTTCGGGTAAAAGAACACGACCACATCGCCTCTGCGGACATTCTGGAACCGGTACAGGAAACGGTTCACGAAAATCCTCTCCTGATCCACAAGCTGGGGTTGCATGCTTGTCCCCTCGACTTTTACAGGCTGGACCACGAAGATGACGATAAAGACAGCTATTGCAACGGCAAACAGAACGTCCCGAAGCCAAAACCGGATTTCAGAAACCAGATTGAAGTCCGGTTTTTGCGCATAAACTTCGCCTTCAGGGGCTTTCGGCTCGAAAATCTCCAAACGCGCTATTCCTCAATCCTTCGGCTGAACGAATCCGAAATTTAAGCTACCAGACGGGGCGGCAAAACTCAAATGGAATTCCGAGCCCAGAAGATTGGCTTTCATTCCAATGAATTCACCGGCGGATTTATCGGGAAATTCTGCCGCCGTCCGCGCTGTAATTTCCGGCCGGCGGCTCGCCGCCGCTCCGCCGCCGCGGGATGTCGACGCAATCGAAATCGTTCAGAGCAATCACATTCGGGAAAATCTCCCGCGCTTCGCGCAGGTGCCGGCAGGAGTCGGAATAGCGTTGAGAAAAGTGCGTCATAGCCAGACGCCGCGCTCCGGCGTCCCGGGCTGTCTTTGCAGCGTCCAGCGCCGTGGAATGGCCAAAAGAATCCGCCAGTTCTCTATGTTCCGACGTATAAGTCGCTTCCATGGCCATCAGATCTGAATCTTGCGCCAACGCCGTGGCGCCGGCGCAAGGCCTCGTATCCATGATAAAAGCAAATACGCTTCCGGGGCGACGGGTTGCCACCTCTTCCAATCGCACGAACCGGTCTTGAACAAGAATCCGGCCTTTTCTCTTAAGATCGCCCACCATGGGTCCGAAGACGCCTTCTCTTTCCAGTTTCTCGCGTTCAAAACGAAATTTCGCAGCTTCCTCGAGTCTGAAGCCGATCGTCGGGACGGAGTGATCGAGCGCATGCGCCTTCAGGACGAACTTCTCGTCCCTGACGAGCTCCGTCATAGCGCCCGGATTCTGCGCGACAGGACGCAGTATCAAATCAGTCTTCATTTTGCTGATTGCAGCGCCGCAAAGCCGGTCGACGAAAATCCGGCCTTCTTCGGGGAAGAATATTTGCACCGGATGGTCGCAATTGTCCAGCGAGAGTCTTTGCACAATGCCCGCCAGTCCAAGACAGTGATCCCCATGGAAATGAGTAATGCAAATGTAATGAATGGAGGATGCCGCAGCCCCGGCTATCGTCAGCTGCCGCTGCGCGCCTTCCCCGGGATCGAACAGGAAGTCTGTCCCATCCCATCGCAACAGGTAAGCGCCGTGGCTTCTTTCTTTTGTGGGCACCTGGCTGCTGGTGCCGAGAGCAATCAATTCGCGGACGCTCATAGCCTCCCTCGCATTTCCTCCAAAGACGCCATGAATTATGCCACAAATTCAGGTTTCCAACGCCGTTTCCGTCCGGAAACGGCGCTTTGTGCGCTCTTGCCGCCCCCCACTGCTTTTCGGCGCCCGGTCTTCATGGGCGCATTATAGGCCCCTGAATCCGATTTGCTCTGCGGCAGGCATAGAAAGCGCCGTCAGGCGGCCGGAAAGCGGAGCGTCTTTCATAAAACCGTCGCCCGTCGCGCCTTAGCGTCTTCTTCGCCCGCCATTCACCCGCTTTAGCATGGAGAAGTATCTGTAATTGGAAGTCTCAGGCGTCCGATAAGAAACCTGCAGGCCGTCGCGCTCCTTATATCGCAGCGATAGGCGCGCCAGAGTAGCGCCGTCGCCGGTGTATAATTAAATTTCGACTTGAACCGAACGCAATGAAAGAATGCAGACTATGAAAGAGATTTCAGGAGACGCGGAGCGAACAGCGGCGGGCTTGAATGACAACGTGGAATTCATGGGAAAGCAGCTGCATGTGCAAACGGAAAGCATCCAATCGCCGGCAGGGTGCATCGTGACTCAAATTTTCAGCAGCGGGCGCGTGATATTCTCCAAAAAGTCGGAATGCCCTCCAGGGGCCGATGGGATTCAAGATCAAATGAACCTGCAGCATTCCCAAGTCATAAAAAGCATACTGGAAAAAGAGGCGAGGATCCTGGGCGCCTCTTAGTCGCCTGGTTCAGCATGACCCAATCTTCCGCTCGAGAAAAAATACTCATTGTCGACGACGAAGCGAACGTTCGCTTTGTTTTGAGCGCTCATCTGGAAGGCCAGGGAGCCGAATGCGTCAGCTCTTCCAATGCCTTCGACGCATTGAACAAAATCGGAGACGACCATTTTTCCCTTGTCATAAGCGATGTCATCATGCCGGGGATGTCGGGGATGGAATTGCTCCGCGAGGCAAAAAAACGAAATCCCGAAACCGCTTTTATCATGATAACCGGATTGCTGGACATCAATACTGCGATCGATTCTCTGCGCATTGGGGCGTTCGATTTCATCACGAAACCGTTCGACTTGCCGGCTATTCAAAGAGCTGTGAGCCGGGCTTTGGAGAGACGCCGCCTGCTCATCGAAAACAAATATTATCAGGAAAAGCTTGAGCTCAAAGTCGGCGAACGGACATCCGAGCTGAATGAAGCCCTGCACGAGGTCGAGGAAAGTTACAAGATCACGCTGGAAGCGCTTGTGGCAGCGCTCGACGCGCGCGAGCACGAGACCCAGGCGCATTCGCTTAGAGTTCGAGAGTACACGCTGACTCTTGCGAAAGCGCTCGGGCTCCAACCGGACGCTCTGATACACATCGGACGCGGCGCTCTTCTTCATGATGTGGGAAAGATCGGAGTTCAGGATTCCATCCTTCTCAAGCCCGGCAAACTCAGCAAATCGGAATGGGTGGAAATGCGAAAGCATCCTCACATCGGTTATGAAATTCTCAAAAACATCGAGTTCCTTTCTTCCGCAGCGGAAATCGTTCTGTGCCACCAGGAAAGATGGGACGGGAAAGGATACCCCAATGGCCTCGCCGGCCCGGACATCCCGTTGGGGGCCAGAATATTTGCCGTCGTGGACGCTCTGGACGCGATGACGAGCGATCGTCCCTATCGCAAAGCCCTTTCTTTTAAAACGGCTCGCGAAGAGATCTTTGCGTGCGCCGGAACACAGTTTGATCCCGGCATCGCCGAAGTCTTTCTCGGAATGCCGCCGGAATCCTGGATCGCTATCCGTGATTCCGTCAATCAAAAGCATCAAAGCCAGGATTGCCCCGACGCTTTATGGCCGAAATCAGATACCGACCTGTAAGTTTGCTGGATCCCGCGTCCTTTCATACTCTTATGGACGAAGAGGAAGAGGCGTGGATGTCCGATTTGGGATGGGATTATTCTCCGATACGCCAGATACTCGTTTCCTTCATCAAACAGAAGCTTTTGCCCGGATATGGCGCAGTCAATGAAAAAGAATTGCTCGGCTACACTTATTTCATGGTCCATCAAACCAAAGGAATTATCGGCGCCATCTACGCCAATAAAAAAGGTCCGCGTCAGGAGGTTGTTGAAAACCTGCTCTCTCTCTGCATCTCTTCTTTAAAGGAAAACCAGCAGATAAAGCGAGTGGAAGCGCAGATTTTGCCTTTTCACGGCGTCAACATCACGGAAGTCTTCGTGCGCAATGCGTTTCAATATTATCCTCGCTACTACCTGGATCTAAAACTGGCGGGCCGCAACAGGACGAAGAGCATTGCGGAGGGAAATCTCGCGCCGTGGAATTCGGCCAATCTCCGCCTCGCCGCCGAAATGACCGCGACCAGCTACCGCGGCCAATCCGATGCGATAATTTGCGAGGACTATCGCTCCGCCTCCGGATGCGAAAGCTATCTTCGAAGTTTGGTTGAAAATCCCGGCTGCGGAATTTTCATGCCGGAAACCTCCTTCATGTTTCTGGACGCAAGGCAATTCCCCTGCGGTTATGTCATAGGCTGCAGGATTTCCAATGGCGTGGGAATGATTCCGCAAATCGCCGTCCATCCTTCCTTTCAAGGCCAGGGCGTGGGCAACGCTCTCGTGCAGCGTTCGTTCGAACAATACGAGGCGTTGGGCTTTCATACCGTGACCCTGACTGTCACCAAAGAGAACCGGCGCGCTTTCGAATGGTACCGGCGGCTGGGTTTCGGAATCCGCAAAGAATTTGGCGCGTACATCTGGGAACGCTGAACATAATCGCGAAAGAAGGTGGACGAATTGCGAATAATCGCCAACCTCGCCGTTTAACGTCCTGTGTCTTGAAATCCACCGCTTGGGGCGCTGTTTTTTGCCGATCCTCGCGGGCAATTGTCTTGGATTTTCCTCAAAATGTTTCAAATCTTTCGGTCGGCCTGCAGTCTGGTCCGGTTGCCGTTCCAGGGCGCCGGGCTGGCAGCCGGGGCCCTTAAACGCCAAAGCTTATCGCTCGACATTCGCAATTTATTGGGGTTCGGATTTTGAAGCCGCAGGATTGAGGATTACGATGTCGACGCGGCGATTGCGGGATCGGCCTTCTTCAGTGCCGTTGGGAGATATGGGCCTGTGTTCAGCGAAACCTGCAGGCGAAAGCAATTCCGGATTAAAGCCGAAATTGGAGATTAGATAGCGGACGACATTGCTGGCTCGTGCGGACGACAGTTCCCAGTTCGAAGGGAATTTTGAGTTGCTGATCGGGAGGTTGTCCGTGTGGCCTTCAATCCTCATTTCATTGCCCACCGGCGTCAGACTTTCAGCGAGGACATGGAGCAATTCCTTGCCTTCCTGCTTTATTTCCGATGATCCGGAATCGAAGAAACTGCCTTCTCCTAGGCTGACGACCAGCCCTCTTGGTTCGAGACGAGTCTGGATGATCCCCACCTGCAATGCCGGCCCGACCTGCTTTTCAATGCTTTGCTTCAGTTTGCCCAGTTCTTTTTCATTCTTTAAAACGTGGGTGGCGCCTTTGCCGCGCGAGTGCTGAGACTGTTTGATGCTCTGTAGGATGTCTCGGGGCGCAGAAGCTTCCACGCCTCCCTGGCCTTGGCTTAGCGACAGGGTTTTGCTTCCGGGTTCGAAAACGGCAGTGTTAAAAGACTGCTGCATGGACATAACCATTTTGCCAGCTTTTTGTGCATCGACAGTGGAAATGGCGTATAGAGTCGTGAAAAAAGCGAACAGAAGTGTGATGAAATCGGCATAGGAGACAAGCCAGCGCTCGCTGCTTTCGTTCTCTTCCTCTTTGTTCCTTTTTCTGCCCATGGAGCGCCCGTCGGTTTATGCAGCTTTCTGTTTGGCTTCGGCGTTGTTTTCCTGTTGGTCCTGAATTTCTTCGCGGCTCAAGTAGCTTTTCAGTTTGTCGTCAATCAGCCGAGGATTTTCTCCCTCCAGGATGCCGATAACCCCCACCAGCATGATTTCTTTGGCCACCATGAGAGTTCTGGCTTTGAGCTTGAGCTTTCCCGACATCGGCAGATAGACGAGGTTGGCCAACCCGACTCCGTACACTGTTGCGACAAACGCGACCGCGATGCCTCCGCCAAGTTTGCTTGGGTCGCTGAGGTTTTCCATCACATGGATCAAACCCAGCACCGCGCCCAGGATCCCGATAGTCGGCGAATAGCCGCCGGCCGACTGCCAGAACTTAATCGGCTGCTCCGCCTCCTCCTCCAGGTTGCTTATCTCGAGTTCCATAGTCTCCCGCAAAACCTTTGGCTCGACGCCGTCCATGGCCATGGTCAGCGCTCTCTTGAGAAATGGATCCTCAATCTTTTGCGCGTCCGTCTCCAGAGAGATGACGCCTTCCTTTCGAGCTTTGTTTGCGAGTCGAATAATTTCCTGGATGACCTCCCGGTTATTTATTTTGGGCTGTTGAAAAATCTTGAAGACCGATTTGAAGCTTGCGATTGTGGTCGAAAGAGGAAACTGGACCATGCAGGCGCCAAAGGTTCCGCCCAAAACGATCAGGGCCGCTGTGGGTTGAAGGATGGATTTTATGCTGCCGCCCTCCAAAGCCTGACCGCCGAGGATCGCCAGCACGGCTAAACCCAATCCGACAAACGTGGCGATGTCCAAACCCGATTTTTTATTTGTGTTGGCGTCCATATTCCAATTCTACAAGCCCATTGACGAGGCGGCGATAGTGCACTACTTTCTTTATGATTTCAATCATAGGCTCCTGCACCACGACTTTATCACTGTTCGTCATTGTGAGGACAGTATCCGGCGTTTCCTCAATATATTGAATGAGATCGGAGTTGACGGCTATCGGCGCATTGTTGATCTTAGTCAGCATTATCATAGGTTTCGCATATAGCTTCCCTCAAATATATCGTCATCTTGCGGCCTATTCCTTAGTCGGACGGATCTTTTAACCCGCATTATTCATGAAGCTTCTACTGTGGAAGGGCGGCTCCGGGCATGTCGACTGCGTCGCGCTCCGTCGGGCTCCTCGCTACGAACCTTCATGAATAATGCGGGTTGAAGCCAGGGCAAGGTATTCCGACAAGGGCGCCGGACGGCCATTGTCAGGCGTCATCCCGATGAGCCAATCCACATATTGGAAATCTTCCGGAGTGTCGACCGTAAGGCGGACGCCGGGATGCCGTAGCGCATCCGGAGGATCCAGCAGGGCGGTGCGGAACTCATCAGGATGTTCTTTGATATACAGGGTGACGTGCTCCCGGTGCCGGGGTTCCCGGGCGCAAAAATGAACCCTGGCCAGGGCTTCTGCGGCGATCGCCTCGGTGGCGGCGCCGTAAGGAAGTTCTTTTTCCATGCACCAATCCAGATGGCCAAATCGAAGCGCTTCGACGATCCTCAGGATCGAACCGATTTCGATCAAAGGATTGTCCGCGGTTGCGCGGATGACGATTTCCGGATGAAATCTGTCGGCCGCCTCCTGAAATCTCTGGAGAACGTCGAGTTCCGATCCTCGATGCACCCGAACGCCAAGCCTTTTCGCTTCAAGCGCAATAGCGTCGTCCTCAGGGAGGGTCGTGGTCAGCACTGCGGTATCGTGGACGGCCGGAGAAGCCTGCAAGCGCCGAATGGCTCTCTCCAGAATCGTCAGGCCATGAATGCGCATCAGCGCTTTCCCGGGAAGACGGCGGCTCCCCATTCTCGCCTGAAGGAACGCCATCGCCGACGTTGCTTTTTCGGAGGGATTCCTGTTGTCCGTTCTAGACGCCTGCATGCGTTTCTCTTTATCGGCGGTTGAATCAAACTCTCAATAATTCTTCTATTCCGGATCCATAGTCGCGCTGGGCGGTCTCATAATCTTCCCTTCGGCCTATGTCGAGCCAGTAGTCCTGAGACGGAAATCCACAGACTCTCTCGCCCATTTCCAGCAGCAGTTGGACCAGGTCTGGGAAATCCATATATTGGCCTTTGGGAATGAAGCGCAACACTCTCGGTTCGTAGACGTAAACGCCCATGCTGACATCAAAGCTGTAGAGCGGCTTCTCGCGATAGCTGGCGAGATCTCCGCTATCCTTGGTTTCGAGCACCCCAAGATCGATGCGGATATCCTTTCGGTGCATGGCGATGGTTAAGGCCGCCTGACGCTCCCGGTGATAGTCGACCAGCTTTTTGTAATCGAGCGCAGTGAGGATGTCGCCGTTCATCGCCAGAAAGGCGTCTTCCTCCAGGCCGGGAATCATTGCCAGCGGCCCTGCCGTCCCGAGCGGCTGCAATTCCCGGTAATAGTCAAGTTTCAAGCCCGGAATGTTGCGATGCCCGTTTTGGAAATAAGCCTCGATCAACTCCCCTAAATGTCCGAGGGAGACAAGGATGTCGCCGAAACCCTGTCGGACGAGCTGCCGGATGATTATTTCCAGAATAGGGCGGTCGCCAATGGGCACGAGCGGCTTGGGGAAGATTGTGGTATAGGGGGCCAACCGAGTTCCCTTCCCCCCGGCAAGAATAACTGTTTTCATCTTTGATCGCCTGCGGCTTCCACCCGCAATTCCTTAACCGCATCGTCGGGAAAAAACAACGCCGATTCGTAACAAGCCATCATGAGCCGGTCCGTGAATTTTCCGATGCAAGGCCGGACGCGGCGATCGCAGCATAATTCGATGAGCCATGCGGGAAAGTCTGCGCCCGCCGCTATGGTCAGCGGAATGCCGCCCGAAAAACGCGGATTCACTTCAAATATTTTAGCGTCTCCGTCGTGCAGCTTCGCCTGGATATTGGCCGGCCCACGAATGCCGAGAGCCTCCGCAGCTCGCACGGCGAGCCGGATCAAACCGGGATGATTCAGCGTCTGGCCGCGATCCGAAACTCCCGACCGGATAACGATCCGTTCCCGCGGAACGACGCTGATTATTTTGCCGCTGAAGTCCGCGAGCACGTCGATTGTGAATTCCTTCCCGGGCAAATACTCCTGCACGATCGGATTGGGAATGTAATCCAAAAAAAACTTCAGCTCCTTCTCGTTCATTGCCGGGAATGCGCCCACGCTTCCGCGCCCGATCCTTGGCTTTAAAAACATCGGATAGCTCAACTCTCGGCGGGGCAATTCCTCCGGCAGCCATGTGCGGGCGAACGGGATGTTTTCACCCGACAGGAATTCGGCCGTAGCGCGTTTGTCATTGCAGACAATTCCCGTTTTCTCGCTTGAAACAGCCACACGGATGCCCCTCGAGAGGAAGTCGTCCGAGTGCCTCCCGAATAGAGGAAGCTCATCGTCGATAGTCGGGATCAGGAGGTGGATGCGTTCCCTGAAACAGATGGATTTGATGATCGGAATGTATTTCCGGTCTGTGGTGAGCGGCACGATGTAGTGCCGGTCGCCGAAATACAGGCCGGGACTCAATTTGCTCATGTCCGTGGCGATCACGTTTCCACGCAGACCGAGTCTCACCAGCGCTTGATGAAACGCATGGATAAGCGCAACCCGCCGGCTGGCGGCGGTAATCAAAATATTGACTTCACGCATGGCGTCTTTTCAGCGGATGGCCCCCCACGGAAGCGGCATCCGGCTCCTGATTGAAATGGATGGATTCTGAGGAAAGCGGCGGCGCCAGATCCTCCCACTGCAGAATGGTATCTTTGGCGATATTGCGCCTTGCGATCATCCCGACAAGTTTTTCGCATTGGCGCGGCTCAAGGCCGCTTCCCGGACGCTTGAAAGCAAGCATCCAGGGAGCGATCGCTTCGTCTGCGCGGATGTCCACTCCCGCCACGATGCTGCGTCGGCTGAATAGGCGGCTTTCTTCTTCCACATCCGACGGCCTCTTCCTTCCGTCTCCCAAACTGGCTTCGACGTCCCTCAGGTTTCGCACCAGCATCTTCAAATCAACCGGATCCATGCTGGCTTTGTGATCGGGGCCGGGCGCCTGCTTGTCCAATGTGAAGTGCTTTTCAATCAGGACGGCGCCCAACGCCACCGCGACCAGGGAAAGCAGAATCCCCTCGCTATGATCCGACAGCCCCACCGACAGTTCGAAATAAGACTGGAGGGTCTGCAGCGCGCGAAGATTCATGTACTGCGGCGAGGCGGGATAGGAAGACACGCAGTGCATCAGCAGGATCTCGCTGGCGCCCGCCGATTTCAGATTCCAGATGGCGTCGGCCACCTCGCTCAGAAAGGACATGCCGGTCGAAAGAAGAACCGGTTTGCCTTTGGAGGCGACATGACGCAGCAAGGGCGCATGCGTGATGTCGGAAGAAGCTATTTTGAAAACCGGGACTCCCAGGGAATCTAAAAAATCGACGCTTTCTTCATCAAAAGGAGTGGAAAAAAACAGGATTCCGCGTTCATCGGCGTAGTTTTTCAGTTTTTTCTGATCCTCAAAACTCAATTCGCACCGGCGGAGCATCTGATAGGCGGATTCGACGCCGTCCGTCTGTTGGGCATATCGATCGCGAGATGGAATCAAAAGACGATCTGCGCGGAAGCTTTGAAACTTCACCGCATCCGCACCCGCCTGAGCCGCGGCGTCGATCAGCTTTTCCGCCTGACTTACGCTGCCGTTATGGTTGATACCGATCTCGGCAATCACAAAAACTCTGGATCCCGGGCCGATGATTTTTTGGCCAATCAATATGTTATTTTCTTTCATGCGCTCTCAATTCCAGAAGATGGACTTCCACTGCAACAACGCTTCCCTTTTGAATTCCCGTCTTTTCGCGCCGGAAGCGGGACGACCTAAGCGAAGACGCCAGCCGGATCATCGAACCGCCTTTATATCTGCAAGCAAACTCGTAAATATCAGGTCGCGAATTACCTGCGAAACTCTCTGGACGCCCAGTCCGTCGACTATTTGCCGCCCTCGCGAGGAGAGGCGATTTCGATCCATGACATTGAGTTCGAGGGAGGAAAGCCGCTCGGAAAGGCGAGCCGGATCCAGATCGTCTCCCGGCCCGAGAGAAATGCAGGCGCCTGCATTGGAAAAAGCCGAGATGGCGCTCTGCTGGTAGGAGTCATAGGACAAAGCCATTAGAGGCGTGCCGGCGCACAGGGCTTCGTATGAGGCCAAGCCTCCGGCGGCGACGGCAAGATCCGCTTGAAAAAGAATTTGATGGATCGAGCCTGTTTCCCAACGGAAAGATACGGGCCCCCAATCTTTTATTTCCAGATCTTCCTGCCCCCAAGCTGCAAACCCGGGGGCGCCTACCGCTTCCAGCGGGCGATTCCAGAGCCGCAAACCCTCCAGGACTTTCAAGAAGTATTTCCTCGAATCGCCGCCTCCCAAATTGATGAAGACCGTGCCGATTTTTTCACGGATCTGCTTTTTCTTTTCATGGAGCAGACGATACTCAGGATCCAATATCATATAGGGAACGCCGCCGTAAATAATCGCGTCCCTGCGGGATTTTTCAAAAAGAGGCAAAATGCTGCCGTCGATCAAAACGTCCGAAGGAAGTGGATTCAATCCCAGGTCGTGAACGCTCACAACCGGAATTCTTTTGGCGTTTGCACAGGCGATCAGCCGATCCAGCCCGGCTGAAATCCTGGTGTCGATGAGAATCGCTGAAGGTTTCGGCAAAACCGACCAGCTTCGGTCCAAACCTTCGGTGAAAAAGCGGAAGCCAATGTTGGCCAGCCGCTCCTGGCTCCAGCGGTCCGTCGAATCGACAAGAAATATCGGCAGGCAGCAATCAAGCAGCGTCCGGACAAGCGCCACCGATCTCTTCAAGTGACCGAAGCCGGCTTTGGGTCCGGCGCCGGTGCGCACCCAGATGGGGGCCTTTTCCTGCGGTCCGAATGTAGCTCGCGAATCTGTCAGACTTTTGGCGCCAGATAACATCATTTGACAAGTCCGTGACAAAACCGTCTATTGGGCAATGCGCGCCTTCTCACAAATAATTTTGAACATTTCTCTCCAGACCGGAACCATTGGAAGGATTTCGTACTCGATCAGATCGGCAATAAGAGCGAAATCGCTTTTTTCTTGTGAATCGATCATCTGTTTTAAAACAGCGATAAACTTCCTGTGGTGCTCCCTGGCCGGGACGCCCTGAATGACAGCGTCTTCAAGCAGAATGTGGAAGCCGGTCTGCAACCTTTCCAGCAGCAGATTCAGCCAGTACAAACCCTCATAAAGCTGCCTTAGGTTTTCAAAAGATTCCGGCCCGGGTGAAAACTGGAAACTGCTTGCCAATGAGGGAGTTGCGGCTTCGATGCGATCGAGATAATCGAGGGCTTCCACGATCGAATCGCGAGCGATCTCGCCCATGGTGCCGGTATGGATCTCAATCTTCCCCCGCGCTTCCAGATGCTGCAGCATTTCGGATGAATTGCCGGACAGTTCGTCCGTCGTCAGCGGAATTCCATCGATGTGTATCTGACGGACAACAGCGTTCGGCGGCAGGCAGGCGTCTTCAATTTGCTTGAGGACATTGGCCAAAGAAGAGAGGTCCATTGGAGGCGGAACTTCTCTCTCGTCAACATAGAACTTGGTCATGAACACCCCTTTTAAGGATCCAGGCGATTAAGGATCGCCAAACGACCTAAAGCAACTTAGGGGCCAGACCCGTTAAAAAAAACTGCGTATTTTGATTAAACTTCCCGGGACTTTCCGACGATATGCTGCAGCGGAAGTTGTTAGATCGGAGGCATTGAGGAACCGAAACAAATTCCGCAAACCTCCTGCAGGGCGGCAGGGCACGGATGCCCATCGGATCGCCTTCAGGAACACCGACCCATTCCCAAGAATTCACGGAGGAATTCATCATGGGATCTTTCAGCATTCTCAACAACATTGCCGCTTTATACGCCCAGAGCCAGCTGGGTCTTTCAAATGCCAACCTAGCCCAGACCATAACCCGACTTTCTTCCGGAAAACGCGTCAATAGCGGCGCCGATGACGCCGCAGGATTGATGATCGCCGACAGTCTCAGGGCGAACGTCCGCGCCCTCGATCAATCGGTGCGAAACGCCAACGACTGCATCAGCGTCGGACAGATTGCGGACAGCGCTTTGCAAGAGATCACCAATATTCTTACACGCTCGGTCACGCTGGCGGAGGAAGCCGCAACCGGGACCATGGATTCGACCGCTCGCGCCGCTCTTCATGCAGAGTTCAGCGAGATTCAGGCGGAAATTGCGCGCATTGCAGTTCAGACTAATTTCAACGGAGTGCGATTATTCACTCCGGCAGGGCTCAACGGCTCTCTAAGCGCATTCGTCGGGGACATTTTCGGCCCCAGCTCGATTTCAGTGACAATCGAAACCATTGATACGTCCGGAGACACGGTGACTTCGATTGGCGGTCAGAACCTTGCGTCCGTCAGCCTTGTCGATCAAAACGGGGCGGTCTCGGCCCTGACAACCATACGGAATGCGCTGATCGCAGTCGCCAACAACCGAGCGGTGATCGGGGCCGGATCCAACCGGCTGCAATCCGCAGTGTCGGTCATGCAAAACCAATCCCTAAACACCCAGGGCGCTGAATCAACGATTCGCGATGCGAACATGGCGCAGGAAATCTCGAACCTCACCAAGTTCCAGATCTTATCGCAAACGGGAACGGCGGCGCTCGCGCAGGCCAACGCAAACGGCCAGACTATCCTGTCTTTGTTGCAGGGCATGAGGTAATCCTCACCCGACCGGGATAGACTGCCGCAGCGGGCGCACAAAGCGGGCTCTTTGGAAAGGGGGAGCCCGCTTCCTCTCTATTTTTCTGCATTTTCCTCTAAGCTCCAATCCTCTTCGGACGATAAGCAGCAAGAACCAAAAAATCGGAAGAAAAGCCTTTGGGCCTTCTACTGAGCTGAGCGACTATCCCCTCGCCGAGGCGGCCAGAGCCTTGATCTGGTTGTTTATGAATGGCGGTAGCTCGGATTCATGGAGGAATTCCAAATGGGATCATTTAGCATCCTGAACAATATTTCTGGTTTGAATGCTCAAAACCAACTGAACGTCAACAATGTCAACCTTTCACGCACATTAATGCGTTTGTCTTCAGGCAAACGAATCAATTCCGGAGCGGATGATGCGGCGGGCTTGCAGATCGCGGACAGCTTGCGCGCGAACACTCAGGCTCTGAATCAAGCCGTAAGGAATGCAAACGACGGCATTTCGGTCGCTCAGATTGCCGACGGCGCACTGCAGGAAATCACCAATCTGTTGACCCGCTCGGTCACGCTGGCCAACGAGGCGGCGACCGAAACAGTCGATTCCACAGGCCGCGCATCTCTGAACGCCGAATTCACCGCGATACAGGCTGAAATCGCACGTATTGCGAACCAGACCAATTTCAACGGCTATGGCGTTTTTACGACCTCAGGCATAAATGGCAGCTTAAGCGTTTATGTCGGGGATCTCACGGGCGCCAGTTCCATCTCGGTCACGATCAGCACCATCACCACAAGCTCCGGAACCGTGACGAGCCTCGGAGGCCAGAACCTGGCCGCTGTGAACCTTACGAGCCAGGATAACGCCGCAACTTCTTTGACGACCATCAAAAACGCCTTAAACAGCGTTTCCAACATGCGGGCCGGCATCGGCGCCGGCATCAACAGGCTCCAGTCCGCAGTGGCAGTGCTGCAAACCCAGTCTCAGAATACCCAGGCTGCGGAATCCAGCATTCGGGACGCCAACATCGCTGAAGAAGTGGCAAACCTGACCAAGTACCAGATCCTGGCGCAGTCGGGAATCGCCGCTCTCGCTCAGGCTAATTCCAACAGCCAGACAGTCCTCGGTCTGCTCCGTGGATAGCATTCAAACCCAATGATGTGAAGGCGCGCTCAAAGGATGAGCGCGCCTTTTTCTCAAACCTGCCGCAAGAGTCCCGGTGAATTTCCATGCCGGGACTCCCGGCATATTCCCGATCAGCGGCAGCGACTGCAAGATTCTTCCGCTCCGTCCCTTCCCCTTTTTCTTAAACCGGATTTGCGCCTGAGACGATAAATTCATCGGATGCCGGTTTGCATTTCTGCCAACTGCAAAGGCAATATCAGGGAAAATATTCTTTGAGCCATCTCGACGCGAATTTGGACCTGCTCTCCTCCCGCCAACCGGGTTTGGCGGACGCGTTGCGCTGCATCCAAACCAGCAACGTAGCGCTTTTCGAATCCGCCTCCGGAAATCCCACCGCGCGCTACGAGCGGAAAGGATCTTCATTCGCTCTGCACAGCCGCTATGACCCTGTTCGAGAAGCGCGGCAAATCGTCGCCAAGCAGGATGCCTCCGGCGCCGACTACCTGATACTTCTCGGGTTCGGCCTCGGCTATCTTTTGGATGCGCTCCTCGAAGGCGACAAAGCAAGATCGAATCGCTATTTCATCGTGGAATCGGACCTTGAAATTCTGAGGGCCGCCTTTGAAGCGCGCGACCTCTCGAGCCTGATTTCACTGCCTCATGTTCACTTCGCCTGGCCTGCTTGCGGACCGGATCTCGCCGAACAGTGGCGGCATTTCTTCGATCCGGTTGCAGCGCAGAAGAGCGCGTTCATCGCACATTTTCCCTGTTTCACGATAAATCCTTCATTCTTTAAAGCTGCAGCCGAAACCATCCAGAGTCAAACCTTCCAGATTTTCACCGATATCAATACGCTGGTCGCAAATTCGGAGATGTTTCTTGATAATTTTGTGAAGAATGTGCGCAAAGCAGCGCTCTCTCCCGGGATCGCCGGCTTCGCAGGCCACTTCGCCAAAGTCCCGGCAATTATCGTTTCCGCAGGGCCGTCTCTGGATAAAAACATTCACGAACTGCGGGGTTTTGAAGAAAACGCTCTCATTCTTTCCACCGACACAGCCCTGAAACCGCTGCTGGCTGCCGGGATTGATCCGCATTTCATATTGACCGGCGATCCATCCCACGACAACTATCTTCACCTTCAATCGGCGCCCACAAGGGATGCATATATTGTTGCAGAAGCTTCATCCTTTCCAGATGTTTTTGACGAATTTTCCGGCAAGATTTTAACATGCACCTTTGAAAATTCGTCTTTGCGCTCCTTATCCGACCTTTTGGGCAACAAAGGCTCGCTTCGGGCATGGGGATCCGTAGCCACCGTAGCCTTGGATTTTGCCCTGCTTCTTCAGTGCGACCCAATCGTATTTGTCGGCCAGGATCTTGCTCATACCGATGGCAGAATATATTGCACAGGAATTATATTTGATGATGAATGGTTCAATGATATATTTAATCCTTTAGATTGGCATTTGAAGCTGGAACAGCTGCGTTGTCGCCGGCGCTCCGTATCGGTCGAAGATGTATTCGGCCGCCCCGTGGAATCCACAGACAAGCTTACAGCTTATTGGAATTGGATCCAGAGGGTTATCCGGGACAATCCGAAAACCCGATATATCAACGCAACCGAAGGAGGGATTTTGAAAGATCATGTCGAAATCCTAAGCCTCCGCGATGCGCTCCATCGGGAGTGCGGGACAAACAGGCGTCTGCGCAAGCGCGTCGCCGAAATTTATGCAGACGCTCAGAATAAAAACCTTGTCTATTCAGGCATTGACTTGTCTTTGCTGCTTCAAGAGTCCGTGGCCATCCGGGAAGCATTAAAGAAAGGCCAGCGGCTTTGTGAAACCGACAATTCATGCCCGATCCCGGAACGGATAAGCCGGCTGGAAGCTGCCAAGGAATCCATCTATCTTGCGCCTCACCTGGCCCCCCTGTTGGATTGTTTCAACCAGATGGGCAACGTCGCCTTTTTGCGCAAACGCAACACGGCCATGCAGCGCGCCGCAGATTCGAAATATTTCCCCGATCTTCTCGCAGTCTATTCGGAATATTTCGCCACCGTTAACGACGCGTTATGTAAAATCGACAAGGCTCTCGGCCGAATTGCTGCAAACCTCAACAATTGCTAGCAAATACACCGTAGATTCTTCCCTCTCCACAGGCGCAGAAACCTCTATTCCGTTGACTTTCCGGTGTCGATAAGTTTTATGTTCCGGCCCTCCGAATGGAGGGAAGAACCCGGCTAAGCGGAAAAGCGGTTTTATTTCACTCGCTGCGATCATTTCCTCGAAGCCTTAATTGTCGAGAAAGGCGCGCAAATAATGGCAGGCACATCGATAGATCTCATCAACAGCCAGATAGACGTGGGCAGCATTGTCGAAAACCTGATTTACGTCAGCGCCGCTCCTGTGCGAAGGATGCAAAGCCAGGTGTCGACGCTTCAGAGCAAGATCGGCGCTTTTCAGACCATAAACACCAAGCTCTCGACGCTGTCGGAAAAAGTTAACACGATTTTATTCGGTTCGAGCGTCGAGCCGCTGGTCAATCCCTACACCTATACGGATCGGCTGTCCCAAAGCGTCTTTTCCAAATGCACGGTCGCTTCATCCGACAGCAACGCCCTATCGGCCTCCGCCGACAATGTGAATGCGGCGGGAAGCTATGCGATCACAGTCAACAGTCTTGCACAGGCGAAATCGATGGCGTCCTCCAACTTCGCCGATTCCAATGTTACAAAGGTCGGCGTCGGGTCGATTACGATTGCGACCGGAAGCAACGATCCCGTTGTCGTGACCATTGCCGACTCCAACAACACTCTGACAGGAGTCGCCAACGCCATCAATGCATCCGGCGCCGGCGTCGTCGCCACTATCATCAATGACGGAAGCTCCAATCCCTATAAATTGCTGCTCACTGCGAACAATGTCGGAACGGCGAACGCTTTCACGGTGGAAACCGACCTTGCCGGCGGCGAGACTTTGAGCTTTGCACAGACGCAAGCGGCCGCCGACGCACAGTTCGTGATCAACGGCGTCGGCATTACAAAAAGCTCCAATACCATTTCAGACGTCATCGAGGGAGTGACGTTCACCTTGAAAGAGACGACAGCCGGGCCGGTCACGCTCACAGTGGACAAAGACATCGACGGCATCGTCTCGACTCTTGAAGAGTTTGTATCCGCTTATAACACGGTGAACGAATTCATCAATTCGCAATTCACATACAACGCCGCCAATGCATCCGCAGGAATTCTTGCGGGGGATTCGACTCTTCGCAATATTCAGTCGAAACTGCAAAACAAGATGATCCAGTCGGTCGCGAACCGCTACTCATCGTTTAATGTCGCCGGACAGGTTGGCCTTGAATTCGAACGGAACGGGAACCTGGCCCTCGACGAGTCCAAGCTCAGGGACGCTCTTTCCAGCAATTTTACAAGCGTCGCAGCCTTCTTCCTCGGCAACGGAACGCCCCTGGACGGCGCGACAGCCTCCGACAGCAGAGTCACGTTTAATTCGAAAACAGCGGCGACTCAGGCCGGAACCTATTCCATTCAAGTCGCTGCCCTTGCCGAACAAGCCGCCTTGACCGGAAACCGGGTGTTTTCGGAATCGGATGTATTGTCGGCAGACGAAACCCTCGTCATATCCTCCGGCGGGAAAACGGCGACCGTGTCGCTGAGAACGGATTACAGCCTCGCCCAAATTCTGTCCAGCATAAACGAAGAGCTTTCCGCTCAAGGGATGGCGGTCACGGCGGCCGACGACGGAACCGGAAGAGTCAAAATCTTCACCAGCGATTATGGCAGCAATCAAAGCGTCGCCGTGGAATCGAGCAGAAGCGGCGACAATTCCGCAGGGTTTGGAGAATTGACCTCCGCATTCGGAACCGACATCGCCGGGACAATCAACGGGCATGAAGCCTCCGGAACCGGCCGCGCTCTTGCCGGAGCGACCGGTCAGCCTGAAGAAGGTTTGACGGTGAACATAGCGCAAACGGCCGTCGGCGGCTACGGATCGATAACGGTGGCGGCTGAGAATGCGGGAGTGGAAGGCGACAGCATCTTCATGAACCTGCACAGCATTCTCGACGGCATCACCGATCCCTTGTCCGGCCCCATCCATAATTCCCAGGATGCCCTGAATCTCAGCATCAAATACTTGAATGAGGAAATCCTTGCGTATCAAGCCCGCCTCGAAGTGGAAGAAGAAATGCTGACCAGGCAATTCAATGAAGCCGACGAGGCTCTCAGACTTTTGCAGGTGACGCAATCGAACCTCAGCAGCCAGCTGGCGAAATTAAGCCAATAGACGTTTAAAGGAGCAGCGAATGTCGAGCCATCAGTCCCTTGCGCACCGCTATAGAGAAGTGGCGGTCAAAACCGCGAATCCTCTTCAGCTCGTGGTGATGATGTATGACGCGGCCATTTGCTCTATTCAGGAAGCGAAGGAGCAAGTGAGCCGTCGGGACATCGCGGGCAGGTCGCGATCCATCAACAAATGCATTTCCATTATTTCGGAGCTGCAATCCTGTTTGAATCTCAAGCTGGGCGGCGAGATTGCGGCTTCTCTGGATCGCCTGTACGACTACATGAAGCGGAGAATGTTCGCCGCCAACGTAGAACAAAGCGTCGAGCCGCTGGAGGAAACGGAATCGCTGCTTGAAAACCTACGTTCCGCCTGGAGCGAACTCGTGTCCCAAAGCCCGGCCGGCGACGCCTTGCCGCAGCCCAAAATCCTGGAATCTGGGAATCCGGCCGCCCTGCAAATAAAATCGCTGAATATATCGATCTAGCGCCCCATGAACGACACCCTTGCCGAATTTCAAAAATTGATCCGCCAGTATCATGACGCGTCCGAAGCTCTCGCAAAAGCGTCGCTCGTCCACGATGTTTCGGATATCGGCGCTTTCGCAAAAGCCATTCTGCAGCAGCGCGATCGTCTGGCCGGCATCGATCAATTGAGCGGGCGAATTATCCGCTTCTGCGATTCCATCAGGTCCAACGAAATCCAACTGGATTCGCAATCCCGAAAACAGGCGCTGGCGGCGATGGCGGCGGCGAAAGAGGAAGCGGCGAAACTGAACGAACTGTGCGAAAATTGCGCGAAAATGCTGGAAACGTCGAAAAACAAGCGGGGGAAGCAGTTGGGCGACATTGGCAAACGCAGGCAATATCTTAAAGCCATGAAGCCCGTAAAAGGCAATTATCCAAAATTCATCGATTCCCTCTGCTGAATTGTCCGGCTTCTTCCTATTCCGTCCTTGCGCCGCACCGGGAAATTTCTTCAGGCGCAAAGCCTGCCGAAGCTCTCGGCTCCGAGGGCGGCGGCAAAATGGAATTATTTGCGGAGCAGATTGTCCCCCATAGACTCCCAAGCGCGCCGGAAATCCGCTACTGCAAATTCCTTTTCCACCCTGAGACGGGCGCCTTCGCCCAGCCGCCTGGCCCTTTCGGGATCGTCGAGCAGTTCAAGGACTCTCTCCCGCAGCTCGTCGCAAGCGGCGGCGACGACTCCTTCCAATCCGTCCCGCACCGGAGACGTCTCGTGCTTCAGCGTTGCGACAGGCATTCCGGTCGCCATAGCCTCCAAAAGCGAAAGATTGTATCCGTCTTCATAGGGGTGCGCCGGCGTATACAGGTAAACGCGATAGGATCGAAGCTGTTCTTTAAGATCCTCCCAGTCCCTGGACATGCGGCTGCATGGGATGCCGGGATTGTCGCCAATCACAAGGCTTGGCATATTCCGACAAACAGATTCAAATACGTCCCATCCCGTCATCGCGCCCCGTTCCCGCAGACGGTTGCAGACCTCGAGCACTCCGCGAACGTCGCCGCGATATCCTCCATAGTGGCGGACGTCCACAGCAGGCCGGATGACTTCTCCCGGGATCCCCCAATCCTGTCGTTTCAGTTCCGATATGTAGATCACGCGGGCGCCGCAGTTCTCCAGAAGAGTCTTCAGGCTTCGGATGTAAAGAGCCCGGTCGATAGAGACGCCGTCCTGCAGGATCCGGCCGGACAGAGTCCCGTGTATAAGAAATGCCTTGGGGATGGGAAGCGCCCGGGAATCGAGCAAGTCGTGGACGTTATGAGCGAGAATCCAGTCCCAGGAACCTGCTTGAGAAGCTTCCTGCACCGAAGAAAAAACAACGATGTTGCCGGGAAGAGGACGAATAGAAGGATTCCACCGTTTGAGCCGCCCGGACGCCAGCCTTGGAGCGACGACGCCGAAATCCCAGGGCAGACAGCCGGCCAACATGTGAAGATATGGCTGATGGGAATTGAAAGTAAGAACTCGCAAGTTGTCGGGCTATCTCAAAAGCTTTTTCAGAATGTCTATCTGGGGCATCTGCGATTTGGACGCCGCAAGATTTTCACGCTTGATGGCCTCATACACCTCATGCCGGTGGACGGAAATTTGGCGCGGGGCCGTAATGCCGACTTTGACGCTGCCGGTTCCAATGTTCAGGATCGTCACTTCTATTTCGTTCCCTATGACAAGGCTTTCATCTTTTTTTCTTGTAAAAACTAGCATCCGTGTAATTACCTGCAGGGCTGTCCTGCCCTGCGCAAAAGGAAGCTTGATGTCAGGCTTCCAACTTCTCCGCCTCGTTTGGACCGGCGCCGCCTAACAACGGATGTCGGACCGAATATTTGCTTTCATGCAATATGACCTGCTTCCCGCGCCGATCCCGGTCGTTGATGACAATGGGGGCCATGAGATTGATCGTAGCCTGGGACGGGTCTTCCGGAATCGTGGCCACGGCGTACACGGCCAATTCCGAAGAATTGTTGCTGTTGACTTCATCCATATCCGATTCGGTCAGCCGGAATTCATACGTCTGATCAATAATGAATGGATTGATCACATAGAGAGCTATCGGAGGATCATCGAGGGCCTGGAGATACTGGAAGGGTTTGAGTTCGTCCAGCTCCAAAACTGCAAACCTATGAATCTGAGGGAAGCCCGGCAATCCCTCCTTGAAAGTGATGATTTTGTCTTCCGGTACTTCCAATTCTCCGAAATTGACGGTGTGGATTAACATGTCGCCTCGATCTGGAAATGCTGCGCCACCGCCGGCTATCGAGATCCGCTCGCGCGGATCCCTGACGGCAGTGGGCGATTAACCTTTCAATTTGCCGAAACAAGCGTTCAAACAGGCGGTATTCTATCTTGTCTAGCCCAGAATGTCGAATAAGTTGCGCTGCTGCAGAATGGAGCCTCCGGCGGATACGGCTACTTCCAGAGCTGCCTGGGCCTGGTTCATTTTGACTACGGACTCCGCCATGTCCGCATCCTCCACCTGACTCCGCTGTTTGATCAGTTGGGCATCCCGCGCGTCAAGCGTTGTTTTAACATTGTTCAACATGCCGAGGCTGGCGCCGATTTCTCCACGGGCCAAGCTGAGTCCCGACAATGCGGAAGCGAACTGGCCCAATGCCGTTTGCATTCCTGCCATGTCGTTTCCCTCGATAGCCGACAGCAAGGAGTCCACAACGGAAAAAACCGCGCCGAACGCATCCGGCCCGGAGACGCCCGTCTGAACTTCCAATCCGTCGTCGATGCGGATTTCGTTCACATTTTCATCGCCCTGCCATCGGACTTCGTTTCCTTCGACGACGAACGGCGCGGAGGAGTCGCGTGCGCCCGAAAACAGATAACGGCCGTTCGCCTGTGTGTTGGCAAGCGACACGAGTTGGTCGCGAAGCGAGCTTACTTCCACGCCGAGCGCCGAGCGCGCGTCGGCGGAAACGGATTCGGAGGCGCCCTGGCTTCCCTTGGCGTAGAGGGTCGTGACAAGATTGTTCATTTCGTTGAGGACCGAATCCGCCATTCCGAGAAAATAGGAAGCGGCGTCAACATTGAACTGGTATTGATCGATCTCGGAGGATTGCTCGCTCAAATGGATCAATTGAGCGCTTCCCGAAGGGGAATCTTTGAGCTGCGTCACCTTCCGGCCGCTCGATACCTGCTCGTTGAATTTGCTCAAACGCTCGTTGAGCGTCTCAATATTGAATAAAAAATTCCGGTAAATCTCAGTTTGAGGGACGCGCATTTTCAAACACCCAGAATATTAAGGACTTCATCGCTCAAGGACTCCAACACTGTCGCGAATCTGGCGCTGGCCTGGTACGCCTTCTGATACTTGATCAGATTGACCGCCTCTTCGTCCAGGTTGACTCCCGACAATGCGCCCCGGTTGTTTTTCAATTGCTCCAGAACAGCGGTCTGAACTGCCGCTTCATCCGCAGCAGCCTGTTCGTCCGCCCCGATCCGATAAACGAGGCCGGCGTAGAACTGGCTGAGAGTTTCAGCCGAAGAGGAAAATAATATTTCATCGCGAATGTCGAACAGCAGCATTGCGTTTTCATTGCTGCCCATCCCGCCTTCGGAAGCGGCCGCCGCCACTTTTCTCGGGTCGGACAGGGCCGCTTCAATCAGCCGCGCGGCGCCGGCGGCCGGAATGGAGGCGTCGGGCCCGAAAGAGAAAAAGTTTTCGCCGGGATTGCCGTCGAGATCCAGCCCTTCCGCGTGCTGTTCGTTGACGCGGGTTGCGATTGCGGCCGCGATTTCATCCAAAGCGCTCAGGTATCCCGCTATTTGATCTCGCATGCCGACAAGGCCGCTGAGTTTTCCCGACTGCAACGTTTCAGTGATGTCCTGCCCATTGCACCGCACTCCCTGAAATCCCGATCCGGGAATCAGGGCCGTTTCCAGATCAAAGCTTTCATTCCCGATGGCCAGGAGGCCTCCCTGCAGAGTCATGACCGCGATCGAACCGTTTTCAGCCTCGTAGCTGGATAAATCGATCAACCCGGAAAGATTTTCCAGAATCCGCTGCCGCTCATCCCGCAAACCAAACGCCTCCTCCGATCCGGATGCGGAAGCGATTCTTTTATTCAATTCAGCTATTTCCGAGGTCAGCGAATTGATCTCTTCGACTGCGCTCTTGACGGAATGATCGACAGAGGACTGCACTCGCTGCAATCCCCCGTACATCCGGTGGAATTCCGCTGTCAGTGCAGCGGCTTTGTACAAAACCTGCTGCCGCAGCGTCCAATCCTCCGGGTTTGTGGACAAAGAGCTGAAGCTGTTGAAAAATCCGGAAAGAGCCTGCTGCAGCCCCTGCCCGCTGTTTTCCTTGAACAGGGCGTCGATCTGCTGCAAAGCTTCATAAGCCGCTTGCTGCTTCCCATAGGATTGAAGCTCCTTGCAGATGCTTGCATCGATATAGCGATCCCGGGCGGCTGCAATGCTTACCGCAGCGCCTCCGACAGCAGTCACGTCGGCAAAGACGGCTTCCTGCCGCGTATAGGACTCCTGACTCGCATTGGCGACATTTCTCTGGGTTATCGATAAAGCGAACTGTTGGGCGTCCAACGCCTGCTTCACAGTTTCCAAACCGCTCAGAATTGATGTCATAAAGATGAAATTCCAGCCGGAAAGCCGCCGGCCGCAAAGGATCAATCCACCGATCCGAATTATTCATCCAACCACGGCATTTCTCTTTACGCTCTTTGAGAAAAGGTCGGCGAAATGGATGGGACTTGCTTGAACAGACCCGACTTCTGATAAGAGCTCGTGGCATTGGAAAAAAGATCCAGCAGGCCTTGGGAATAGTGAACGGATTTTTCAATCAGTCTCATATTTCGCGCAGAAACCGATTTCAGCTGCTTCACGATATTCCTGAAGAGGGTGGCCTGTCGCCGGATTTCCAGAGCTAACGATTGTTCGAGCCTGTCGGCGAGTTTCGTCAGAGTAAACTCCTCCCGCGGCATCCCGAAGTTCAGACACAGATCGCGGCAGTGACGCGACATTCTGCACTCCAGATCGCGCAGCCTGGCGTTGTAGGATTCTTCCGCTTTATTGCTTTCCAGGATGGCGTCCACGCGGCCTTGAGCGAGCAGCGCCGTCTTGCGCCGCGCATGCTCTGTGAGATCGCGATAAGTGTCGATTTCTTCGCGAATGATTTCCAGGAGCTCCGAAATCATGAGATCCATGATTCATCATATCCTGAGATCAATGTGGTTTGAGGACGCGGGGTCATCTTCTTTCGGATCTCCCTCGGACGGATCGGCGGCCTGGCTTTTTTTGTCCGGCTTCGGCTTCAGATTCTTGGGTTTTCGCGGCTGATCCCCCAGCCGTTCTTCCCTGCCAATCCGTTCAAAATACGGTGAAACTGCAAGATTCAAAAGACCAAAGTCGTCTGACATGGCCGTCACCGCCTAGTCGGGCCCTAAAAAACCTCGTCCAGCAGATTGCCTCCGATTATCTTGTCGGCGATCTTCTCCGCTTTCACATTGTAAGTGCCGGCTTCGATATCCCGTCGAACCTGATCTATTCTCATTTCCCGGGTATCGGGAGTCGAACGAACCAGTTCATCGAGATGCGATATTTCCCGGCTTCGAACCGACAATTCGAGCCTGTCCGTGTCGGGATTCCGACCGCCGCCGCTTTTTTGAGTCCGCTCCGCCTGCTGCGGACTCTCAAGCCTCTGAACGTTGTTTTTCGAGCCAATCAAGGGATTTGAACCATTAATCTCCATTTTGCATCCTCAAGAGATTACTCTTTGTACTGCTTATCGTCCCCTTGATCTTAGCACTTTAGCCATTATTAGCCATTAGGGGATTGGCAATGAATAACATTTTCATTTTTCAAATGCTATCCGCTGCCGCAATCCTGCGCTTTAAAGCGCTCAGAATCCATTTTTCAGATCCGCCGTCCGAAGCTCGCCGGCTTGAAACGGATCGACATGTTTTCCCATTCGAATCGCTTCGAAATGAAGATGCGGGCCGGTGCTCCGCCCCGTATCTCCCACGGTTCCGATAATTTGCCCCCCGGCAACCTCCTGCCCTTTATGGACATGGATCGCATCCAGGTGGCCGTATCGCGTCTGCAGTCCGTTCGGATGCTGAATCAGTATCGTGTTGCCGTAGCCGCTTTCGCAGCCGGCGGAAACGACTTTGCCCGGCAAAGGCGCAGCGACGGGCGCGCCCTTCGGAGCTGCAAAATCGACGCCTTTGTGCATTCGCCTTTTATGAGAAAAGGGGTCGGCCCTCGGGCCGAAGCGAGAACTGACAGGGGCCAGCACCGGAAGCTGAAGATCGTTTGTCTCCCGCCCTTCATTCTGGCTGCTGGCCCCGTTGCCGGAGCCATGAGGGGAAGCAGGGCTCTCGGTGGAATTCATCTGTTCCTTTTCGGGTTCGATTTCCAAAAGGTGTTTGTATAAAAGATCGGAAATTCCAAGCGCGCCTCGTCTGGCTATGCTCATGGATACTTCCTGGTCGAACATCTCCGTGTAAATGGTTTTGCCGAATCCTTCTTCCATCAATCCGGATTCTTCGATGGTTTCCCTCATCACCTTCAGCAGATACGCGATGAAGACAGCCTCGAACTCCTGCGCGACTTTTTTGAGTTCGCTTCTTTGCTCTTTGCCTGACGCATTCAGGGCGGCATGGACTTTCCCCTCAAGCCCCCTTCCAGGGCTGACCAGCATTTCAGGAGGAAATTGCGTCAAGTTGATCGATGAATCCTGCATTTCAATGAGTCCTCATGAGCGTCAGATTATCTCCAGTTCAGCCTGCAAAGCGCCCTGCGCTTTGATCGCTTGAAGAATGGCGATGATGTCCCGCGGCCCTGCGCCGATGTCGTTCAAGGCTTTCACGACATCCTCGATGCTGGCGCCGTTGCGCAAAGTCACGGTCTTCCCCTTCTCCTCCTGGATCGAAACGGTGGTTTCCGGGACAATTTTAGTTTCTCCCTTGGAGAATCCTTCCGGTTGCGAAACCGAAAGCGCCGTGCCGACCTGGAGTGAAAGGCTCCCGTGAATGATCGAGATTTCTGAGATTCGGACCTCTTTTCCCAACACGATGGTTCCGGTTTTTTCGTTGACGACGACTCGGGCCGGCAAATCGATTTCCATTGCGGCGCCTTCAACCAGAGACATGAATTCAACAATCCGGCCGCTGTAATTCGGCGGCACATTGATCTCAATCGTGCGCCCGTCCACCGCATGCGATATTTCCGCGCCGGCGGAGTCGTTGACGGCGCGGGCCGTGCGGCTTGCGGTTGTAAAATCGCTTCGATGCAGGATCAGGTTCAGCCGCGTTTTCCCCGTAAAATCCACCGCTACATCCCGTTCGACCAGCGCTCCGTTCGGAATCCTTCCGCCGGTAAGATGGTTTTGCTGAACGCGGTTTCCGCCGCTACCCCCGCTGAATCCGCCGAGCACAACCTGACCCTGAGCGACCGCGTAGATTTGGTTGTTCGCCGCGCGCAAAGGAGTCTGGATCAGCACGCCTCCCTGGAGGCTTGACGCGTCGCCCAGCGAACTTACCGTAACGTCGATCCGGTTCCCCTGCCGGATGAAAGGCGGCAGCGTTGCGGTCACCCAGACCGCGGCGATGTTTTTAACCCGCACCTGGTCCGGATTGATCGTGATCCCGCTGCGCTCCAGAAGATTCGCCAGAGTCTGGGTCGAGAAAAAGGTCTGGCTTCTGTCTCCCGTTCCACTCAGGCCGACGATCAGACCGTATCCGGACAATTGATTTTCTCGAACCCCCTCAAAGGAAGCGATGTCCTTGACACGGGCGGCGGCTCTCGCGGCCGGCGCCTGCAAAAACCCTATCAAGATTCCGATAATGAATATTTTCAGGCGCATTGCATTTTTCTCAGAAGGGCAAAATTCCATTCAATATTCGATAGAGCCAGCCGGGTTTTAAAGGCTGGCTGACGGTTCCCCGGCCCTGAACTCGAACCGACATTTGCGCCACTGCCGAGGAAAGAACGACATTGCCGGGGCTGATGTCTTCCGGCCGGACGACTCCGGTTAAATACACGCTTTGGTTCTCGTTATTCACCCGGATCTCTCTCATCCCTTCCACGACGAGATAGCCGTTGGGAAGGACGTCCATCACTCGAGCCGTCAAAATCGTCTCGACGGTGGTTTCGCGGGTGGTGGCTCCGGATCCCTGAAAACTGGAATTGCTTTTTCCCGAAACTATGGTCGGAAGCTCGGCGATCTTTTTTTCGAGCCCGAAAATGCTGTCGAACCCTGCGGAAGCCTGGCTCGCGCGAGAGCTGCTGGCGTCGGCGCTTGCCAACGCTTGCGTCGATTCCAGCACTCGGATCGTCACGACGTCGTCGACAAAACGGGCTTTAAAATCGCGATAAAGGTCGGAACGGAAGCCGCCGTTCGTGAAAAGAGAGCCTTCCCCGGCGTTCGCCTGCGTTTGCCTGTTTTTCGCGTCTTCCACATAATTCTGGAGATCCGTCGGGTCGTTGACTTTGACGTTGCCTGAAGCGCATCCTGCCGTCGCCAGGCAAAAAAGAAAAAGCAAAACCGAATATAAAAATGGGCGCCGATATTTCCGCTGCATCCGCACTCCTGTCATTGAATTCGAGCTTCAGCCTTGCCGGTAACCTGCGCGTTCAGGAGAGTCGAAAACTCCAGGCTGCGCACTTTGATGATTTGGCCGAGCCGACCATCCTGTTCGGCGCGGCCCAGCGCTGTAAGAACCAAACCGCTCCGCTCCAACCGGAGGTGGACGGTCTCGCCGCTCTTAACCAAATAGGGATGAATAAAAGCTTCGCGAACCAACGGGTCTCCGGGAGAAAAAGCTCGACGCGATATTTTCCCGAGAATTTCGTCCGGAGTCCGGAGGCAGGAAACATAAACGTCGGAAATGGTTTTCCGCGAACGGATGACATCCTCGGCCAAAACGGTCATCCCCGGACGAATCGCTTTCGCCGCAGTGATCATTTCAGCATGAATGCGAATTCTCGCGGTCGTCCAAAACATTCGCCGAACCTTGCCGTCCTGCAACGCTTCCACGGGGAACACGATTTTCCCCCTTCCGACGACAGGCGAGCGCGAGGAGACCTGTAAATGAACGTCGCCGGGAGGCAGATCGATTCCTTCCAGGTTTTCAACGGATTGTATCTCGATCTCGGATTCTTTCCAGGACGTGGTCTCCGCAATATGTCTTTTTATAATCCGGGCGATTTCTTCCGGCTGCACCGGCTTCCCCTCAAGCCGGATCTGAACGATGGTCGCGCCTGTAAACCTGGCATCCGGAGCAAAACCGGCGTTTTTTCTCAAAATGTCCAGAATCTGATTGCGGCTCAGCGTGGCAGTGACGCCGAAGGGAGGCGCCGCACACAGCGGCGTTTGGGCCAGCGTCTCGATGCTTTTGGAGTCCGCCGATTGCAGATCGGCGACGTCTTTCAGGACGACGCCGTCCGCTCGGACGACGGCTTCCTCTTTCAGGTTGATACAAACCGATTCAGCCGCCGAATCAGAGTACGTGAAAATAGCGGCTGAAATCAGGCACAACGCGATGAGCAAGCCCCGAATCCTCCCCTCACCCAACCGGTAGCGGACAGAACTGCGTAGCGGACAAGACGAGTCCGGGAGAACTGAAGAATTCGCTTTCAGGAATCCCTCCCGGCAAACGTGGAAAGGGGTGAAGAGGCGAAGGGCAGTCGGAACTCCATCTCGAAGAAGCGCCGACACGCGCGATTTCGCTTTGAAAGGGATTGGGCGAAGGGTGAGGAGAGAATTCGAAACTTGCTTCATCGGGATCCTCTACCGAATCACGTTGTTCGCTTGGGTGAACATTTCATCCGCAGTGCGGATGACTTTGGAGTTGGCTTCGTAAGCGCGCTGGCTGATGATCATATTGACCATTTCCTCAACCACGCTCACATTGGACTGTTCCACGAAACCGGAAAGGAGAGTCCCTAAACCATTTTCTCCCGGAGTGCCGGTAACAGCCTCCCCGGAAGCCTGCGTGGCTATAAAAAGGTTTTTTCCGATGCTTTGAAGCCCTGATGGGTTTTGAAAAAGCGCCAGCTCAATTCTTCCAACCGCTTCAGCCTGATTCTGTCCTGCGCGCATAACGGACACGGTTCCGTCGGATCCTATCGTGATGCCGATTTGATCTGGCGGAATGGTGATTTGCGGATCCAGCAGATCGCCTTCGGAAGTCACGAGATTTCCATCCTGATTCATGCTGAGATGTCCATTCCGCGTATATCCCATTTGTCCGTTTGCCTGCTTGACCTGGAAAAATCCCTGGCCTTGAATAACCACATCCCGCGGGTTGTTCGTTGCTTGGAAATCGCCTTGACTGAAAATGATCTCCGTTGCGATCGGTCGGGTTCCGAGTCCGACCTGCAGCCCGACCGGTATGTCCGTAGTCGCGGTATTGGCCGCTCCTGCCTGACGGATGTTTTGATAAAGCAAGTCCTGAAATTGAGCTCTCCGCAGCTTGAATCCGCTAGTGTTTATGTTGGCAAGATTATGGGCAATCGTATCGATATTTAATTGTTGCGCTTCCATTCCGCTCGCGGCCGTATACATTGCACGTAGCATTTCTTCTCCTAACGTCCAAGCTTGTCGATGGACTTCGACGTGATGTCATTGACCATCAAATCGACGGTTTTCTTTATCGCTTCAAAATTCCGCATAATTCCGATCATGCGCACAATAGAGGCGACGGGATTGACATTGGACTGTTCCAGGTAGCCGGCTTTTATTTTTGCGTCCGAAGCCATTTCTTTGCCCCCGCCCTCCGGCATAGCGAAAAGAGAATTGCCCTCTCTTTTCAGACTGCCGGCGTTGTCGAAAGCGACGACCTTCAGCTGGTCCACCGGTCCGTTGTCCAACAAGACCGAGCCGTTTTCGCCGATCTGAATTTTTCCGGGCCCAAGCGCGATGGGACGGTTGCTGGTCCCGAGGACAGGCGAGCCTTCAGAGCAGCAGAGCACTCCCTGCGCGTTCATCTGAAGATTGCCGTTTCGCGTGTAGCGGATGCCCCGCGGCGTCTGCACGACCAGGAAGCCGTTTCCTTCGATCGCTATATCCAGCTCTCCGTCCGTCCGGCTCAGAGAGCCCGCCAGGGAGTTGATGGCGCCCAGCGTCATAACGGAGCTGTTGATCGTGGAATTGAGCCCGTTGTCCGCGGGAGGATTCAACAGAGTGAAATAAGCCATTTCCTCCTTAAATCCGGCCGTGTTCAGATTGGCCAGATTGTTCGACAGCAGATCCAGCGCGTCGGCCTGTGCGCGCATTCCAGAATAGGCTGTATAAATTCCATTATTCACAGAACGCATCCTTTGGGCTCGTCATGCGTAAAGCCCGACATTGAAATATTGTCCGTGCAAGTTTCATGCCATAGCGCTTCTGGTTAATACGGGCGTTTTCAGCGCCCCCAATCCATTAATCCTCCGTCCGGGCCGGAAATTATTGCCCGGTATGGTGGGAAAGAATTGCATCAATGTCCCACCGCATAATCGAGAGAGCACGCTCTTTCGGAAGCCGGGGCCATGTATTCCACGGGCGTCGAGCTGTAACGGAAAAAGTGATGGTGGGATTCCGTGGCGAAATCCAGGCGCATCCAGAAAAAATCCGGAAGAAGCTCGGCACGTATGTCCTCGGCGCGGCTGTCTACGGCGCTGGCAATCATTTCGGCGCCGATCTCGATCAACTCGTCCAGCGAGCCGAATGTGGGCACATTCGACAAATCCAGCTCTTGGGGTTCATACCATTCGCCAAGCAGCTGTTGAATGACCGATTGATCGCCGACATAGGCCTCAATCCCCTTGCGAACCATACGCTGTATCGCCTGCTGCGAAATAAAATCGACAGGCGCGCATACGGCGACTCGAATGGAGTCCTGGTCGGCGCCGAATCCCACAGGAAGGAATCCGGAGCGCTTGGCGACCTTGCCGGGAATCATCCTAACGGCTTCCGCGTTGGCGTTCGAGTTCTTGAGGTTGATCAGAGGAAGGCCATATTGACGCGCTAAAGCCGCGGTGATTTGATGCTCTTCCACAAATCCGAGGCGAAGAAGCCATTCGCCCAGCCTGCCTTCCTGCGTCTGCTTTTGAAGCTTGATGGCTTCCTCAAGCTGCCCGCGGGTTAAATAGGTCGTTTGCATAAGGATGGTGCCCAGTTTTGGCCTCGGAATCCTGCGGTTTCTTTCGTGTTGCAGCCGGCGCCATTTTTCATTCAAATCATTTTCGAAATAGGCCATCAGGCAGGAGTCGCTGCAAAAAACATGCCCTTCGCACTGGGGCGGCCGCCGCCGGTTCAAAAAGACGCTGAACTCCGACCGAATGCGCGTACAATCTTTGCGGTAGCATTGATATCTAGGCATACGAACCAACCTTTTCCTTGACTTTGGCGTTCTTTGGATTTTCCCAATTCATGTATTTGCCCAAATTCAGAATGAGTTCGGCTTCTCCCGCCGGGGCTTTCAGACGCTTCACGATTTCGTCCAACCCCGCCCCCTGCCGCGCCAGCGCAAGGACCTGGTGCCTTCTCTCCAGCGGAAGACTGGGATCATGCGAAGGAACGCTCAATTCCATCAGCCTTTCTTCCAGGTTCTCGAGATTCGCGGAATATTTGCAGTGCGCTTTCATCTGCATTTCGACCATTTGAGCCATCGATCCTGAAATGTTCCGCAATTCGCATTCCAGAGTCCCGATTCTCAGAAAAAGCTTTTTCCTCATGGTGAAGTGAAGCACGCCTGCATGCAGAGCCAGGATGAAAAGGAATAAGTAAAGCATCCGATTTCTCCCATAAATGAGCGTCGGCCGTCACCCCCGGAGCCGCGCCGTATCGTGGATTGAGGTTTGGACATCGGCAATGAGAGCGCTCATGTCCGAACCGGCGAGGCTCAAATATTCCGTGGCCGGAAGTTTTTCCAGACCGACGTCCCCATTCTTCTCAAAGCCGATTCCCATCGATATCATGACAAGATTCGCCAAGTTGACGATGCACGCCAGCCGCCGGTAGTTTGGAGCGGACAGCGGATCGTGATGCCAGCCCACCGCTTCGGCGAGTTGTGGCGGGAAATTCCACTTCCGTGCGAGCATCTCGCCCACATGCGCATGGGAAAAGCCCAAAGTCAAAAGCTCCAGCTGATGAAAACCGGCGTTCCCCTTGTAAACCTCGCTGACGATTTCGCTGTAAACGGATTGAAGATTCATCATCATCACCGGCTTGCCGATATCGTGCATCAGGCCGCAAACCATGGCCTCCTCGGGCTGTTCATATCCAATCCGTCTGGCAATGGCCCGGGCGGCCAGGGCCGCCCCCCAGGAATGTTCCGACATCAGCTTTGTTCCAAGATCTTTCGCCTGGCTGAAAACACGCTCCGCCGAAGCCGCCATCAGGATGGAGCATACGGTCTGAATTCCCAGCACAGAGACCGCATGAGAAACCGTCGAGACCTCGCATCTCAGGCAATACATGGCGGAATTGACGATTCTCAATATTTTGGCGGACAAGGCCTGGTCTTTCGCTATCAACAGCTGCAAGTCCCTCACCGACACATCCGGATCAAGCGCCATCTCCATAGCCCTGACGACAATTCCGGGCAATGCGGGCAAATCCTGAACTTTCGCAATAAGTTCGTGAACTTTCGACTCCGCGTGTTCCGTCTGCAGCGTTTGCATATTTCCTCGCTCTCCCGACCGACGGTCTGGAGCCTGAGCGGTTTATCCGAGCGAACGAATCCTTTCCGCTTTGCTTTCAACCTCAAGAATCCGCACTCCGTAATTGCCTTCCACCATGACGACTTCCCCTTTGGCGATGGGTTTGTGATTGACGATAATGGTCACCGGGTCGTTGACGGATTTGTCCAATTCGATGACAGATCCCGCCCCGAGCTTCAGGACGTCTTTTAGCTGCATCTCGGAGTGCCCGAATGAAACGCTCACCGGGAGCTCGACATCCAGGAGCATGTCGAGATTCCAATTTTCCGCAGCAGGGCTTGCCACGGCAGCCTCTTTTGCCTTCTCCGCAATCTTGGCGTTTTCATAGCTGTCTGCCACAAAATCCTCGCATTTTCTTCCAAAGCGGAATACTCGGGAACCGTCTCAGCCGAGATGCTTCGCGGATATTTCGAAAGCCTTTTTCCCGCGTTGGACGACAATTCTTCCCACAAATTTCGGCGCTCCCGCAACGCACATGTAGATCGGGTCGCCGACTCTCTCGTTCAACTGAATGACATCCCCCACCGCGACTTTTAAAAGATCGTCGACCGTGAGATTGGAGCTGCGCATTTCACCGGCAAGAGAAACGGGAACCAGTTTCATCAGCTCAAAGATCCTCTCGGCTTCGTTGCTCGTGGATTTCTGCCTTCTCACGTTCCACTGCTGATCGAATTTGCCTCGAAGCAGCTTCAACAGGCGCGAGGGGATGCAAAGGTTCACCAAACCGGAGTTCTCCCCGATTTTCAGCTCGAAATGCACGGCGATAACCGCTTCGGCGGGGGAGACGATCTGGAACATTTGAGCCTTGGTTCCCTTCCCTTCGAGAAAGAAATCAAGTTCCATAATCGGAAGCCATGCGGCTCTCAGGTCCCGCATCGCCAGACGGATGACGCCTTCGATGATGTTCATCTCTATTTCGGTCAGGTTGCGGTTGGCGGTCAGCGAAAGACCCGCTCCCCCCAGGATCATGTCGATCATGGGAAAAACCAGAGACGGATTCAACTCCATCGCCATATTCCCGTCCAACGGACGCATCCCGAGACTCGTGAACAACGTGGGGTCTGGAAGCGCTTTGATGAAGGCGGCATAGGATATCTGTTCAAGAGAGACGAGGTTCACCTCGACGAAAGCGCGCAGATATGCGGAAAGTGAAGATGCAAAATTGCGCCCGAAATATTCGTGCAGGAGGTGAATCGACCTCATCTGGTCCTGCGATATCCGATCCGCGCGATGGAAGTCGTAATTGACGATTTTGCGGGCGGAAGCCGCGGCGATTTTATCCTGCGACGAAACTGCGCCTGCATCTTCGGAGGACATCGCCGAAAACAGAGCGTTGATTTCTTCCTGCGATAGTACCTTTTCCATAGTATCGACCGGCTGCTATTCTTGCCCGTTCACTTTTTTCAGTTTAGTCCGCAGTCTCAGCATCGCCTTGGTATGGAGTTGAGACACGCGGGACTCGTTGACGCCGAGCACCTTCCCGATTTCTTTCATCGTGAGCTCGTCGAAGTAATACAGCGAAACGACCAGACGTTCCTTTTTGGGAAGCGTGTCGATGGCGACGCTCAGGATGCTTTGGATCTCCGTCTTATGAAAAACGAAAAAAGGATCCATGTGGGGCGCGTCCGGGATGTATTTGACCAGGGGCTCGGGGTTTTTGTCCTCATCCTGCGAGGAAAGCTCCTGGAAGCTTCCGAGGTTCAATCCCTTGATCTGATCCACAAGCTCATAGAATTCATCAAGCGTGATTTCCATGGCCTCGCAGACTTCCTTGTCGCTGGCCGGGCGGCCCAATCGCTGCTCGAGTTCCCTGTAAACTCGCTCCAGATCTTTGCTTTTCTTGCGGAGCGAGCGGGGCGCCCAGTCGAGGTTGCGCAAACTGTCCAGGATGGCGCCCTTGATGCGCAGTTCGGCGTAGGTTTTGAATTTGACACCCCGGTTTGGATCAAATTTCTCGATTGCGTCCAGCAATCCAAGAATGCCCGCGCTTACCAGGTCGTTCAATTCGACATGAGACGGGAGTTTTGTGGAAATCCGCTGGGCGATGTATTTGATTTGGGGCAAATGCTCCAAAATCAATCCATCCCGCTCGGCGTTGTTGGGGACTGGCGTTTCGTATATTTTCTGGCTCATCGAGTCCTGCATTTTCTTTTCCCTCTTACAGGGCCGCCGATCTTTCTGCGCCCCTGCAGGCTATTCTGTTGGCATATCCGTCTCCCTAAAGAGGATCAGGAGACGTGGGCTATTCAAGTCGCTGCCGTGCCGCAATTTCAAAGCCGCATGCACGGCAAAAGGATTAATTGACCCAATCATTGAGGAGCTTCTCCCACACCAGGCCGTCCCCGGATTGCCGCGAGTTTTCCTGCTGAGCGATCCGACGGGCCAAATCACGAAAGCATTGGCTCGCGCGGGCGTCGGGAAAACGGTGGGTGACCAGCATTTGGCTGCGCACGGCTTGCGGGACGTGAGAATCGCGCTCAATATGGCCTAGGTAGTCGACTTCCCGGTTAAGGAACCGCTTGACTACCGAGTTGATTTGACAGTAAACCTCATACGCTTCTTCGGTGTTCTCGACCGAATTGACGAGAACATGAATCGGCTTTTTATGTTCCTCCGCCACGATTATTTTGATGACCGCGTAAGCGTCGACGATAGCCGTCGGCTCCGGCGCGCTGACCACAATGACGTTTTGAGAAGAAAGCAAAAAATGAATCACGTTTCGCGATATTCCGGCCGCGGTGTCGATAATGAAGTAGTCCGTATCCGCGTCCAGGTTTGCAAAGCTTTCCACCAAGTGATTCCGCTGCGCCAGAGTCAACTCGGACATTCGCTGCAGGCCGGAGCTGGCGGGTATGATCCGGATCCCCTTCGGCCCTTGAACCATTATTTCCGTCAACGACTTGTTGCCGAACAGCACATGTCCAAGGTGGTAGCGCGGGGTCAAACCGAGGAGAACGTCCAGGTTCGCCAATCCGAAGTCCGCATCCAGCACGACAACCTTCTTGCCCATTTCGGACAGGCTGACGGATAAATTGGCAACCACGTTCGTTTTCCCGACTCCGCCTTTTCCGCTGGTTACAGCCAGGATTTTTGGGCCTTGCGTTTTGACTTGCGGAATCAGTTCCTTGGACTTCTTCATTTCAACTTCCTTGTTCGTTTCCGGAAAGCTTTGAATTCGACAGGACGCTGGCTTCATACTTTTATTCCTTGAATGCGTGCTGATTTCGGTTGAGAAGGATTTCTATAATTCGTTCTCTCGGGAAAGCGTGCAAATCATCCGGAACCCTTTGTCCATCCGTGTAATAAGAAAAGGGTTTCCGAGTCCGGACAAGCTCGTTCAGAATCGGGCCGGGGGTGTCCGTTTCATCCAGTTTCGTAAACAGCAGATGGTCCGGGCTGCATATTTCGAACTGGTCCATGTTCTTACGCATGTCGGATTCTTTCATCGTGGCGCTCAATACCAGGTGCCGCTCGATTTTTTGCGAGCCCTTGAGATAAACCGCCAGTTCGCTCATGGCGTTCAAGTCTCTGGGGCCCCGGCCGGCCGTGTCGATCAGGATGTAATCGCGCTGGCTGTTTTCTTCCAGGATTCGGGACAGGTCCGAAACCTGATCGGCGAACCGGAACGGGATTCCCATAAGCCCCGCATAGATTTTCAGCTGTTCGATGGCGCCGATGCGGCATCCGTCCAGAGTCATTAAAAGCACTCTTTTTTTCTTCTGAAGCGCCAGGCAAGCCGCCAGCTTGGCGATGGAAGTCGTCTTCCCCACGCCCGTAGGCCCCACGAAGGCCACGACTTTTTTGGCGGGCATTCCATTTGAATTGGATTCGGCGGCGACCAGGCTTGCCGCCGCCCCAGCGGCGGCTCGAACCAAGGCGGCGCGGTTGCGCCGGTGGCCCGCGGAAAGAGATTCGAGAGCCTTGGCGAGCAGATCGCGCGCCAGCGCCGGCGCCACTCCGCAGTTTACAAGGTCCTGGTACAAAACCGCCGCCGCGCGCCCTTTGAAAGGCGAACTGTTTGCCTCTTCCGTTTCCGCGGGTTCGTCCGCGACGGCGGCGTTCCGGCCCTTCGAAGGTTTTTTGAAATCTTTTTTCGACAGCATCGAAGCGCGAGAGTATGTGGGGGCCAGCGGATCGGAAATATCCGCCGGCGCAAGGAGAGAACTTCCGGCAGGCGCGACGATTTCGCCGGAGGGTTCGTAGAGGTCGACTTCCTCATGACTGTCGCTTGCGGCGACAACTTCCACTCCTGAAGACCGGCCCCAGGCGCCGGATCGGCGCGGAATCTCTTTTGTCGACAGGATCAGCGCCTCGTCGCCTAAACGCTCTTTGACTTCCCTCAGAGCCTCGGACATTGTTTTGGCATAGAAAGTCTTGATCTTCATCCTATGTCACCATCCCCAGCGAAAGAATGCGGACGTTTGGCGGTATCTCGTTGTGCGACAGAATAGCCACGTTTGGCAGAAACCGTTCGAGCAGCTGCCGAACGTACATTCGAATGCTTGGAGAGCAAAGGACTACGGGATTGCCGCTGGCGCCGGCCGACTCCACCGTCCGGCGGAACCGGGTCATTATGTCTTTCGCCTGCCTGGGCTCGAGCGCAAGATAGGATCCCTGCTCGGAATGCACGACGCCGTCCGATATGCTTTTTTCCAAATCGGGGGCGACCGTAAACACAGGCAGGTCGCCGTCGTCAGTCTGATAGGGTTTGCAGATGGAACGGCCCAGGGACTGACGGCAGTACTCGGTAAGCGCAGCGGCGTTCTTCGTATAGGCGCCGTAATCCGCCAGCGTCTCCAGAATGGTGACGGCGTCCCGGATGCTGACCCGCTCCTTGAGCAGGTTCTGCAAAACCTTCTGAATTTCACCGACCGACAGGACTTTCGGAACCAGCTCTTCGACGACTTTCGAATGCGTTTTTGATACCGCATCCAATAGGTTTTTGGTTTCCTGACGTCCAAGGAGTTCGCAAGCCTGGGATTTGATAATTTCGGTCAGGTGCGTTGCGAGCACCGTTGCGGGATCGACCAAGGTATAGCCGGCAAGTTGAGCCCTCTCACGATCCTGAGCCTTGATCCAGCGGGCTGCGAGCCCAAAAGCCGGCTCCACGGTCGCGAGCCCCTGGATTTCCTCTCGAGCTGTGCCCGGATTGATCGCCAACAAGTGGTCCTGCATCAGTTCTCCTCGGGCGATTTGAATTCCCTTAAGCAGTATTGCGTACTGCCTGGGGCTCAGCTGCAGATTGTCGGTAATATGAACCGGCGGAACGATCAGTCCCATTTCAAGGGCGATCTGCCGGCGGATGGATTTAATGCGATCCAGGAAATCTCCGCCCTGGCTGGCGTCGACATACCGGATCAGCCCGTACCCCATTTCGATCCCGAGCAGGTCCACCCTCAAAAGCCCTTCAACCTTCTCCTTTGGTTTTTCCGCTTCCGCTTTTTCCGTCCTTGCTCTTTCCAGAAGAAGCTTTTCGCTCTGTTCGGCCTTTCGTCTCTTGAAGGCCAGAACTGCCGTCAGGGAACCGAGGATGAAAAACGGAAAAAACGGAAGGCCCGGAACAAGGCCGAAGAAGAAAAGGAATCCCGAACCGATTGCGACGGGTATGTGATTCGCCAACAATTGACGGGCCACATCCTCTCCCAGGTTCGACTCGGAGGTCGCACGGGTGGTTATGATGCCGCCGGCGACCGAAATGAGCAGTGAAGGGATCGCCGTCACCAGTCCGTCGCCAATCGTCAAAATTGTGAATCTTCTGGCGGCGTCCGGCAGTTCCATTCCAAACTGCATAACGCCGATCAAAAATCCGCCGATGATGTTGATCGCCAGGATTATCATGCTTGCAATGGCGTCGCGCGACGTAAAACGAATGGCGCCGTCCATCGCCCCATAAAACTCCGCCTCCTTGGATATTTCGGCTCTTCGCTGTCGCGCTTCGGCTTCGTTGATGATCCCGGCGTTCATGTCCGCGTCAATGCTCATTTGCTTGCCGGGCATCGCATCCAGGGTGAATCGAGCCGTAACTTCGGAAATACGGACGGCGCCATGATTGATGACAATGTATTGGATCGCCATCAGGACCAGAAAAACGACGATGCCGACGAAATAATTGCCGCCGACCACAAACTGGCCGAAGGACTGGATAACCTTGCCCGCTGCGTCTTCGCCTTCCGCCCCCCGCAGCAGGATCAGCCTGGTCGACGCCACATTCAAAGAAAGACGGAATAGAGTGACGATAAGGAGGAGCGATGGAAATACCGAAAAGTGCACAGGCTGCAATATGTACATCGAAACCAGCATGATGATGATCGACAGCGTTATATTCAGGCTGATCAGCAGATCCATCACCACGGGCGGCATGGGAAGCACCATAACAAGCAAAATTCCCATGACCCCGACCGGAATGATCAGATGGAACTTTCCCAGGAGATCCGAAAAGCCCGACAATGTCGATTTCGCTAGAACGCTCATCTTTCTGTTGCATTCCCAAGTTTCAATTTGATCGCTCGAAGCATAAGACTACGCAATTTGCATACCATTGCGGCGGGGAGCACGATTGCGAGACGGTTCATCGATAGATAACGCTTTTAGCCTTATAGATATAGGCCAGAATTTCCGCTACAGCCCGGTAAAGATTGCCTGGAATGAACTCCCCGATTTCGACCGTTTTATAGAGGTTTTGCGCCAAAGGCTTGTTTTCCACTATGGGAATGTCATGCATTTGTGCCAACTCTCGTATCTTAAGCGCCAAAAAACCGACACCTTTAGCGATCACTTTCGGGGCTTCCATGAAATCGGCTTTGTAGGAAAGCGCTACCGCATAATGCGTGGGGTTGGTGATGACGACATCGGCCTTCGGCACATCGGCCATCATTCGTTTGCGGGCCATTTCCCGTTGAATTCTGCGGATCCGGCCCTTAATGATCGGGTCCCCTTCCTGCTCTTTATAATCCTCTTTAACCTCCTGTTTGGTCATTTTCAGCTGTTCGGTGAAACGGTATTTCTGGAAGCAATAGTCGGCGATGGCCAGAACGATCAGCAGCACGGCCACGCGGATTAAAATTTCGAAGCTGATAACGGCCGTCCAATAAAGAAGCTTCTTGGGGTCCATTAAGACCAGTCTTGGATACAAATAAGTGTATTTGGAAACAACCTGGTAGCTTATGTAAGACACGGCGCCGATCATCACCAGGCTTTTGGCCAGTTCCACAAGACCGTTTTTTGAAAATATCCGTTTCAGTCCATTCTTCGGGTTCAGCTTTTCGAAATGAAATCCGAGCGGTTCAGCCGAAAGCACCCACCCTCCCTGCAATATATTCAGCGAAACCGAAAGAATCATAGCCGCGAGCAGGATCGGCATCACCACGGCGCTCATTCGAAAGCTCGAATCGAAAAAGAGTTTCGACAGGTAGTCCTGGGTAATCTCCGACGGCACGCCGGAGGAAAGCAGTCGCCGCATTTCATTTTGAAGAGATTGCAGAAAGAACGGGCCGTAATAGGCAAGCATTAAAAGCACGCCGACAAGCGCTGCAGTCGCGGGGACTTCCCTGCTTCGCGCCACCTGGCCCTTTTCACGCGCCTGCCGGATTCTCCTGGCTGTAGGTTTTTCCGACTTATTGTCGCTTCCGCCGGCCATACGCCCTCTAAATCATCCTGTGCACGAACGAGAATAGCGTTTCGTGCAACGACGCATAGATCGTTTCCAGAAAACGCGGGACAAAATAGAATGAAAAACCCAAACACGTGAAGCCGATCAAAAGCTTCAGGGGCATCCCGACTATGAGTATGTTCACCTGGTGCGCGGCCCTTCCGAGCATCCCCATGACGACATCGGTAATCACGCTGACCGCAATCACCGGCCCCGCAAGCCTGAGCCCGATGGTCAGGACCTCCGAGGAGAGTTGAACCATGCGTTCCACAAGCGGTGCGTCGAGTTGAATCCCCCCTATCGGCAGGTAGTTGAAACTGTCATTGATCGCCAGGAGAAACCAGTGATGGCCGTTCAAAAGCAGGAAAAAAAGAAGGGCGATATAATTGTTCAAAAAAGAAAACACGGGCGCCTCGACGTTGCTTTGAGGGTCTATGAGGTTGATAAGAGAAAATCCCAACTGAAAAGAGACAATCTGCCCGGCGAACTGGAATCCTGCAAAAACGAAGGATGCGGCCAGGCCGAGTATGACGCCGAACATTATTTCGCCGAGAAACATGGGAACGATGTCGCCCATGCCCGCGCCTGTCGGCAGAGTTTTGAGCGGCATCGCAGGAGTCAGGGCCAGCGTCAACAACAACGAAAATATTATCCGGGAGTGAACGGGAATAGACTGACTGCCGAAGAAAGGGGCAAAGAGCATCAATCCGGTTATGCGCATGAGAACGATCGCAAAACGCAGGATCTCTTCAATGGAAATCGGGAAAGCGGTCATTTCATCCCTGGTTCGGCGTGACGTCGGTTATGGATTGGAGGCGCAATCCCGCAGTCGAGAGACTGTCATCGCGCGAATCGTTCCAAATGTCCCAGCAGCTGGGTGGAAAACGCCAACAGAATCCTCATCATCCAGGGAAAAGCGAAAAGAAAAACAACGAAAACCGCAAGGATCCTGGGGACGAATGTCAGCGTCATGTCTTGGATGGATGTAACAACCTGAAAAATGCTGATGACGATCCCGATGACGAGCGAAATGATGAGCATGGGCGCGCTGATCATCAGCGTGATCTCGAGCGTGTCCTTGGCCAACTTCAATATCACGTCCTGACTCATGCGTTTAGTCTCCGGATGCGGGCTTTGAACCCGGATCTACTAGAAATAGAAAGTCTTGACAAGAGAGCCGATGACCAAATTCCATCCATCCACCATCACAAAAAGCAGAATCTTGAATGGAGTCGAGACAACGACGGGAGGAAGCTGCATCATCCCCATGGCCAGGAGCACCGACGCGACCACCATGTCAATGATCAGAAATGGGATAAAAAGAACGAATCCTATCTGAAACGCCTTTTTCAATTCTGAAATCATGAAACTCGGAATAAGAATGCGCATCGGGACGGACTTCATGTCCCTCGGCTTCTTCTCCTTCGCTATATTCAGAAAGAGCCCCAGATCTTTCTCGCGCGTATAGCGCACCATAAATTCCCTGAGAGGGACGCAGGCTCTGTCCAGCGCCTGCATTTCGGTGATTTTCCCGTCCATCATGGGTTGAAGAGCGTCCTGGTTGATGCGTTCCCCGACGGGTTGCATGATGAAATAGGTCAAAAAAAGGGCCAGGCCTATAAGAACCTGATTCGGCGGCATGGTTTGAGTCCCGAGCGCCTGGCGCAAGAAATGAGAGACGACAAGGATGCGGGTAAAGGAGGTCACCGAAACCAGGATCGCCGGCGCCAGCGATAAAACAGTCATCAGGACCAGTATCTGAAGCGGGGTCGTCAGCCCTCCCCGGTTTTCGCCGCCTCCAATTCGAATCTCCACCCCTGAAAAATTTTTTTCTGCGGCGAACCCATTTTCCGCAAGAATGAACGAGCCTATCAGTGCAATGAAAAGCAAAAGCGCTATGCGGCGATTCCCTGGCATTAGATTTTTCATGAGATTGCGCCGGGCTATCCCCGCTCCAGAGCTTCTCTGAGCTGGCGCATTTTCGTTCGGAGATCTTCCGGAAGCGGATGCCCTGTTTGAAGCGTCGAACGATTTTTCTCCGACTCAAAAATATTTCTAAAAGGGCGCTTGGATCCCTTTTTGGATTCCTTGCCGGGTTCAACCGGCGGGATTTCCGGTTCCGAAACCAGAGAGACGGCGTCCGGCAGGGCTGTAAGAAAACTGATCTGTTGCGCGGTGTTGCCTATCAAATACCGGCTGTTGGCCACCTGGATGAGCGATATGGACCGGCGGTCTCCCATCGGCAATGTTTCAACAACCTTGAGGGTTTTTCCCGCGGTGCATTTTGCAAAATACTGAGGAGCGATTTTTTTTAATCCGAAAAAGCCGCCTGCAATCAAGCTGAGCACCAGTCCCAGCCCCCCGATAGTCTGAAAAACCGGGAATTGGTATTCTTCCATCGGCGCTTCAGCCGCAGGACTTGAAGCTTGCATCGACGCGGATTCCATAGGGGGCGCCGCAGGAGACGAATTCGCATCCTCGGATTTGGAAGAGGGCGACGCCAAAACCAGACCTGCGAATATGAAAAAAAGCGCAATTGACAGAAATGGCTTCACAAACAATCTCCTATGTCAGCGTATTGAAATCTGTTAGCCGAATCCCCGTGCTGCCTTCCAATTCAAGGACCTCGCCAAAAGCGATGAGGCGCTCATTGACCAAAATGTCGACGTTTTCTCCGGCGGACTTTGGCAGTTCAACAATTGAATTCACTTGCAGCTGCAATATTTCGCGCACCTTCATATCGCACCTGGCAAGCTGAATGGCGATCTTCATCGGGACATTCAGGAAATGGCTCATCAGATCCATTTCCTTCTCCAATATTGCTTCTTTTGCGTTTGCGGTTTCGGACATGGCAGGCAATCTCTCGCTAGAGCTGAACGACAAAATCGACGATGTACACTTCGAGCACCTTGACGTCGGGAGCGACGGCGCCTATGCGTAAACGGATTTCATTGCGCAATTTGTCCTTGCCTTGCGGCGTCAATATCTGGTCCGCTGTTTTAGAGCTAAGCAGCGAGATGATGGAGTCGCGAATGGACGCAATCGCTGCAGGGCTCTTGGCTTCTTCATCGGGCTCTTCTTCAAGGCCGAGGTAGAAAGTCGTTTTGACAAATCGAATCTCTTCCTTGTCCGCAAGGTTCACCAGGAAAGGATCCAAAGCCAGGGTGGCTTTGACCTGCGTCGCCTTCGGGCTCTTTTCAAATATCCCGATTTTGCCTTTGAGATAAGGGGCGGCGAAAAAAGCCGCACTGCCGAGCAGGACAAGAATGGCGGCGCCCGCCGCAATCAACAGCAGCTTGCGCGACTTGCCCGTGTTTTCAGTCCCGGGCTTGTTTTCGACAATCGGCTTGCTTTCCACCTTGGGTTTTGCCTTTACGTCCATCGCACTCATGCACCGCCTCCAAAAGCGTAGGTTCACTCCCGAGAGCACCTAGAATGCAAGTCACATGCCAAGCGAAAAAATGCCGACCCAAAGCTAAAAGCGTGGTTTCGAGGGGGAAAAAGGGGCTGAAGGGATCCAAGAGGGCTTGAAATGGCCTGAATAGTCGGGCAATTTCAAAATGCGGCGGGGCGCAGTGTCAAACGATCTCACTTGTTTGACAAATTCCTGACGTCTTAGCAGCCGAATTCGCTTTCTTCGGCGAACCAAGCCTGGTTCTTGCCGGCCTTCTTTGCTCTATAGAGCGCATTGTCGGCACGCAGGATGATTTCCCGGGCGTCGAGGCATACAAAAGTCGTGCAGCAGGCCACCCCGATGCTGAGGGTCCTGTGCATAGGAACCGAGCCAAGGGTGAATTCATGGGAAGAAAAGGTTGAAAGCAGGTTTTCAGCGACTCTGGCCGCGCCGGCATTGTTGGTGCGCGGCAGAATGACCGTGAATTCCTCGCCGCCGTATCTGGCCACAAAATCGGTCACTCGAAGGGCGCGCTTCAGAAGCATTCCGGTCTGCCGCAAGAATTCGTCGCCAGCCTGATGTCCATAGACGTCGTTAATTTGCTTGAAATCGTCGATGTCCATCATCAAGCAGCTGAAAATTTCGCCGTAGCGTCGCGCCCGTGCGATTTCCATATCGAGCCGTTCGAACAGCCGGCGTTTGTTGAACAATCCCGTGCACTCGTCGGTATGGGCCAGTTCCTGCAGTTTTTCGTTCAATTGAGTGAGGCGCAGATCGTGATCTTTCAAGCGGGCATTGGCCGTCGCCAACTCCTGCTTGGTAAGAACATTGTCCAGCGACGAGGAAAGATGCGCCGCTACCAGCGAACCAAGATGGTATTCAATCTCATCAAAGCGATGAGGCCGGTTCGAAATCATCTCAATGCAGCCGACGACCTTTCCCAGGGCGGCAAAAGGAAACGCCATTATGGAACGCCACGGAGCGTCGCCCGCAGCTTCGGTGCATTTTTTCTGTTTTTTTGATGAATGCGTGTCGGGCATCCAAAGGGGAGTGCCGGACCGGATGACGCTGCCCGCGATTCCGCTGTCCAGGGGGACGATCTCCTCCTCTTTCGGAACGTCCGGCCCCGAAAGCTTCATCTTCCGATAGCGAGCCTCATCGACAACGCAAAGCCTCGTCTGGTCGTCCGGGAAGCATTCCTGAAAATAGGATCGCAAAATGTTCTGGAGATGCTCAACGTCCCGGGCGCAGTTCATGGAATTGGAAAGCGCGTTAATGGCCAAAAGGCGCCGGTAGAGATCCACCGCGCGTTCCTGGGATGGAACGGTCTGCCGAAGCAGGTCTAAAAGGCCTTTCCCACGAGTAATAGCCGTCGCCGCAATTGCCATAGGCCGCCCTTTTTGCGATATTAACCCGCATTATTCATGAAGGTTCAATGCTCGTTGTTCTCTGTCGTTGCGGCTCGGGATTCATTGATTCTTCAATGAATCCCGAGCCTTGAAGCTATCGTTTCAAATTCAAGGAATCCTGGTAAAGCTCGTCTGTCGTCGTGATGATTTTGGAGTTCGCCTGATAGGCCCGCTGTGCGACGATCAGGTTTACAAACTCCTGAGCCATATCGACGTTGGACTGCTCCAGGGAAGCCCCGACCACCGTGCCGCGCCCGCCGGATCCCGCCGCGCCGACGGAAGGATCTCCCGAGCTTGGAAAAGAGACGTAAGTGCTCCCGTTATATTTCTGAAGCCCTTCGACATTCGGGAAATCCGCTATAGCCAACTGCGCCAATTGCACGGAATCGCCGTTTTCGGAAACGCCTATGATGACGCCTGCGCTGTCAATGTTTATTTCCTTGAGAGCGCTGGCCCCCGAACCATTCTGAGAGGGCGTGAAAGTGGACGTTCCGGTGGCTTGACTCGTGACGATGGGGATGCCGTTTGCGTCTCTCAGTCCGAGCGACAAGGACATATCGGCCGCTCCGCTGGCGAGCCCGGCAATGCTCAAAACAGGATTGTCGACGGGCGCGCTCAAAATCCCGGAACTGTCAAAAACGAGGGCGCCGCCGCCAATTTGCACTGGTGGATCATCGATTCCCCCCCCGAGATCGGCCGCCGGTATTGTCGCGGTCCAATCCCATGCGGTGCCTGATCCGTTAAAATTGATGGTCAGGTTGTGCGTCACTCCCAGCGAATCATAGACCTGCACGCTGGTCGCCCCGCGAGTGGAAGTGGAGTCGAGATTGCCCGGAATGCTTATTTCCGTCGTCGCCATCGCCGGCATGATCTGCCCTTTGCTGATCTCGATCGGGGTCAAAACGCCGCTGTTGTCGATTTGTCCATTAGTCGCCATATAGCCCAGGAGCGGATATCCATCGGCGCTAACAAGACCGCCATTCCTGTCAAATTCAAATTTGCCCGAACGGGTGTACCCCTGGCCTCCTTCCATCGCGACCACAAAAAAACCATTCCCGTTGATGGCGGCGTCCGTCGATTTCCCCGTATAGCTTACCGTGCCCTGATTGGTGGAATGCGTAATTCCATTCAAAGTGCTGCCCAGCCCAAATACGATCGGATTGCCGTTCGTGCTCGTGCCTGAAAGCCCCGCCAGCAACTCGGCGAAATTTGCCTTCCCGGCCTTAAAAGAGGTGGTATTCATATTTGCAAGGTTGTCGCCAATGATATTGATTGCCAAGCTGTTGTTGTTCAATCCGGTCAAGGCAGTGTAAAATGAAGTCAGTGGCATCAGATTTCTCCCGATCCGGACAGGCCGGAATCATAGACATTAATTTTTTGCGTCAAACCTGATCGGCTAAGCGGTCACAGCGGCGCTTTCAGCTGCCGCGCCGACAAGCTTCGAAACGCCCTGATTGATGGATATGAGCTGCTCCAGCGAGCTGAAAGTCGCCAGCTGTGCGATAAACTGCTGGTTGTCGACCGGATTCATTGGATCCTGGTTTTGAAGCTGCGCAACGAGAAGCTCAAGGAACTGGTTCGTTCCAATTTCGTTGGCAACCTTGGCAACAGCGCTGGAAGTCTGCAGTGAAGCTTGTTGACTCGATCCTGTGGCGTCAATGCTGCTCATTCTCAATTTCCTTCATCTTTAGATTTAATTTCTCAAGCCGTCCGAAAAACCGTATCCGGCGGCTTCCACTATGCTCTTGCACAATTCGTGCCAATCGCCGGCCATCGCAGTCTTGGATGCATGTTCAATCATTTCAACATTTGATAAATTGTCCCGATCGGCCATTTTAAAATTGGATCCTGAAAAAATTGCCTATGGGCAAATTATGCAATGGTGTGAAACCGGCTTCTGGGGCCGGAGAACGACGTCAGGCCGTCGGTCACAATCTCTTCCGCCTGGTCAGGAATCCCTGATTCCATGGATCGAGCGGATTTTCGCGTTTCTCCCCCATGGCTGCCCCCGCCGGCATGCCCGAACGGCGACGGCTGGCCCGACTCCTGATGCGGATCAAAAACTTCTTGAACTGAGATCTGGAGGCGTTCCACTTTCAAGCCCTGGTCCTGAAGAGTCTGCTGAAGGATATGCAGGTTGTTTTCCAGGTAGTTTCGGACGCTTCCCGATTCGACCGCGATGCGCGCAACAACGCCGTTGACTGTTGACACCGCCCTTATTTCCAAACTGCCAAGGTTTTCCGGCTTCAATTGAATGCGTATTTCCCCTCTTCCATTCCGAAGCTGCAATTGGATTTTTTCAGCGACTTGGTATACGAGCTCGCCAGGCCGAGCGGAAGCGGCCGGATCGGAATTTGAAAGGGGCTGGGTGGCGACTGCGAAGCGATCCAAGCCGGAAGAAACAGCCGCCGTTTTCTCCCGGGAATGCTCCACTCGACCGGTACCGGACTTCATCAAATCCGAACCATCCGATTTCTTTCGCTGCTCCATAATTGCCGAAAACTGATCAGGGGCGCGCTCCGGATCCGACTGGGACCCTCCCTCATCTTTTTCTTCGGAGAATCTTTTGCCTGAGGCTTCCGGCCCCTTGAGAACGCCGGCCAAAGGATTTTCCTTCGGCAAGTCGCCAGAATCAGGCGCTGAAATACTGTTGTCTTCCGAAATCAATAGATTCGCGGCCGCAAGGGCGTCAGTCCGCGGGATCGATTCCCGGCTTGTTTCCCGGATTGCCGGCGCCGTCCCGGTCGGATCCGCTTGGAAACGTGCGTCCGCCGAGTCTGTGAAGGTCGATTCGCTTGCAGCGGCGATTCCCGAAACCGCAGGATGTTTGTCGCGACTCATGGCGGGACTGGCGGATAGGATTCCTTGTCGCAAATCGGCGTTCGGTTCCAACTCGGGCGTCGTCGCTTTTGGGGCGGAATTTTCAGCAAATCCCTTTTGTTTCGAGCCTTCCGCATCCTGCGCTTCCCTTTGCCGGGGATTCAAAACAGCCGCAGCATTGTCCTGAATTCCGGCGGTTTCGACCGGGGAGTCGGCGGAAGATGGGATAGCTTTGCCGTGCATTGCAATATTGCGTTCTGATAGGCCGGCCTCATGCTGGAGGGAATCCACCGTGCTTTCAAAGAGTGTCTGATTTGCAGTCGAAACGCCTGCGCTGTTTCCGGGGACGGAATCCGCTTTTGCGGACTGAGACGCGCCCGCTGCGCCGGTCGCCGGGCTGGCGATCTCATCGATACACCCGTCGATGGAATTGCCGGTCGCCGCTTCAGGCGGCGAAAGAGAATGGCCCGGAGGGTTCATCGGCGCAAGCGGCTGAATGGCTGCGGGCTGAACGGAGAATATGCATGCGTTTAAAAAAGGATGGAGATCCCCAAGTTCCGAATCGTCGGGATGCGCCTCCGCTTCTCCTTCTTCTCCTTGAATAGGGCCCTGCTCGCCAATGTTCAAAACGCGATCCATCTCTGCGAAAAAAGCTCCCTCTATGCCATCGACCGATTCCACAGGCTTTGCCGCCGGCTCGCCATTGGGCTGAGACGGATTAGTCAGAATGTCCACTCTCATGTGGGTTGCGTCTCTCTTTCTCTGGTGGCTCCGTTTACGCGTTCAGGTTTTTGTTTGCGTAGCGGGTAGACACCAAATCGTCGATTTCTTTCTGTTCCTGTTTTTCGAGTGCAAAAACGAATTCTTTTTTTCTTTTGGCTTTCAGTGAAGCAAGAGTTTCTTTCTTTTTCGAAGCTTCAAGGACGGATTCTTTCTGTTTTTGGATTTCCAGGTCGAGTTGAGCTAATTGTTTTTCCGACTCTCTGATCTCCAGACCTAATCGCTCCATAAAAAGATAAAACCAATCCAACTCCTGGTTGACGGGGTTTTCAGCCTGTTTCCCGCTGAGATCCTCCCTGGTTTTCAAGAGGCTGGCGGCCAGACGGTCCCGATTCTGGAGTTCGAGCTGATATCTGTAATGGAGCCGGAACAGTTCGTCGCGCTCCCTTTGTTCAATCCTCTCCCTGTATTGAAGAAGCGTCTGAAGGCTGAAAATAAATTTGGCCAAATCAACAATCCTTGGTTATTTCCTGCACTGCTGCGAAGGCGTCTTCAATCGTCACTTGTTCGTCGCTTTTCTGAATCAAATAGGAATTGACGGCGTCGATCTTTTGCAGGGCCTGGTCGATTTTAGGGTTGCTTCCTTTGACGTACGCGCCAATGTTCAGCATATCCTCGGCTTTTCGATAGGTGGAAAGCCATTCACGAATCTTTCCCGCGTTCTGGATATAGGGTCGGGAAACGAGATCGGGCATGAGACGGCTAATGCTGGACAGGATGTCGATGCACGGATAATGATTGCGCCAGGCGAGTTCCCTGCTCAGCACAATGTGCCCGTCCAGGATGGAACGGACCGCATCCGCGATAGGCTCGGTCATGTCGTCGCCCTCGACCAGGACCGTATAAAATCCGGTGATGCTGCCGCCGGACATAAAATTGCCCGCCCTCTCAAGCAGTCGCGGCAACAAAGCGAACACGGAAGGAGTGTAGCCTTTGGATGAAGGCGGCTCTCCGGCGGCCAATCCGACTTCCCTTTGGGCCATGGCGAATCGAGTTACGGAATCCATCACCAGCAACACGTCTTTTCCCATGTCGCGAAAATACTCGGCGACCGTGGTGGCGACGAGGGCGGCCCGGATCCGGAGAAGAGGCGGCTGGTCGGAAGTCGAAACCACGACGACCGAACGCTTCAAGCCTTCTTCGCCCAAATCCTTTTCGATGAAGGCGCGAACTTCGCGGCCGCGTTCTCCGACGAGGCTGATGACATTGATGTCGGCGGAAGTGTACCGGGCCATCATCCCGAGCAACGTGCTTTTCCCGACTCCGCTGCCGCCGAAAATGCCGATGCGCTGCCCCTTGCCGCACGTCAGCAAGCCGTCGATCGCGCGGATGCCGGTGCCGAGAGATTTTTCAATGTTTCTTCTTTCCAGAGGATTGGTTTCCAGGGGATGCACAGGGTACTCAACGGAGCATTCAATCGGCCCTTTGTCGTCGATCGGCTCGCCCATCGCATTGATGACCCTGCCAAGAAGCGCTGCGGAGACCGGGACGGCGGCTTTTTTCTTCCGACAGACAACCTTGTCGCCCAGTTTCACGCCATGAACTTTGAAAAGTGGCATGGACAGGACATAGTTGTCTCTGAATCCCACGACCTCGGCCGGAATGATCGAGCCGTTTTGCGCTCCCCCTGCAATTTCGCACAGCTCCCCGATGGAAACCGGAGGGCCAAGCGATTCCACCACAAGCCCCACCGCGCGTTTCACGGCGCCGACCGTCTTGATCGGGTCCAAATCCCTGAGTTTGTGAAAATATCTCTGCAAGTTCAGATCCGGATCGCCCATGATTAGGAAATGCCCTCGAAAAATGCGCGCTCAACTTCACGGAATTTTTCTTCAAGCCGGGCGTCGATATCCCCGCAATCTGTCTCTACGAGGCATCCGCCCCGCTCAATGGATTTGTCCGGCACGAGCGTGAGGATTCTCCCCTCAGCCTGAGACAACTCCGCCTGCTTTTCCGAAATGTATTTATGATCGACCGGATTTACATGGACGGTCGCAGGCGCTTTTTCCGCGACATGAGCCAGCGCAACGCGCACGAGCGTCTGGATTATGTCGCGATCCACCTGTACTTCCCTATGGACGATTTTTTTGGCGACTTCGATCGCAAGTCTTACCGCCTCGCGTTCTACCTGCGAATAGAGAGAGGATTTCAAGCCGGCGATCTCCAGGACGGTTTCCGCATGCCGCTTCATGATCGATTCCACCTGCCGCTCTGCGATCGCCATCCCTGCTTTTTCTCCCTGGCGGAATCCATTCTCAAAGGCGTTTTTTTCCAACAGGGCAAGATCCGCTTCGGGCGCCGGCGCTTCGGCCGGCGGGGGGCCTTTTTGCTGCAACGCCGGCGCGGGCGCCAATTCCGGCCATTGAACCTGCTCGGGTGTTCGCTGCGGCGCCTTGGGATTGTCCGCGAATAAAAACTGCCGAATCTCCAGGTTTCCCGAAACGCCCTGCTTTATGATTTTAGAAGCCATAGGAATTATTGACGATCGACGGTCGATGGTTGACGGTTGCACTCGCAGCCGGACTGTCCTTCGGAATGCCAGCCGCATTGTTCATGAAGAAATAAATTCTATAAGCGCCGTCGGAAGGCCGATCGGGTTGAACCGCCGGATTCCATCCTGTGGCTTCCGGCTTCTAATTGATATATTCGTCGCCGCCGCTGCCTTTAAGGCTGATGACGCCGCTCTCATCAAGTTTTCGGATTACGCTGACAATCTGTTGCTGCGCCATTTCCACATCCCGGACTTTCACGGGCCCGAGCACATCCATGTCCTCCTTCATCATCTCCACCGCGCGGCTGGACATATTGCGGAAAAACTGATTCCGCAGCTCTTCGCTCGTTCCCTTTAAAGCGATTGTAAGGGCCTTTTTATCCACTCGCTGCAGGATCTCGCGCATCCCCGCGTCGTCAATGAGCATGACGTCGTCAAAAACAAACATCAAATTGCGAATGCTGAGGGCCAATGAAGGATTTTCACCCTCGATTTTTTCCAGGATCGATGAGGCCGCCTTGGTTTCCATCCTGTTGATCAGCTCTGCGACAGCCCGGATGCCTCCATAGGATTCACGGCTAAAATCCCCAAGAGACCTCAGTTTTTGCTCCAGAATCGTGGTGATCTTGCTGATGACGTCCGGAGATATCTGTTCGAGACTCGCCATGCGCAAAACCACATCGGCGCGCAAAGGCGCCGGCAATGAACTCAGCAGCGCTGCAGCCTGCGAAGAGTTCAAATGAGCCAGGACAAGGGCTATTGTCTGCGGCTGTTCGGATTGGATGAACTTTGAAAGCTGAACCGGGTCGGCTTTTTGAAGGTTGTCAAAACCCACGAGAGTGCTTTGGAGTGAAATGTTCAGATAGTCCAGAAGCTTTTTGGAGGACTCCGCTCCAAAGGCTTTGACCAGCAGCTTCTTGGCGAATTCAGGTCCGCCGCGGGCAAGAAATGTTTGAGCCAGGGTCAGCCGATAGAACTCTTCAAGGATGTTGTCCGCTATTTCCGGGCTGATTTCTCCAAGCCGGGAAATCTCTTTGCTGATCTCCTGAATTTCATCTTCCTGCATGAACCGGAAAATTCCGGCGCTGGCTTCATCGCCGAGCAGCACCATCAGGATGGCAGCCTTCCTGGCGCCTGCGACTTGAGTTTGAACCATCTATGCCTTCTCTCGCAATAAGGAACGCAATAGCTGAGACACCATTTCAGGATCTTTTTTGGCTTTATCCATCAGCTTTTTTTTCATGGCGGCATATTTCCGGCCGCCGAGGTCGATCATGTTCGCTTCCTTCATCAGTTCTCGCTCGATCTGCTCGTCGCTGGCGTTCAGGGATAGAATTTCATCCGAAGCGCCTGATTCTGAACCGGGAAGCGCCGCAGCAGATTGCGCCGACTCCGCCGATCCGAGCTCCTCGGCATGTCGTGCTCCGGGAAGCGCTGCTGCGGCCCCTTCGAGGGGCAGCTGCAGTTCACCGGCCTCTCCCGCCGGGCCGATTGCAGCCATCGACATCGTCTGAAATACTTTTTTACGTATTGGACGAATAAATATAATGTAAACTATTATGAATATTACAATAATAGAAAGGTACTTAGCTCCGGGCGCGAAATATTCGCGATATTTCACATATACCGGGACGGCGGATTGCGGTTCATCCGGCTTTGTCTCCGAATAGAAGGGAATGTTTTTGATAGTGACGACATCCCCTCTTTCTTCATCATAGCCGACAGCGGCTAAAACGAGATCCCGATAGGAATCCAGATCTTTCTGGGAGAGCGGTTCTGCGGATGGGACCGGCTTCCCATCCTTTGATTTCTTGTAAATGGTTTTGTGGTCCAGCGTGACCGCGACGCTGAGCCTCCGAATCACCGTCCCTTTGGGCTGAAAGGTGTGGCGGACCAATTTGTTTGCTTCATAGTTGGTCACCTCGCTGCTTCTGCTGTGCTCGGGGATCGACATTCCGGACGCCGGGGCTTGCGGGGCAAGATTCGATTGGATTCCCGGAACGCCTGCCGGAACCGCCGCCCCTCCCTGCCTCTCCTCGCTTTTTTGCTGACTTCTTACTATCGGAGGATCGGTATTATAGGTTTCCTCTGTCTGCTCGGTGGTGCTGAAATCCAGGTCGATGGAGGTCTTCGCATGCACTTTGCCTTTTCCAACCATCGGTTCGAGGATTGAAAGGACCTTTCCGGCCATTTCCTTCTCGAGCTGCTCCCGCAGGCCGGATTCCATTTCCGAACGCGCGGCGTCTCCCGACTCCACCGATTGGGAAAGCAGCCTGCCCGCTTCATCGATGATCGATACATTGTATGAGTGCAGTCCCTGGACGGCCCCGGCGATGAGGTTTTTTATCCCGTTGATGCTTTCTTTTGAGAGCTCCTGGCCTTTTTTCAGGTTCAAGACTGCGCTTGCTTTGGCGTCTTCTTTGTTTTCTTCAAAAACTGAATCTTTGGGCATGACTATATACACATGAGCCTGAGTGATTTCCGAGAGGCTGCCGATGGTGCGTGCAAGCTCTCCTTCCAGAGCCCTCTTGTAATTGAGCTGTTCGGTGAAATCAGTCATCCCAAACTGATTTTTATCGAATAATTCGTAGCCGACCCGGCCGCTTCCGGCCAGACCCGATGCGGCGATATCAAGCTTCAGTTTGTCTACTTTGTTCTCGGGCGCCGCGACCAGAATGGTGGAGCCATCGACGTCATATTCTATTTTGTTCTTTTTAAGATAGTCGGCTATGGCTTTGGCATCTTCGCGATTCAGGTCGTGATACAGCGGCTCGTATTCCACCCTGTTCACGAAGTAAACCAGGGCGCCGATGAAAGTCAATCCCAGCAGCCCGAAGCCCAAAACGGTAAGACGCTGCGTCGATTGCAGCCGGGACCACATTTCGCTAAGCTGGTTTATGTAATTGGGACGATCGCCAGGCATTTAGACACTCCCGAATGGCGCATTCACTTCTTAAAAGCGCGCAATGAACCATCAGACCTGCGTGCGCATAATTTCCTGATAAGCCTGCACTATTTTATTTCGCACCTGCATCATCATTTGAAAGGAAAGGTCCGCTTTCTGCATGGCGATAACGGTCGTGTGCAGGTCCTGCGATTCCCCGGCCATGAACTTTTGCACTTCCTGATCGGATTTGACTTGCAGCTCATTGACGGCGGAAATTGCATCCTTCAACATTTCACCGAATCCCGAGCTGCTTTTCTCGGCGCCGGGGCCGGCGGGTTTGCGAATTTCGGGAACTTGCAGATTCGGGTTGATCGGCCCGAGGATTCCATTTTCCATATGCGTCCTCTAGCGTAATATTTCCAGTGTTTTCTGCGCCATCTCCTTGGCGGCAGTCACAGCTTGAAGGTTTGCTTCATAGTGTCGGGTGGCGGACATCACATTGAACAATTCTTCCGTCGGGTCTATGTTGGGGTATAAAACATACCCGTCTTTGTCCGCATGCTTGTGGCCGGGCTCATAGCGCCTTTCAGGCGGCTTGCCATCCGCCATGACGCCGGATATTTCAACGCCCTGCACCGCATTGTTGAATTCAGCGCCAAAGGACGCCTGAGGCGAGGCGGCGCTGAAAATCACGTCCTTTCGTCGAAAAGGCTCCATTCCCGCCGGCTGCGTTGTACTGGCGTTAACCAAATTGCTGACCATCACTTCAAACCTTCTGCGTTGGGCGGCCAGGCCGGAAGCGCTGACGGCAATTGCGGTCATCAAGGTCATGAGATTCTCCCTTCATTGATGCTAAAGGCGATGGTTCGAAACTTCCCTCTCAATACCTGCGAAATGAAGGCGAAGCCGAAAGAGGTTTCGCTGACCTTCAACATTTCTTTGTCGAGGTCCACGTTGTTTCGATCGACACGGGAAATCAAACCCGGCGTTTCGAATGGCTGAGCCTGCATGGGCACAGGATTCCAGCCTGTTATATGCCCTGTCTCCGATTTCCGAAGATCGAGGGCATGGTCCGACAGCAGTTCCTGCATGGTGGCGTGAAATGAAACATCCTTGGTCTTGTAGTCGGGCGTGTCGATGTTGGCCAGGTTGGAAGCAATGGTTTGGTAACGCTGGGACAGCCGGGTCATATAGGCATCTAGGGCCCGAATGTTCTGGTCGTTGAAGAAATCCACGGCTTTTTGCCTCCCTCCGAATCCCTCGGCCATACCGAAGGATCCATCAAAACAAGCAACTAATGTGCCAGACATGCCCAAGATAAAAAGCAGCTGCACTTTTTCGCATTCAACAGTCAAACGCCTCGTATTTGGCAGCGACGACAGATCCACCCAGGAAGTTGCAGACGCATGAATTCCTTCTCATTGCGCTTGCGGGTAGGCAGATTTTGCCTGCCTGTCCTGCAATCCGAATTCATTCAGCTTGTTTCGCAAAGTGCGCAAGCTAATTCCAAGCCTCTTGGCGGCTTGAGTGCGGTTGCCGCCCGTATCCTCCAGAGTTTTTTGTATCAGCTGCCGCTCCATTTCGCGCATCGTGACTCCGGCCGATAAGCCGAGTTCGGGCGCCGGATGCTTGACCGGCTGGCGCAGTTCGGAAACAAACAAATCCTGAGGCCGGATCAGGGAATCCGCGCAAAGCGTGAGCGCCCGCTGAATGGCGTTCTCAAGCTCTCGAACGTTCCCCGGCCAGTCGTAGCCTGCCAGGCATTTCATCGCCTCCGGACTCATTTCGACGTCTTGCCGATTGAAGCTGTCTCCATATCTTTTACAGAAAAAATCCACCAGCAAAGGGATGTCCCCGGGCCTTTCACGGAGCGGGGGGATGGTGAGGCATACCACTTTCAAGCGATAATACAGATCTTCCCTGAAACTCCCGTCCTCGACCAGCGACAACAGATCGCGGTTGGTGGTTGCAATGACTCGCACGTCAATTTCCACCGGCTCTTTTCCGCCGATTCTGTCGACTTCTTTTTCCTGCAGAACACGCAAAAGTTTTGCCTGAAGTATCGGCGCCATTTCCCCTATTTCATCCAGCAGCAAGGTTCCGTTGTTCGCCAGCTCAAACTTTCCCGGCTTGGAGGCGTTGGCGCCGGTGAATGAACCCTTTTCAAACCCGAAAAGCTCGCTCTCGAGCAGACTCTCGGGGAGCGCAGCGCAATTCACGGCGATAAAAGGAGCCCCGGAACGGGGGCTTTTCTGGTGGATCATCCGCGCCATCAATTCCTTGCCGGTGCCGCTTTCGGCCTCGATAAGAACGGTGGCGTTGCTGACGGCCGCTTGCCCCGCCTGCTGCAGAATGCGTGAAAATGCCGGGTCCTGGGTGATGATCGCATGGGGGGCTTTTTCGTTTTTCCTCGGCGCTGAATCCAGAGCGCGGCGGACCACGCTTTCCAGCGACTCGGAGGAAAAAGGCTTGAGAAGGTAGTCGTAGGCCCCGCTCCTCATGGCATCCACCGCATTCTGGATTGTTCCGAATGCGGTCAGAAGAATGACCGGAGTCTGAGGCGCCAGGTTTTTGACCTTGCGAAGGAGATCAAGGCCGCTGACTTCCGGCATCCGCATGTCGGTGATGACAAGGCGGTAGTATTTCTCCTTAAGCCTGCAAAGGGCTTCCATGCCGCTCCCGGCCGTTGTAATCGAATAGCCGTTTCTGCGCAGCGTCTCATCGATGGCAATCAGCATCTGCGGTTCGTCGTCCACCACCAGGAGTTCTTCATTCATGCATTAATCCCTTTGAAAACAAACGCCGTTCGAACCGTTTTCGAAAACAATCGTGAAGGCAGTGCCGCGATTCACTTCGCTCGACACTCGTATGGAACCGGAGTGGCGTTCAACAATCTGATGAACCACAGAAAGGCCGAGGCCGGTTCCATTTCTATTGGTGGTGAAGAAAGGATCGAATATTCGCCTCAGATTCTGTTTCGGTATTCCGATCCCGGTGTCTTGAATTCTTAGTTCCAGCCTCTGCCCGCGAGGCTTTTTCCCTATATTCCGGGTGCAGATCGACAGCGATCCTCTTTCCGGCATGGCATTCATCGCATTAAGGACAAGATTGAGCGTCATCTGCCTGAAAAGCTCGCGATCCGCCATGACCACCGGATTTTCAGCGTCAAAATGCTTCTCGACCGAAACCTGCCGCTGAGCCGTGACAGGCTCCATGAACGCCAAAGTCTCCGCAACCACGTCATGAATATTCACTTCGGAAAAAGCCAGGGAAGCGGGATTCGCGAATTGAAGCATGTTGGATACAATGTTGTTCAGCGCACGAATGCCGACCCGGATATTTTCCGCCCAGCGCCCGGTGTCCCCTGTCAGCTCTTTGACCAGGAGCGAGGCAAAAAGCTCCATGCTTCCCAGGGGATTTCTTATTTCATGCGCGAGTTCCACCGCCATTTCGCCCATGGCGGATAGCCGCTCGACGCGCTTGTTTTTATCCTGCAGCGCTTTCATTTCAGTCACGTCGCGGATAATGTGGAGCGTCCCGGCGGCGCGGCCCTCCGAATCGGTCAATGGCGCGCCCGAGGTGGCCAGGATCCTCTTCCTGCCCCCGCTTCCAAGCGGAATCTCTTTCTCCCCCGTTCCAATGGCGCTGTTGAAATTGTCTCTCATCGCCGCGCTCAATGCGGAATCCCCTCTCCGGCGCATTCCAAGGAAATCAGCCGCCATCGGATTGCATAGAGCCAAATCTCCTTTTTCGTCCAAAACGAAAACGCCGCATGGAAGCCTTTCAAGAATGGTTCTGAGGTAGTTTTGCGCTTCGTCCTTCTCTTGAAGGCTTTTTTCCAATTCGAGATTTTTGCATTCCAGCTCTTCGGTCAGTCGCTGTACGCGTCTTTGAAGCTGACTGAAAGCGGATTCCAGAGAACTGGAAGCTTGAGTGAACATCTCGAATGCTTCGAGCAAAAGTTTCGTCTCGCCCATCTGGCAGGGCAAGGCTGGAGGAGCCTCCTGAATGAAATCAATATTTTCTTTTTCCGGCGCCATACGCATCTTCCTGCAGATCCATAGGCAATCCCCATGCCAGGAGGAGAAAGACCCGGGAGACAATATGCAAGTAATATGTTTTCAATAAAATGCGGCTTTAAATCCCATCCGCTGGGGTTTTCATGCAAACTATCGGTAGTCAATATGTTGACATAGAAACGCCGGGAGGTTTGACGCACAATCATTGAATAATCCGAACTTGCGGAGAGGGTTCCGGGGTTTTGCTGAAGGGTTTTCCCTTTTCGCCGGCAGGCGATCATTTCTGATCAAGAAACACAGTTGTGGCAAGAGATTTGATCCCGGCGCCAAAGGATTTCAGCTCGGAATTTTTTCGACGAAACGACTAATTGGAGACGGCCGAGGAGGCATGGAGGATGAGCAGTTCGTCCAATTTGCGGCTGTTTTCCTGCAACAACTTCAGAAGATTTTCATGTGTTCGGATAAAATCAGCTCGCTCGCTTTGAATCTTGTCGACCTGTTGGTAAAGTTCCTGAAGCCGGACGGAAAGCCTGGCGTTCTCTCTTGAAAGCGACACCCGTTCAATCATGTTGCGCACTTGAACGCCGATTTCATCGAGCGAAAAAGGCTTCGCAATGTAGTTGTACGCGCCAAGCCTCGACGCTTCAATAGCGGTTTCGATGGAAGCGAATCCGGTAATTATTGTCACAAGCGAATCCAGACTGCGGGCCCGGGCCGCCTTCAGAACGTCCATCCCGCTGCCGCCGGGAATTCTCAGATCCGTCAGAACCAGGTCGAACGGAAGCGTTTCATTTTGAAGTTTTTGTTGCGCTTCAGCCACGCTTCCGGCCGTCTGGACCTGCACTCCCATTTGAGAAATAAAATCAGTGAGCGCGATACACAGGTCTTCGTCGTCGTCCACTATCAGAATTTTGATTGCATTGGAATTCATACGGATGTCTCACAGGCTGTTTCTTCAGATTAAGCCGATTTTAAGACTGCCAGTTGCGGGAGAGCGGCCAATTAACCCGGCGGGTCAGGATTGTAATGAAGCAAGCGGATTCTGTCCAGGCATAATCTTCACTCCATCCCGAATTCGGCCTAATTTAAGAAATTTTTAGATTCTTTGTTGACAAATGTGAATAATGTGAGATATAAGAATTCTCCGAATCGCGGCAGGCAGTCCAAATAAAACAAGAACACAAGAACGAACCCAAGAATATTCCGAGGAAAAGGAAAAATATGCGGGATGTGAAGATTCTTGTTGTCGACGATGAAGATTACATGCGCGAAGTTGTCCGACAAGCTCTTGAAAACGTTAATTTTAGTGTGGATGAAGCTTCCGACGGGAAATCCGCTCTTTCGATGATCCGCCAATATCCCTATGACGTGATTATTACCGACCTTCGATTGCCGGGATTGACCGGAGACGCAATTATCGAAGAGGCCCGTTCGCTTTTTCCCGAAACTATAATTATCGTAATGACAGGCTTCGGGAATATCCAGTCTGCAGTGGACGCCATTCGAAAGGGCGCGTACGACTATCTTCCCAAGCCTTTCCAGCTGGCGGAGCTTGTTCTGCGTGTGGAAAAGGGGCTTGAAGAGCAGCGCCTGAAATCTGAAAATCGGATGCTGCGCGGAGAGCTTCTGGAGAAGTATCAGTTTTCCAATCTGGTCGGAAACAGCGCGGCCATGAACCACATCTACAATCTGATCGGCGTCGTTTCCCAAAAAACCAGCACCGTCCTGATCGAGGGAGAAACAGGAACCGGCAAAGAACTCATCGCGCGAGCTATTCACTATAATAGCCCGCGCAAAGACCAGCCGCTTGTGTCGGTCAATTGCGGGGCTATTCCGGCCAATCTGCTGGAAGACGAGCTTTTCGGGCATGTGAAGGGCGCTTTTACCAATGCCCACCAACACAGGATCGGAAGATTCGAGCAGGCGAACCACGGGACCCTATTTCTCGATGAAGTGTCCAGCATGCCGATGGATTTGCAGGTCAAACTGTTGCGAGTGCTCCAGGAACGCGAATTTCAAAAACTGGGAAGCGCCACAACTGTCAAAGTGGATGTCCGGATTGTAGCTGCGACAAACGGGGATCTGCTGGAAGCTGTCGGAAAAGGCAATTTCCGGGAAGACCTCTATTATCGCTTGAATGTGATTCCGATCCGCGTCCCCCCGCTAAGACAACACCGCGAAGACATACCGTTGCTCGTCGCGCATTTCATTCACAAATTCTGCCGGGAACAAAAATTGCTGTTAAAAAGCTGCTCCCAGGAAGCCATGAAGCAGCTGATGGCCTACGAGTGGCCCGGCAATATTCGCCAGCTGGAAAACTCCGTCGAAATGGCGGTCGCTTTGTCGGGCGACCGTGAAATTCTCGAGGCGACGGATTTCCCCGCGGTTTCCCGTCCCTCCGCTGCCAATTCCGCACTGCCCCGCATCGACATCCCGGACGACGGCGTTCATTTCAACACAATGATCTCCGAACTGGAGAGAAAGCTCATTCTTCAAAGCCTCCACGTAGCGCAGGGAAATAAGAAAAGGGCGGCGTCGCTTCTTCATCTCAAGAGGACCACTTTTGTGGAAAAACTCAGACGCATGGGGATGGAGACCTCGGCGGATGAACTGACCGAGTCCTGATGGAGCTGCAGCGCTCAAACCCTTCCCAAGAGGCGCCCCGGACGTCGGGCGCCTCCGGATTCCCTCCCTTCCCTTTTTCCGCTTTCTATTTTTGAATAATATTGTTAGACCCTTGCGAATCTGTCATCATCTGCGTTTTCGGGGAGGTGCACTTGTCCAGGAAAAAACTTTGGGGAGGCCGTTTCACTTCGGACCAGGATCCTTTTTTTGCGAAATTCAATGATTCGTTTTCCTTCGACCGCGAGCTTCTGCAGTCCGACATCGAGGGCAGCATGGCCTACGCGCGCGCGCTCGAAAGGGCCGGGATTTTTTCTCGGGCTGAAAGGCGAAAAGTGGAAGACGGGCTTCGAGACGTGCTCGATCAAAATCGAATCAATCCCGAAGCTATGGCGTCCGGCGGCGCCGAAGACGTGCACAGCTATGTTGAAGAAGCTTTGACGGAAAAGGTCGGCGCTCTGGCGCTCAAGCTCCACACCGGAAGAAGCCGAAACGACCAGGTCGCAACCGATCTGCGGCTGTATCTCAGGCGCAAAGAAACAGGCATCGCGATTGGGCTCGACCGGCTGCTCGGAGCCATCGCCGATTTGGCGGAAAAGCATCGCTCGGTCGTCGTTCCGGGCTATACGCATCTGCAGCGCGCTCAGCCGGTGCTTTTTTCCCATTACCTGTTGGCCTATGGAGAAATGCTGCTTCGCGACCGGGACAGGCTGAGGGAAGCTCTGAAGCGCATCAATGTGTGCCCGCTGGGATCCGGGGCTCTTTCGGGCACGGTCTACAAAATCGACAGAAAGGCCCTGGCGCGCGACCTAGGCTTCAAAACTGCGTCCCGGAACAGCATGGATGCGGTATCCGACCGCGACTTCGTCCTTGACTTCATGTTCTTTGCGAGCGTTTTGCTGGTTCACCTCAGCAGGTTTTCGGAGGATATGATCCTCTATAATTCCGCGGAATTCTCCTTCGTTCAGCTCGATGACAGCATCGCTTCCGGCAGCAGCCTTATGCCGCAGAAAAAAAATCCTGATGCGCTCGAGCTTATCCGGGCCAAGTCGGGACGCGTCCTGGGCCATCTTGTCGCCATGACGGCCGTCTTAAAGGGCCTCCCGATGACCTACAACAAAGACCTTCAGGAAGACAAAGAAGGGCTTTTCGACGCGGTCGTCACCGTTGAAAACTGCATCGAGATGACGGTCCGGGTTCTCGGTAAAATTCGAATTTGTTCGGAAAATATGCGGGAATGCACTTTGAAGGGGCACCTGAACGCCACTGAACTTGCAGATTATCTCGTATGGAAAAAAACGCCCTTCCGGGAAGCGCACGCGATAGCCGGCAAAATAGTCATCCGCGCCATGGAGCTGGGAATTTCGCTGGACCAGATGCCGCTTCGAGACCTTAAAAGCTTTTCTCCGCTTTTCAAAGACGATCTCTATCAGTGGCTCAATCTGGACGCAGCTGTCGGACGCCGCAAGGAGTTGGGCGGAACTTCTCCTTCCGCCGTTCAAAGAGCGATCGCCTCATTCCGAAAGCGCGTCAACGCCCGGCAGATCGTTCAGTCTTCCAGGTAAGTATAGCTGTCGAGGGCGGAACTATAGGATTCGGTGAAGTTTTCCCGCTCTTCGGCGGTGATTTTGGATTGAGATTCCGCGTTCAGGGCCATTCGTTGGAAGCTCTCAACCAGATCCTGTGAGCTGTAGCCTGCGCCTGCAAGCACCTGGCCAAGCGACTCGCCCCGCACTACTTTGTCGATATGCGGCCGGCCGGCGTCATCCACGAGAAAATGCGCTTCATTGACCGTTCCCAACAGATTATGGTTCATCCCCAGCGATTCCTGGTAAGCGCCGACCAGAAAAATAGCGAGATAATAGGCTTCCGAATTGACTCCGTGCAGTTCCAAAGCCTGTTTCACGTCGCGCAGGTCCACAAACTTGTCGATTTGCCCGTCGGAATCACAGCTGATATCGCAGAGAGTCGCTCTCTCGGTGGGCTCCTCCGTCAAACGTGTTATCGGTATGATCGGGAAGAGCTGGTCCAGGGCCCAGCTGTCCGGCGTCGATTGAAAGACCGAAAAATTGCAGATGTATTTGCTGGCGAGAATATTTTCCAGATCGATGAATTCTTCGGGACGCTCCTTCATCGACCGGGAAAATTTAATCGCCTTCCGGCAGATCTCCCAGAATAGCCATTCTCCTTGGGCGCGGTTCTGCAAATTCAGATAGCCCAGGTTGAAAAGAGACTGAAGCTCCTCGCGGTGCTGAAGGGCGTCGTGATAATATTCGCGGAAATTTTTCGGATTGACGTCCTTATAGAGATCCATCATCTCCCTTACGACTTCGGAGTCCACTTTGGAAGGGCTGATCTCCGAACCGCCCAATCCTGGATTTAGAGTGCGGATCACGTTCATGATAAAGAGCGCATGGTGGGCGGCGACAGCCCGCCCGCTTTCGGTGACGATTGTGGGAGGCGGGACATTTTCGGACTGGCAGATTTCATTAATCGTGTAGACGATGTCGTTGGCAAACTCCTGAACGCTGTAATTCACGCTGCAGTCGGAAGCCGTGCGGCTTCCGTCGTAATCGACCCCCAGCCCGCCGCCAACGTTCAGATATTCCGTCGGGAACCCCATTTTGTGTACTTTCGCATACACCCGGGCGGCTTCCTTGATGGCGTTCTTGATCCGGCGAATGTCCGTGATCTGCGACCCGATGTGGAAATGAAGCATTTTGAGCTGCCGTGCGAGCCCTTGGTCCGAAGCAAGCTGAAGCAGGTCGAGCAGTTGAATCGTGTTGATTCCGAATTTGGAGGTCTCGCCCCCCGATTCTTCCCACTTTCCCGCCCCACGCGAAAAAACTCGGACGCGAACTCCAAGATTGGGACGGATGTCGAGGGCGGCGGAGACTTCGGAGATCTTCTTTAAATCGGAGACTTCTTCCATGACAAGGATGGGATTTTTACCGATTTTGGAAGAAAGCATCGCCCATTCCAGATAACGGCGGTCTTTGACTCCATTGCAAATTAAAAGCGCATTGGGGTGAATGGAAAGAGTGAGCGCCGCGGCCAGTTCGGCTTTTGTGCCGACTTCCAGGCCATATTCATAGCGGTGTCCGGCGGCCATCAGGCGCTCGACCACGCTTCTCGTCTGGTTGACTTTCATCGGGTAGACGCCCCGATGGCGTGCGCCGTAGTTGTATTCCGCGATGGAATTGCGAAACGCTTCGTGCAGCTCCTTGATCTGGGTGTCCAGAATCTGCGGAAAGCGCAGCAGAAAAGGAGGCTTGACTTTCCGCTGGATCAGCGTCTGAATGAGCGAGATCACCTCGACGCCCATCAGCGGATTTCTCGTAGGGTGGACTGTCAGGCATCCCTGCTCGCTGACGCCGAAATAACCTCCAGCCCAGTTTTCAACGCCGTAAATCCGGTTGGGTATTTCGCTGGGAGAAAGGCGGAGGCTTTGAGTAAATTCTTTCATTGTGTATCGTCACCCCCCTTGGCAACCCAAGCAAAAAACGCCTGGCGTTATTCCCGGCTAGCGACAGGAATGCGGGGCCAATCAGCTCTTGACACGTTCCAGGTATTTGCCGTCGCTGGTGTCAATGCGGAGCAACTCCCCTTCATTGATGAAAGGAGGCACCTGAACAACCAGCCCCGTTTCCATGGTAGCGGGCTTGTTCACATTGCTCACGGTGGCGCCCCGCAGCGCCGGTTCCGTGGAAACGACCTTCAATTCGACGGAAGCGGGCAATTCCACCCCGATCGGCTTGCCCTCGTAGAATTCAATCTGCAATTTGATATTTGGAATCATATAGGGGACGACGTCCTCGATCAAATCGCCGGACAGATGAAACTGTTCGAACGTTTCGGTGTTCATGAAATAATAGTCCGATCCGTCCGAATAAAGATATTCCACCTCATGGGTTTCCAGGTATGCCTGCTCCACACGATCTTCCGACCGGAACCGATGTTCTATAATCGATCCGGATTTAACGGATTTCAACTTGGTCTGAACCATGCCGCGCCAGTTTCCCGGAGTGATGTGCTGAAAAGAAAAGACCCGGTACAGCTCCCCGTTCAACTTGATGGCCATTCCCCTTTTGATTTGCGTCGCTGCGATCATCCTGATTTCCCCGATTTCAAATGCGTCATATTACTTGAAGCATGCATGCCTTACAAGCCCATCCATCCGGCTTCAACTGCCTTTCGTACTGGACGCGTTTATCGGCGCGGGCAGCCGCGCCCTATCGATGTGAAAATTGCAAAGGGGCGTGTTCCCTGGAAAAGACGGCGAATTCCTTCAACAAACCGCCACGGCGAGCGGGATCAGATTTCGAGAATTTCCGCCTCTTTCTTCTTCTGAAGCTCGTCGACTTTTTCGATAAAACCGTTGGTCATATCCTGAACTCTTTTCAGCGCGTCTTTCTCCTCATCCTCGGAGATTTTTTTCTCCTTAAGCCGCACTTTGAGCACATCGTTAGCCTCATGACGCACCTGACGCACCGCGACCCTGTGCTGCTCGCCGATGTGGGAAACGGATTTGGCAAGCTGTTTGCGTCTTTCTTGAGTCAACGGAGGAATCGGCAGCCGTATCACTTTGCCGTCATTGGTGGGAGTCAGCCCCAGATCCGAAACCAGAATGGCTTTTTCAATCGCGGCGATTGTCGAAGGGTCCCACGGCTGAATGACGATCATGGCCGGATCCGGAGTCGACAAGGATGCCATCTGGTTCAGCGGGGTTGGAGTGCCATAGTAGTTCGCCTGTATGTGATCAAGAATGCTGATGGAAGCGCGCCCGGTCCGAATTGTGGCTAGGTTTTGCCTCATGTCGTCCACGCACTTTTCCATGCCTTTTTTGGCGGCGTCAAGAATCGAGCGGATCATCGGGTCTATCTCCTTTTGATAGGATTGCTAGGGCAATACGACGGATCCCACTTTCAAGCCCAGGACTACATCTTTGATATTGCCGCGACGGAGGAGGTTGAAAACCACAATGGGCAGCTGGTTCTCCATGCAGAGAGTAACGGCCGTAGTATCCATGACTCGCAGGCCCTTCTCCAGGACCTCGAGATACGTGAGTTTTTCTATGAGCTTCGCCGATGGATTAAGCAAGGGATCCGAATCGTAAATCCCGTCCACTTTGGTGGCCTTGAGGATCGCCTCCGCGCCGATTTCCATCGCCCGGAGCGCCGCCGCCGTGTCTGTGGAAAAGTAGGGATTCCCCGTGCCTGCGGCGAAAATGACCACGCGGCCCTTTTCAAGGTGCCGGATGGCGCGACGCCTTATGAACGGCTCCGCGACTTCCTTCATCTCAATTGCAGACTGGACGCGCGTAAAAACACCGCGCTTTTCGAGGGCGTTCTGAAGCGCCAGGGCGTTGATCACCGTCGCCAGCATTCCCATGTAATCGCCGCTGACGCGGTCCATTCCCGCGGCGCTGACGGAAATTCCGCGAACAATGTTGCCGCCGCCCACAGTGGCCGCCACCTGCACTCCGATCGCATGGAGTTCCGCCAGCTCCTCCGCGATCCGGTCCGCCATGACCGGATCCACCCCATAGCCCTGCTGTCCCATCAGGGCTTCTCCGCTCAATTTGAGCAGCACACGTTTAAACCGCGGCGCTTCTTGTGGGAGATCTTCGTTCATGGGGCCTCCTACGAAATCTGAATTTGCGGAGCTGCAATAGCGCGCCAGACGAATGGGAAAATCCAGGCCGGCTTATTCGCCCAGCTTAAATCTCACGAATCGCCGGATTTGTATGTTTTCTCCGATTTTTTGGATGTGCGCGGCGACATGCTCCCGAACCGTGATGGCAGGGTCTTTGACAAAAGGCTGCTCCAGCAGGCACGCTTCGGAATAATACTTGGCCATTCGCCCCTCGACGATTTTATCCAGCACATTTTCGGGCTTCCCGGTCGACCGGGCTTGCTCTTTGTATATCTCGCGCTCTTTGGCGAGAACGTCCTCAGTCACATCCTCTTTCCCGAGGAATCTCGGATCGCTGGCGGCGATGTGCATGGCTATGTCTTTGGCCAAATTTTGAAAATCCGCGTTTTTCGCCACAAAATCGCTCTCGCAATTCACTTCGACCAGAACGCCTATTTTCCCATTATGCACGTACGCCCCGATCAGGCCGTCCTTGGTTTCCCGTCCGGACTTTTTCGCGGCGGAAGCCAGGCCTCTTTTTCGCAGAATCGTCACTGCGGCTTCCATATCGCCGTTGGCTTCCTGAAGCGCGCTCTTGCACTCCATGAAACCGACGCCTGTTTTTTCTCTGAGTTCCTTCACCTGTTCCGCGGAAACGCCCATGAGTCGCCCTCCTGATTCTCTTCTCCGCATCCAAAGGATTCAGCGCGATTTTAAAGCCGCACAAAAGCCAGAAACGCCCCCGCCCGCGGGCCGGCATGAGGGCGCTCGGAGAATTATTATTTGGATTAAATGATCAAAGCGAAAAGACTAGCTTTCAGGAAGCTTTTGCTCTTCGAGCCGCTCTGCTTCCGGTTCAGGCAGGCTTGCCGGCTCTTCTGCGGGCGAACTCGCCTCCGCCGCGACGGCGGGTTCGGATTTCCTGGGCTTGGCTTTTCGTTGGAACGCTTTTCGAACTGTAGTTTTCGGCCGTGCCGGCTCTCCGGAATCAGAGGAAGCCGCCTGCACTTCCATCGGTTCCCGGCCGCCTGCCTCTTTGGCCGCTGCAGCCTGTTGGGCCTGGAATTGCCGCTGCTTTTCCGCCTTCTCGGCTATTTCCTTTTGCTGAGACTCGAAAACCGCTTTGCCTTCAAGATACGCCTGCGCGATGGTATCGCTTATGAGACGAATGGCGCGAAGGGCGTCGTCGTTTCCCGGAATGATAAAATTGATTTCGTCCGGATCGCAGTTTGTGTCTGCGACGCCAATGACCGGGATGCCGAGTTTCACGGCTTCCTTGATGGCAATTGACTCGAGCTTTGTGTCAATGACAAAAATGGCGTCCGGCAGCCCTGCCATTTCCTTGATGCCGGAAAGATTCTTCTCGAGCTTTTTGCGCTCGCGTTCATAGCGGGCGACCTCTTTTTTCGAAAAGAGATCGTACTGCCCGTTGCTGCGCATCAATTCAAGCTCGCGGAACCTCTTCAAGCTTTTTTGAATCGTTACAAAATTCGTGAGAAGGCCGCCCAGCCACCGCTGGTTGACATAGTACATGCCAGTCTTCTGCGCCGCCTCCTGAATGGCTTCCTGCGCCTGACGCTTCGTGCCCAAAAACAGTATCGCTTTTCCCTGCAGCCCCAGGTCGTAAACGAATTGTATCGCGTTCTTGAAAAGCTTCAGGCTTTTCTGTAGATCGATGATGTAGATGCCGTTTCTTTGACCGAAGATGTACTCTTTCATCTTCGGATTCCAGCGCTTCGTCTGGTGGCCGAAATGCACTCCGGCCTCCAGCAATTGTTTCATGGTTATCGAAACCAAATAGAACCTCCTCAGGCTACCGTTTCGAGAATTGGAATCTCTTGCGAGCTCCCTTTTGACCGTATTTCTTTCGCTCCTTGATTCGGGAGTCTCGGGATAGCAGTCCCGCTCGTTTCAGCCTGGGACGCAATTCCGAATTGAACTGCAAAAGCGCATTGGCGATCCCGAGCCGGATCGCTCCCGCCTGCCCTGAAGTCCCGCCGCCGCTTACCAACGCCCGTATATCAAATTTCCCCAGGTTTTCCGTAACCGCCAACGGATAGCGAATCACGGTCCGCTGGGTTTCACTTTTAAAATAAACGTCCAGGTCGCGTTTATTGACAATCACCTGTCCCGTCCCCGGGAGCAGCCGGACTCTCGCGGTTGAACTTTTTCTTTTTCCTGTTCCGTAGTATTCGTCTATCGCCATCGAACTCCTTAGCTTTGACGCAGAAGAGCGCTCAATACTGATTGTTATTGACTGACTGCTGTCGCCGCAGGCTGCTGAGCTTGATGCGGATGCTGCGCGCCTCTATAAACCTTCAGCTTCTTTCTCATGGCCCGCCCCAGCTTGGTCTTGGGAAGCATGCCGATAACGGCTTCCCGCACCATCTTTCCAGGGTCCTTCGACAGCAGAACCGACGCCGCTGTTTCCCGCAGCCCTCCAGGATATCCGGTATGCCGCCGGTACATCTTATCCGTCAATTTGTTGCCGGTAAGCTTGATCTTTCCGGCATTAATAATGATGACATGATCTCCGGTGTCAAGAAAAGGGGTATAAATGGGCTTGTCCTTCCCTGTCAAAAGCCTGGCCGCCCGGGTCGCCAGCCTTCCCAGGATTTGCCCTTCCGCATCAATAACATACCACCTTTTCTGAACTTCCTCCGCCCGGGGGATATAACTCTTCATCACTGTCTCCCTCTCTTAACCACCAAGTAGAACAATCCTTTAGGCTATCCAAGACTGCGGGAAGTGTCAAGAGGATTTGGAGATTTTTGACGTCTTTGGGCGCAAATTGGGCAAATATTTCGATTTTTGCATTCCCGAAAGCCGGAAACCGGGATTTGCGGCCGGGCCGGGCAAGCCCGTGGTTAAAGTGCAATAAACCGCGCGCATGGAACCTGCAAGGACATCTGAGAGGACCGGCGACGCGGAGATCGGGCGGATCCCTTCGAATTCCTGAGCCGCGGGCGCCTCTGCGGCTGCGGCGCTCGCAACGCGGCCTATGGCGCTTTCACCACGGGCTTGTCTGACGGTTTTAAGCCATCTTCGACGCCCGATCCCTCTTCCCGAATGCTTGCGGATGTGAACGGTTCCGTGGATCTCCGGGCGTTCATCGCTTTGGCATTTGCACAAAAATCCTCGGCGATTCCGCCGCGCCATCAATCCTGACTGTCTGAAAATTGGAAGGGAGAAGCCAACGGGACAGCCTCCGGAAATCGTTCTATTCGTGATCCATGTCACCACGGCTTGTGAGAAATAACGCAACAGCAGCGACTGTCGGAACGATAAGAGTACCAGGGACGTCGCAGAGCTGGAGCGGCCCCCCCCCTGGGAAAGCGATGAACGTGATAATTCAAACGATCTTTTCAAACATTTTCGGGACGCCTCGAAACAAGATGGCGCACACATTATGCTAAGTCTCTTGAACCGCAACAGGCAGGCAGTGGGTCTTGACATCGGATCGAGCGCGCTGAAGGCTGTCGAGCTGCGTCCGACGCGCAACGCCGGATTCGAGCTGGTCAGTCTCGGGGCGGAGGATCTCTCCCAGGACTGCATTGTAGACGGCGTCATCATCTCCAAGCTGCCGGTGTCGGACGCTATCAACCGGATATTCACACAACAAAACATCAAGAACGGCCGCATCAACACCTCGATATCCGGCCACTCGGTTATTGTGAAGAAAATCTCCCTCCCCGTTCAAAGCGACGAGGATCTGGCCGAATCGATCCGTTGGGAAGCGGAACAATACATCCCCTTCGACATCACGGATGTGAATCTGGACTATCAGGTTTTGGGCGAAAACGCCGCGACCGGCAACCTGGACATTCTTCTGGTGGCCGTCAAGAAGGACAAGATCATTGATTACACCAGCGTCGTCAAAATGGCCGGAAAAAATCCCTCGTTGGTGGACGTGGATGCCTTTGCGCTCCAAAACGCTTATGAAATCAACTATGAGCCGGCCGGCAAAAATGCCGTCGCGCTGCTGGACATCGGCGCTTCAACCATGACGATCGCCATCGTCTCGGGAACCGACTTTTTATTCACTCGCGACGTCGGGGTTGCGGGACATCAGTACACGGAATTCCTGCAGAAGGAGTTCAACCTGAGCTACAGCCAAGCCCAGGCGCTCAAGCACGGTGAGACGGTGGAAAACCTGAAGCCTGAGGATGCGGCGCATGTGATCGATTCCGTGACCGAAATCCTGTGCATGGAAATCCAGAAAACATACGATTTTTTCAAATCCACGACCACGGTCGATCATATCGACCAGATGATCGTCAGCGGCGGGGCTTCCCATACGCCGGGCCTGATCGAAACGCTCGCCCGGAAATTTGAAATCCCCACCGAAAAATTCAATGCATTTAAAAAAATAACCTTCGATCCAAAGCGATTCTCATCCTCATTGATCGCAGACCGCGCGCCCGATTTTGCGATAGCGGTCGGTTTAGCACTCCGGAGTGCCGAGGAATAGAGCGGTTATGATCAAAGTAAACCTGCTGAAAGATCAAACTGCCCGCGTGCGCAGAAATTTCGCAAAGCCAACCGTTTCCCGAACAGGGTTGATCCTTGCGGCGATATTTGTTGTGGTCGCGGGAGTCATGGGAGGGTGGTGGCTTTACCTCACCAAGCAAATCAAAGACGGTACGGAGCTCAGGGACAAACTCCGGATCGAGGAAGCACGCTTGCAGGCGCTAAAAACCGAAATCGTCCGATTCGAAAAAATGACGCAGCTGCGCCAGAGCCGGATCGACGTCATCGAAAAACTGAAGGAAGCGCAGACGGGGCCGGTGTCGCTGCTGAACCTGGTGATGCAAAGCATCCCGCAGGACGGCTCCATGTGGCTGACAAATCTCACCCAAAAAGAAGACCAGGTGAGAATCGTCGGCCTCGCCCAGCGCACCGAAGCGATCCCCGATTTCATGAGCAATCTTGCAGCAGACGGCTTTTTCCAAACGGTGGATCTGGAATCGATCGAAAGCCAAAAAGAAGCTTCAAAATTTTCGCTCCTTTGCCTAAGCGCAAAGAGCAAGCGCGCGGAGTGAAGGAATGGCCATCAGCAACTTGAATTTCAAGAACCTGCCCCGCTCGACGCAAATCCTTATTTTTGCCGTCCTGGTTTGCGGCCTGGCCGCGCTGTTTTATTTCTATTTCCTCCAGGACATGATCAAGAAAAGGAAAAGCCTCGAAACGGAAATCGCCAAGCTGGAAGCGTCGGTCCAGCAGGCGGCGGCTGTGGAAAATCAGTACAATGAATTCAAACAGAAATTGGCGCAGCTTGAAGAGCGGCTCGCCCGGCTCCAGTCGATTCTGCCGGCCCAGAAAGAGACCCCGACAGTTCTGCGGAGCGTTCAGCAGATGGCCTCCTCAAGCAACCTCAAAATTCTTAAATTCATCCCCCAACCGATTGCAAATCGCGATTTTTACTCGGATTGGCCCATCACAATTGAAGTGGAGGGGAACTACAACGGATTGGGAATGTTTTTCGACAAGATCGGCAAGGCTACCCGGATAATCAATGTGGGCGCCATTTCGGTCCGGGGAATCGACGCCTCCATGGAGCCGGCCCGGACTTTAAGCGCCAGCTGCACGGCGACCACTTTTGTCTTCAGGGAGGAAGCCGTGCCCGACCCGGCCCCTCCTGTGCCCGATAAAAAAGCGAAAATGCGGTGACCGTCATGAATGTGTTGAGAGCGAATCGTAATTCTCGGATCTCGAAAGGCTGTCTGGCTTCGATGCTTTTTACTTTGCTTTTCAGCTTCGCAGCCGCGCAGGAGCTCAAGCCGAACCCCGGCGCGAATGCAAGCCGGACGTCCCGGGCAATGGAAACTCAAATCCAATACTCGGGAGTCTCGTTCAAGCCCAGCAACCGCAGGGACCCGTTTTTAAATCCTCTGCTTCACAAGAAAAGCGCCAAGAAAAAGGAAGACGAGGAAGAAAGCCGTGGAACGCCTCCCCCGGGCATCGGCGGCACCTTGATAGCCCAGGCGGCGCTCCAGGGAATCTCTATTCGCGACACCGGGAAATTGGCAGTCGTCCGGGGCGCGGATGCTCGCGCTTATTTCTTAAAGGAAGGAGACCGGCTTTTCGATGGCTATCTGAAAACCATCGATGCCGACTCCATCACACTGGTCCGCGAAACCAAAATGAAGTCCGGGAAAATATTAACCCAGGATGTCATCAAGCGGCTAAGGACACCATAGGATGGCTGGTATGAAAACTCGATTTGCCAGATTCAAATATTTCGCGTCAAACAGAGCGAAGATTGGAAATTTTAAATTCCTATTGCTGGCTTTCGCTGTCTCGGCGATAGCCATAGCGCAGGACGGCGTTAAATCATCGAATCCGGCTCAACCATCGCAGGCCCTGAAAAGCTCTGCCGTGAACCCGAGCGGACCGGAAGCGCCGCAAGTCGGGGCTATTACCGATGTGAAAGTCGCTCCCGCCGACGGAAAGCTTACCGTGACTTTGACGACGGACCGGCTGTTGACCCCAAAGGAATTCCAGCTGGACAATCCGCCCCGGCTTGTGCTCGATTTCAAAAATGCGGAAAACAAGGTTAAATTCAATCAGATCTCCGTGAATTCAGCCTCCATCAAGCAGCTTCGGGTGCAGCAGTTCCAGTCCTCGGATCCCAAAACGGTTCGCGTGGTGTTCGATCTGGACGAGGGCTTCGGAAACCATGAGATTGCACTGGATCGGTCCTCCGTGCGTGTGGTTTTTGATCAAAGCAAGGCTGCCGCGAAAGAAAAACCGGCGGAGCGCTCCGCGATTCAGTCCGCAAATGCGCTTGCCGCGCCGGATCTTTCCAAGCCTTCTTCCAAAACCCAAACGCAAAAGCTGAAGGAGGAGCCGGGCCCCGCATCCGCTCCGCTGGCCGCGGCTCTTCTTGTTTCCGAGCTGCCCAGGCTCGAAGTCAAAAAAGAGCAGAAGCCCCGGATTGAACTCGCTCAAGCGGCGCCCGTTTCGTTGGCGACTGCGGCGCCGGCCTCCGCCTATCTTCCTCCCGCGCCCAGACCGCCCGCACAGTCCGGTTCGCGGTTTTCAGGCCAGCCGCTGACGCTGGATCTGATCAATACTTCGCTGGTCGATTTTTTCCGGCTGATGGCGGAAGAAGGGGGCATCAACATAGTTCTGGATCCCGAAGTCAAAGGGAACATCTCAATAAAAGTCGTCAAGCTTCCGTGGGATCAAATTTTCGACGCGGCCCTCATCAATAACGACCTGGACAAACAGGTGGAAGGGAACCTGGTCCGGATCGCCAAGAAAACCACTCTTCAAAATGAAGCCAAACAGAAAGAATCGCTCAAAAAAGCCAACCTTCTGGCGGCGGATGTGGAAACCCGCATCAAGCGTCTGAATTACGCGAAGGCCAATTCTCTCATTAAAGCGCTGGAGGAACAGAAGACCGTGCGGGGCGTCGTAGTGGTCGATGAACGGACAAACTCATTGATCCTGACCGACATTCCGTCTTCGCTCGACAAACTGTACCACCTTATCGACACCCTGGACATCGCTCAGCCGCAGGTTGAAATAGAAGCGCGCATCGTATCTGCGACTCGCGATTTTGCCCGCGAAATCGGGATTCAGTTCGGTTTCGTGCAGGGAAATCTTCAAAGAGTATCGGTAGGCGGACCCAATACTTTTGGAACCATTGGCGGAACGCGTCCGAGCGCAACGCCCACCAGCACTTTTGCGGCCGGCAACACGGCTTCGGGAAGAGGCGCTTCCGAAGCGACCTCAAGCGGATCCGGCGCTGTCAGCACGGGGTCCGCGGGAAACTATAACGTCAACCTTCCCGCGACTAAAGCGTTTGGAGGCCTGGGGATTTCGATAGGAAATATTTTCGATACTTTCCTTCTGGACGCCGCGATAACCGCCGGTGAAAGCAAAGGCTTCGCCAAGCTCATTTCGCAGCCGAAAGTGACCGCGCAAAACAACAATCCTGCCGTCATCACCCAGGGTTTGCGATTCCCGGTCCCGGTTGTGGCCAACAACACGGTGTCGGTGCAATTCTTCAACGCAGCGCTCACGCTTACCGCAACGCCGCAGATCACTTATGAAGGAAACATTGTTCTCGATCTGAAAATCGAAAACAACTCGGCGGATTTTGCAAGGAACGTGGATGGGGTTCCTTCCATACGAACCAGTGAATCCACGACCCGCGTCCTGATCAGCGACGGCGGGACCACTGTCATTGCAGGGATCCTGATCGACGATGAATCCACGACGGAGGACAAGGTCCCCGGACTGGGTTCGCTCCCTCTCGTCGGAAATCTATTCCGCCGGTCCGCTGTTTCGAGAAGCACTCAGGAAGTCCTGTTCTTTGTGACCCCCCGCATTATCAAATGAAGCAAATTCTACGCCGGGAGCCCCGCTTCGGCTCCCGGCGATTCTTTTCCGGATCGCGGCCCCGTCCTGCGAACCCTTCCCGATTAAATCCCGCTATTTTCCGCCTATGATGGCGCGCTGCGCTTCCAGTATTTTCAACTGGCTCGCTACGACCTTTTTTGCCGAATCGGCAACTTCGCTCTGCTTGTCCGCCACTTTCTTCTGCGCTTCCAGGGTTTCCTTCTCGAGGTCGTAAATGACTCGGGCCGCACGAGCGGATTCCAGCCCGGAGATGTTGACGCCCGCCTGATCCATCCGTTTGGCAGCCAACTGACGTTCCATATCATAGGCCTGCTTCATCAGAACCGCCAGATCTCCCCGCATCTTCGCCAATTTGATTTCAGCGTCCCGCAGAGACTCGCGCTCCTCCAGGAGATTTTTTTCGCGCTCCAGGGCTTTCCCCTCCGTCTCAAGGACAACCGCCTGCGAGTCATTCTTATCCTTCTTGGCGATTTTCCTGGCGTCCTTATTCGAGCTGATCTCCTTCTTCTTCTGAGCAATCCGGGTCTGAGCCGCAAGTTTCTGCTCCGAGGCGGTCTTTTCCGCTTCGCTGGCGGCAATTCGGGCTTGTTCCGCTGCTTCGAAGTCCAGCTGGATTTCCTCGCCGTGGCGCCATGGAACCAGCACCAGAAAGCGGTCCAGATTGTACTCGGAGCTTTCTGTCGCCTGCCCATAAGCGACCGGTTGACCGACGATCCACAGAGTGGCCGCCAAAATAAAAAACGCGAAAAAACGATTTTGCTTAAACATGCACTACTCCCCAGGCTTCGCAGCCTTGTTTCAACGACACTCACTCCAGTCCATTAATTGAAATGCTCGGGCTTGCCGCCTCAAATCGGCGATGAAACGCTCAATCCGCAACCGACAAATATACCTCGTGACTCATCGATAGGCATTTTAAATCATTGCAATCCCGCGCGTCCAGTTTAGATCCTTTTTTCAAAACCTGCGCCTGCAGCGGCTGCCTGTTTTTCGCAGCCCAAGCCTCCCGGATGACGCCGCCGCAACGCATGCGGCGCCCGAAACCGAATGCGTTTGATTCCGGACGCGCGCCGGAGCGGGCCTTTTGGGGATTTCGTCCGTAATTTCATCTTTTCTGAATATAGCCTTCCGCCTTCAGCAGTTCAGCTATCAGCACGCCGCCGCCGGCGGCGCCGCGGATGGTGTTGTGCGAAAGACTTACGAATTTATAATCATAAAGAACGTCTTCGCGAAGCCTCCCGACCGTTACGCCCATCCCATTCTCGACATCCCGTTCCAGTTTAGTCTGAGGCCTGTTGTCTTGTTCAAAGCAAGTGATGAACTGTTTCGGCGCGCTGGGAAGGCCGAGCTCCTGAGGCCGCCCCCGGAAATTTCTCCAGCGATCGAGGATTTCGGCTTTCGAAGGCTTCTTCCCGAAGGAGACGAAAACCGCGGCCAGGTGGCCGTCGGTGACCGGCACCCGGATGCATTGCGTCGTTATGACCGGCCCTTTCATTTTGACGATCGCGCCGTCGACCAGCCGCCCCCAGATCTTAAGAGGCTCCTGCTCGCTCTTTTCTTCCTCGCCCGCAATGTAGGGAATGACATTGTCAACCATTTCCGGCCAGTCGTCGAAAGTTTTGCCGGCGCCCGAAATAGCTTGATAGGTGCAGGCGACAACCCTTTGAAGTCCGCAATCCAGGAGCGGGTGCAGAGCCGGGACATAGCTTTGGATGGAACAGTTGGGTTTCACCGCAATGAAACCTGTTTTCGTCGCAAGCCTTTTCCTTTGCGAAACGATGACATCGATGTGCTCGGGATTGCACTCCGGGATGACCATCGGGACATCCGGCGTCCATCGATGAGCCGAATTATTCGAAATCACCGGCGCCCCGGTGCGGGCATAGGCTTCTTCAAGCGCCCTTATTTCATCCTTTTTCATGTCCACGGCGCAGAATATCAAATCGACTCCCGAAGCGACTGCTTCAACCCTTGATGCATCCTGAACCCGGATGTGTTTGACTCCCTCGGGAATGGGAGAAGAAAGCTTCCACCTGCCTTCCACAGATTCTTCAAAGCTCTTTCCCGCCGAACTGGCGCTTGCCGCGATGACGGCAACTTCGAACCAGGGGTGATTTTCAAGCAGAGAAATGAACCGTTGCCCGACCATTCCGGTCCCGCCGACGATGCCGGCTCTCAATTTCATTTTCTGGCTCCTTTTCTTGCGGCAACTGTTTTATCTGATCAACACCGAAATAAAATCAATCGCATCGACGCTGCCTGCAGGCCGTTTAGTTCAACCTCGAGGAGGTTTCATTTCTGCGCCAACGCCTCCCAAAACTCACAATATTTTACTATCTTATTTTATTTCAATGAATTAACGGTGGCGGTCGTCCAAAAAAAAGGCCGGATCAGCGTCCGGCCTTTCCATTTCCAGCCTATTGACTGCTATTTGCTGATCTGCACTGTCTGCGTTTTGGGATCCCACGGAATCGAGAACTGCTTCTCAATCTTTTCCCGATAAGTAGGGCCTGAATTGTAGGTGCAGAACGGATACAGTTTTCCATCCGGCGCCGCGTAGTGGATCACACAGCGCTTGACGCGCTCGATGTCATAATTGTAGCGATCCATGAAGTGCATGCCGGCCACGAGCAGCGTGCGATACGTGTAGGTGCCGTCCATCCCGTCCCGGCCAAGCTTCTTGTTCGTCATGCCCTGCAGCGTCTGAAGGAATTTTGTAAAAGTCAGCCCCGGCGGCGCGAGCTCCTCCTTGAAGTGTTTTTTCAACGAGTTCCAAGCGCTGATCTGGTGGTAAAACTTGAAAAACGACTTTTCGGTCTTCTGCGCCAGCGCTTCGATGTCCTGCATCATCGCCGGGAAGTCGATAAAACGCGTGACCGGGACTGCTTTCCTCGAATGCTCATCGACGAACATGTAGGAGCCCATCGAGCAGTGCGGATGGCATGAAATTGTCGGCACGCCGTCTCCGCGGAGGACGGCCATCAGTTTGGAAAACGGAGTCAAACTGCTGAGCGGATACCAGTCGTCGTAAGTGTCGAACAATCCCGTCTGTCTCGAAAGATCGATCGCAAAATCGGATTGAGTATAACGCTTTTCCTCCAATTCCTTGCGAGCAATTCGGCCTGTAAACGCCACCGGTTGGAAAGAAATGCCGCTTACCGTATCGACGTTATTGATAGCGACGCGCAGAATCTCTCCAACCTCATGATCGTTCAAGCCCTTCACGATCGTCGGGACAAAAACAATTTTAATTCCGGCCTGACGGCAGGCTTCGATGCATTTCATCTTAATTTCGAACAGCGGTTCGCCGCGCGATTTGAGATAGATGTCGTCGCTTATGCCGTCAAACTGCAGATAAAGCGTCGCAAGGCCGGCGGCTTTGGCTTTTTTGGCATAATCCACATCCGCCAGCAAAATGCCGTTTGTGGCAGCCTGGATGTGGGTGAAGCCCATCTCGCGCGCCATTTCCAGTATTTCGAAGAATTTCGGATGCACGGTAGGCTCCCCGCCGGAAAACTGAACGACACGGCCGTCGACGGGGCGTTCATCCCGCAGCGTCTTCAGCATTGCCCGAACCTGATCGATCCCCGGCTCATAGAGGTAGCCCTGGACATTGGCGTTTGCGAAGCAGATCGGACATGTCAAATTGCAGCGATTCGTCAAATCGACGTTGGCCAACGCGGAGTGCGAAGTATGCAACGAACATAGACCGCAATCGTCAGGGCATCTTGATTCGGCGCCCTTATTGATGGCTGGGTTCTGCAGCCCTTTCATATCGCCGAACTCCCACTGCTCCATCTTGAGAAAGAGCTTTACGTCGCTGAAAATGCAGTCTTTAAACTCGCCATGCTCTTCGCAGCGCTTCTCCATCATTACTCTGCCGTTTTCTTCAACGTAGTTGGCGACAATCACTTTGCCGCATTCGGGGCAAAGCGACTCTGTCTGCTTGGGAAGACCGTGCTGAATTGGTTTGATCGGTCCCCGAGTGTAGGTCTCGTTCGGCTGAATGATCTTAAGATCAGGACGCTTGGACGACGCTAATGTGGTGCTCACACGAACTCCTTTGTCAAAAATAGCTCCCATGCCACTTCTTCAGTAAAATTGCAATTATACAGCGAAATCGGATAGCGGAAACAAGAATTTACGTGCATCCAAAACGCAGCCCCGGCAGACGGTTCCTTCTCTCGGTTTTTTCTATCGGAAATCCTTGAACGGATGGCTGTCGGAAAATTTTGCGAATACTATGAGGCGTTCATCCAATTGCTTTTATTGAACTTACATCGTTCAGCTTCGATTCCCGCAAAAGGACTATGTTAAAAATTGCTACAGAAAATTCAATAGCGCATACGGAAAGCCGGTCCGGACAGTCGGACAGTCGAGCGCATTAATTATTGAATATCATGCATTTACATCATCAGAAGCCGATTCGCCTGCCGCCCGGGCGGCATTGGCACGCGTCTTGCTATGTACAAAAGCGTTATTAACAATTTATCAGGAGAAGCGAGTTATGAAAAGCATTCGGTTTCTTTTGGCAATTCTTATATTATCCGGTTTATCGGTTCTGCCTATTTCGGCAGTCGCCGCTCCAATATTCAGCGACAATTTCGACTCGGAAAACGGCGGCGCCGCCGCGTTAAATTATACAGGCTTTGCAAATTGGTCGGTCAGCGGCGGCACGGTCGACCTGATCGGCGAAGGCAGCGCCTGGGACTATTTTAACGGGTATGGGCTCTATGTCGATTTGGACGGCTCGACCAACCAATCCGGCCTGCTTCAAAGCAATAGCATATGGTTTGACGCCCTCGGCCAATATGAACTCACGTTCGATCTCGCCGGAAATCAGCGCGATGGCGATGAAATTGTTGCGGTCGGGAGCAACGGCGGTTTGTTCTCCACTCAGCAGTACACCTTGAATGCAAACGACGCATTCTCAACTCGAACGATCGCCTTCAGCGCCAATCAGTCCGGCAACTTCAACATCTTCTTTCAAAATGCCGGCGGAGACAACATCGGGGCGCTTCTTGATAATATTCTTATAAATAAAATAGAGCGCGATCCGATTGACAACGGCCAGAATCCGGTCCCCGAACCGACTTCCCTTCTGCTGCTCGGCACCGGCCTGAGCGCAATGTTCTTTTTCGCGCGACGCAAACAGAATTAATACAATCCATTTCTTTCATATCCAGAAATATCAAAAGGCCGCCTGAGAGCGGCCTTTTGCTTTTTATGCGGTTGGATTTGCGAGGCCTTGTCGCGAATCCTTCCCGGTCGTTCTTTTCTTCTTTTTTTGCATCTTCGAATTCCAGCGCTCGTTTTGACAAGCCGGAACGATGATGCTATCATCCCTCGCTTGCATCCACCGATAGCGATGGGCCGATACTTTTCGGGATGTCTGAGGCGCAAAATCTCCCTATTGGGGAGCGGCGATTTTCACAGGACGCCGGCGCGGCGATCCCGGCGCTCCACGCCGATTCTTCCTCGTCAGACGACAGGACGGCTATAAACGTTTGTCATATTCCAACGGGACGCATTCATGAATATCGATGAAGTCAAGGATCTGATCCGGGCGGTGCTTCACAGCGACATCGACGAATTTGAACTGGAACATAGCGGGACGAAAATCAAGCTCAGGCGAGGGCGCGGGTCGGCGGCTGTCTCGATATCTCCTCCCGCCCGAGCTGCGGGCGACCCTTTCTCCCAGCCGCCCGAGCCGCCCGCCGAAACAATCGAAGATCGGGAGGACGCAGGGCTTCATTTCGTCACATCCCCGATAGTGGGGACCTTTTACCGCGCGCCTTCCCCCGATTCGGATCCTTATGTGAATCCGGGCGACCGCATAAAGGAAGGCTCGATTCTTTGCCTGGTGGAAGCCATGAAGCTCATGAATGAAATCCCTTCGGACGTCGAGGGCGAAGTCGTCCGCGTATACGTTGAAAACGGCAGCCCGGTGGAGTTCGGCCAGCGGCTCTTCGGCATTCGCCGCGGGAATCAAGGTTAAGCGCCGCCATGTTTAAAAAAATATTGATCGCCAACCGCGGTGAAATCGCTCTCCGAATAATATGCGCGTGCAAGGAAATGGGAATTCCCACGGTTGCGGTTTATTCTCAGGCGGACCAGCATTCCCTGCACGTTCGTTTCGCCGACGAAGCCATTTGCATCGGGCCGCCGACCAGCGCAGAAAGCTACCTGAATATTCCCGCCGTGATCAGCGCCGCCGAGATCACCAATACCGACGCCATTCACCCGGGGTACGGTTTTTTGGCTGAAAGCGCCTATTTCGCGGAAGTCTGCGAAGCATGCGGCATCGCATTTATCGGGCCCTCGCCGGAAACGATCCAGATGATGGGCGACAAAGATGCGGCGCGCAATGCCATGGTTGAAGCGGGGCTGCCTGTTGTCCCGGGCACCGGCAAGCTCAGGCCTCCCTTTTCTTCCGCGCTGAGCCTTGCGGAGGATATTGGATTTCCGGTCATCGTTAAAGCGGCGGCCGGAGGCGGAGGCAAAGGAATGCGGGTTGTTTTTTCAGCCGCCGAGCTTCCGGGCGCCGTCGAAATCGCTCAAAAGGAAGCTCTTGCGGCGTTCGGATCGGGGGAAGTCTATCTGGAAAAATACATTCAAAACGCCCGCCATATCGAATTCCAGATTCTCGCGGACCATTACGGCAACGTGGTTCATCTGGGCGAAAGAGAATGTTCCATTCAGAGGCGACATCAGAAGCTCCTCGAGGAGTCTCCTTCAACCTACGTCACCCCGGAGGCGAGAGAACAGATCGGGCGTCTGGCGGCGACGGCGGCACGCTCCGTCAATTACTCCAACGCCGGCACGATGGAATTTATTTTCGATGAAGCGGGCCGCTATTACTTCATGGAAATGAACACGCGAATCCAGGTGGAACACCCGGTCACCGAAATGGTCACGGGGATCGATCTGATCAAAGAGCAGATTCGGATCGCGAATCGGGAAAAACTCGGCTTGGAGCAGCAGGACGTTGTTTTTCGGGGAAGCGCCATCGAGTGCCGCATCAACGCAGAACGCCCCGACACCTTTCTCCCGTCGCCGGGAACGCTGAACATCTTTCATCCGCCGATGGGAGCGGGAGTGCGCGTCGACACATCGGCCTACAACGAATGCGTCATTTCGCCCTATTATGATTCGCTGATTGCAAAGGTTGTCTGCTGGGGAAGAGACCGGCGGGAAGCCATCGACCGAATGTCGCGCGCGCTGGAAATGACGGTCATCGAGGGAGTCCAAAGCACCTTGCCGCTTCACCTTAAAATTTTGAAAGACGAAGATTTCCGTTCCGGCCGCATCCACACCCATTTTCTGGATCGTTGGAACTGACCTCAGGCCCGCCAATGAAATTCAAACTGCCGCCCATTTACCCGATAACCGACAAACAGCTGGCGCGCCGGGAGAACCATCTCAGCATCCTGAAGGAACTGGCGCGCGGGGGCGCCGGGCTGGTTCAGATTCGGGACAAATTCACCCCTGTCCGTGAATTGATGAGAGACCTCCGCCGCTGCGCCGAGTTCGCCTCGCGGTCAGGCGTCGTTCTTATCATCAATGATCGCTGCGACCTGGCGCTCGATTGCAACGCCCCGGGAGTGCACCTTGGACAGGACGACCTGCCGCCGGAGGCGGCGAGAGCCATCGTCGGAAGCGACAAAATATTGGGGCTCTCCACTCATTCAGTCGCCCAAATCCGCAAAGCCGCACTCCTGCCGGTCCAGTATGTCGGATTCGGACCCGTTTATCCCACTTCGACCAAAACGGATGCTTCGCCCCCCTGCGGTTTGAAAAAGCTCGCTCAAGCCTGTAAAGAATCGGCTCTGCCGGTAGTTGCGATCGGCGGGATCGGTCTCGATCGGGTCCGGGAAGTGCTCGCCGCCGGCGCCGCAAGCGCCGCCGTTATTTCCGCTTTGATGACCGCGCCAAACCTGGCCCGGCAAATGGAGAAGTTTCTGGAACAAGCCATGGAGAAATGATCGAACGGGAGTAGGAGGGATAGCATTCCATTACAAAATCCGGCCCGGCGTAAAAGCAGCTTCGTATTTTGAATTTCGGAGAATCCTCCGCGGATGCATATCCCTTCCCTGAAATCGAGGGTATGGAATCGACTCCGCCGAGCGCCAGGGGGGCGATGATGAAATAAAAAGCGTCGACCAGCTTCGCGGAAAGGAATGTCCAGTGGGTCCGCCCCCCCCCTTCAACCAGCAATCCCAGGACCTTCCTTTTGCCCAGCGCCTCCAGGACGGCGCCGAGATCGAAAAACCCTTCCGCCATGGGCGCCTCAATGATCTCGGCGCCCCGTTTCTCCAAAGCATTCCGCTGCTTTTCCGAGGCTTCTCTGTTGCAGAACAGCAGAACAGGCGCCTGATCAACCGTTTGAAGGATTTGCGCGTTTACAGGAGTGCGCAGATCCGGATCGAGCACGACTCGCAGCAAAGGCCTCCTCTTGCGCGCCTCTCCGCGATAGGTCAGGATAGGGTCGTCCGCAACAATTGTCCCGACTCCGACTAGTAGGGCGTCCATCCGCAGACGAAGGCGGTGCGCGAATTCCCTGCCTTCCGAAGAAGTCACCCGGCGGCCTTCCGGGCGGCCTGTGCCCGCCTTGCCGTCCAGCGACATTCCTGTTTTGGAGACGACCAGCGGCCTGCCTGTGGAAACATGGCAGGCAAAAGGCTCGATGATTTTCCCGGCTTCCTCGGCCATGAGACCCGCATCCACCCGGACGCCGGCGGAGCGCAATTTTCCGACTCCCCGTCCGGATACCAGCGGATTAGGATCGATCGCCGCCAGAACAACCCTGGCGATCCCGGCTTCAATCAGCCGATCGACACAAGGGGGAGTTCTACCCTGATGACAGCAGGGTTCTAGAGTCACGTACGCGGTGGCGTTTTGTGAACGGCCGGCCGCCTGGCGCAATGCCTGGATTTCCGCATGGTCCATCCGATCATAGTCGTGCCATCCGCTCCCGACAATCTCGCCGCCCTGAACGATCAGGCAGCCGACGCTGGGGTTGGGGCTTGCAAGGCCGATTCCTTTTTCCGCCAGGGCGAGGGCCTTTTTCATAAATCGGCGATCCCGAGCGTCAAACATAAAGGCTCCTGTCCGCGCGCTCAGCCGGCGACGGTCGTTTTTCCTTCATCCGCAGTTTCAGGCAGCTGGATGCGAATCCAGTGCACGCGTTTGCGGTCCGCATCCAGGATCCGGACCCCCAACCCCTCCAATTCAAACGTTTCGCCCGTCGCAGGGACGCGGCCAAGGTACGCCATCACAAGCCCGGCGACGGTCGAGCAGTTGAGGCCCTCGAATTTTCTTTTTGCTCTTTCCTCCAGGCGGGAAAGCTCGGTGCTGCCCCGAACGACAATGCACCGAGGGCCTTCTTCAATGATTTTGCTGGTCTTGGCCTCGTCTTCGTCCTGTATCTCGCCGACGATTTCCTCGACAAGATCCTCGATGGTCACCAGACCGGCGACGCCTCCGAATTCATCAATGACGATAGCGGCATGATCGCCTCGTAGCTGAAGATCTTTTAGCAATTTGGCGACCGGCTTGGTTTCCGGTACAAAAAGAACCGGATTCACCAGCCCCGCAATCGATTGCGATTCCCGTCCCGGAACGAGCTCCGCCATCAGCTGCCGAATGTAGGCAATCCCGATCACATGGTCGACGTCCCCCCGGTAGATAGGAATGCGGGAGTGACGATGCTCCACCATGAGTTCCCGCAGCTCCGACATAGTCGCGTTTTCGTCGCAGGCGATCATATGGGTCCTCGGAGTCATCACTTCCCGGACCAGAGTGTCTCCGAATTCCACCACGGACTGGATAAGCCTGGAATCCTCTTCCTGAAGAATGCCTTCGTCTTCCCCAATCTCCAGATAGGCTTGAATTTCCTCCTCCGTCGTTTCCGGCTCCGGTTCGCCGCCGTTCTTCACTTCTTCGTGCATACGTTTGTAAAAATTCAAAAAACTCGACAGCGGCAAAGACAGCGCACGGAGAATCCGGTAAAAAGGATTGAAAACCCGAAGCAGCCGTATCACTTTTTTCTCCGGCTCGTTTTGGGTCAGGAGCCTTGGAACCAACTGGCGGGACAATACTGAAACCAGGCAGATTTCCAAAAAGGAATGAATCAAGCCGTTCACCGGCCAGCGTTGCAGATTCAGGTGAGTGATCAAAATGGCTATGATGATAATAAAAACCTGAATGCCGAAATGCAGCGGCACAATAACCTGCATCTCGTTTTCTAGTATCAAGGCGAGCAATGGCGAATTTTTCGCATCATGGCGCTCGGTCAACATTCGAAGAGCCAGAGGGCTGGATTGGGTGATGGCGCATTCCACCAGAGAAAGCAGAAACAAACACGCCATGCAGATTGCAATGGCGAATAGTTCAATATTATATCCGATCATCGCGCTCCCGGTCCCGCAATGGATGGACCATCCATGAAAAATTTGCGCCGCATCAGTTTGGTCTGCAGCCGTTTCATCCGGCCTTTGTCGGATTCGTGATCGTAGCCCAAAAGGTGAAGCATCCCGTGCAAAAGGAGCATGCGCACTTCTCTTTCAGGGACCGACCGGCGGCTGGCCGCCTGTTGAAAGGCGATTTCGGGCGACAGGACGATCTCTCCAAGAAACGGCCCCGATTCCGCCACTTCGTCCCGGTAAGCGAAACTGAGCACATCGGTGGCGCAGTTTCGCTGACGATACCTCCGGTTCAACAATCGCATTTCCTCTTTTTCCGCCAGAACCACGGAAAGCTCCGCCGGCGGCTGAGTCAAAGATCTAAGAGCGACAGAACAGAAAGACGCGATGGATTTCCGATTGCATTTAAACCGCTTCTGTCTGTTTAGGATCTGGATCTTGAACAGCGGGCTTTTCTGGGTTTCCGCCGATGTTTTTGAAATCATAGCCGGGGTAGTCTATCCTGTGATGAAATATGCCGGTGAGAATTTTGTAGAAGCTCTCCTTGATGCGTTGAACGTCCTTAAGGGTGACGTCGCACTCATTCAGCTGATTGTCGTTCACGATGCTGTCCACGAGCCGGTTGATCATTCCCTGGATCTGAACCGGCGTAGGATCGGGGATCGTCCGGGACGCGGCCTCAACGGAATCGGCCATCATCACGATGGCCGCTTCCTTGCTCTGAGGCTTGGGGCCCGGGTAGCGAAAATCCGCTTCGATGATATCCCCGGAATTGCCTTCGTTTGAATCCTTGGCCTTGTGAAAGAAAAAAGTCATCACCCGCGTCCCGTGATGCTGAGGTATCAAATCGCTGATTTGCCTCGGGAGCCCGATTTCATCGGCCATCTGCAGGCCGTCCTTCACATGGCTGGCAATGATGTCATAGCTCATTGAAGGAGGCATGCCTTCGTGTTTATTGCCGCCGTAGCTTTGGTTCTCGACAAAATATTCCGGCTTGATCATTTTCCCGACATCATGATAATAGGCGGCGACCCGGACCAACAAAGGATTGGCGCCGATGGATTCCGCCGCAGCTTCCGCGAGCGTCGCCACCATAAGGCTGTGGTGATAGGTCCCGGGAGCGTCGACCGAAAGCTTTCGGAGAGTGGGCGCATTCAGATTGGACAATTCCAAAAGCCGGATGTCGGTCACGATTTTAAACAGGTACTCAAAAGCGGGAAGCAAACTGGAAGCCAACGCCGACGCCAGGATGCCGCTCAGGAGCGCCAAAGCCGCCTGATTCAACATTCCGGAGAAAAGTATCGGCGCCTGACGAAGCAAGCCCAGTCCAGCCAGGCAAAGGATGTTTACAATTCCGATGGTCAGTCCGGCTTTTAGTATAGCGGCGCGGTCTTTGTACTGTCGAACGCTGTATATGCCGGCAAGGCTCCCGATGACAATGTAGCCGGCAAGATCAATATCGTTGTAAAAAAAGCCCGCAAGCGTCGCCAGGATCATGGTCGCTATGACGCCCAGGTTCACGTCGACCAGCAGAGTGATCAGCAGCGCCCCAAAGGCAAAGGGAATCGCATAGTACAGAACGAACGGATTATCCTGAAAGCGCTGGAAACGATCCCCCAGGATGTCGGCGAAAAATGTCACCAGGCGCATCAGTATGAATTCCAGGACGACGACCGAAAGGACAAGAGCGGTATATTTTCTGATGTTGCGAAGGCGGCTCTGATAATGAACGAGGTAACGCCACAGCGAGTAAAGAAGAATGGAGGCGAATAGAAAATAGCCTAAAAACTGCCATATCAGGGATCGAGGCCGTTGAAGGTTCTTCAGAGCGTTCAACTGGGAAATCATGGCGGGCGTCACTTGCTCGCCGGCGCGGACAATCATCTGGCCCTGTTTGATCCTCACTTCAACCGGAGCTATTCGGGAAGACGCGGATGCGCGTCGCGATGCGGTCTCTTTCTCATTCCTGATGAGAGTGGGAAAAAGCCTGCTCTCCAGGTATTGCATCAAAACTGCCTTGTCCCGCTCCGACAGATCCGCCAGATCCAGATGGAATTGACGCAGATATTCTCTCGCTGCGGGCAGATCGCGCGCCAGATTGGGGTCGGCCAACTGGTGTTCGTACGGAAAAGACCGGTCCCGAACGATGATTCCTGCGCTCTGGTCCTGTATAAAAAGCTTCCGGTCTTCAATGATTCCGGCTCGCAAGACCGAGTCCAGGATTTTAAGAATGCTTCTTTCGATGTCGGGATTGAAACGCTTTTTGTAAAAAACGGCGGCGGCCCGGGGCGTGAATGTCTTGGTCTGGCTCTGGACATGGCTCAGCAGATTCGCTTCGTCGTTCGGGCTTTTTTCGGCAAGGATGCTGCGCGCTCTGGAGAAATCGGAAGCAATGTCTCTTTCAATATCCGTGATGCGATCGGAATCGAGCTGATAAACGGCCGAAACGCTTGCCTGAACTTCCGCTCTTTTTTGCGCGGTAGCCTCCGCATCCTCATAGATGGCGTCCTGAAAGGCGCGAACATCCTCATGCGCTATCTGCCCTTCCTGGTAATCCGGCATGCTCTGAAAGCTGAAGCCAACCAGAACAAAGGAAATGCCGGCCGCGGCAAGAATCCCGACCAACAGGTCGATCCATTTGAGACCGCTCCTTAGATCCACAAGCAGCCTTATATGCCAACGCTGCTTGGGCTGTTCCCACCATCTCCCAAACTTATTGAAAGTAGCCATTTATGTCGTCGCAGACATTTAAGTATAAAACAAACGCCGCGTCAAAATAACTTAAATCATCAGCCCGTGCGCGCATGGACCCGCAGCGACGCTGCAGGTTCGCAGCGAGGCGCCGAAACCGCAAGCTTCGTGCATGATGCGGTATAAGGGCCCAGGGCTGCATCCAAAAACAGCAACGCCATGGATTGCAGGGATTTTATCGTCAAAATCCCTGCAATCCATGGCGTTCAATCTTTCAGATCGCAGCTGATATTTTACGAAGATCTCAGTTTCTTAACCTCTTCCGTGAGCGCAGGCAACACGGCAAAAAGGTCTCCGACAATGCCGTAATCGGCGACATTGAATATGGGGGCTTCCGGATCCTTGTTAATGGCCACGATATATTTCGATGACGACATGCCGGCCAGGTGCTGAATAGCTCCGCTGATGCCGCAGGCCACATAAAGAGTCGGGGATACTGTTTTCCCAGTCTGGCCGACCTGATGCTGGTGGTCGATCCACCCGGCGTCCACCGCGGCGCGAGAAGCGCCCAAAGCTCCGCCGAAGGCGTCCGCCAACTGTTCGACAATCGGGAAATTTTCCGGGCCTTTCACTCCCCGGCCGCCGGAAACTATGATGTTCGCTTCGGTGAGCTCGACTTTCTGTCCGGCGGCGGCTTGGACGTTCCTCACGGACGCCCGGACCTGCTCTGGCTTCAGCTGAACTTCGAAATCCACAGTTTCCGCTTTGCGGGCGGGGTCGCCCGCGGTCGCCGGAAACACATTGGGCCGAAGCGTGGCGATCGCCGGAGTCATGAGCAGCCGTACCCTTGCATAAGCTTTTCCCGCATAGATGGGGCGAATGCACTCGAGCTGTTTGTCCCCCGTGAGATTCATTTCGATACAGTCCTGAGCAAGCCCGACGCCAAGCCTTGCAGCCGTCCGCGGCATCATATCCCTTCCCATTGAACTGGCTGCGCACAAAATAATTCGGGGCGCCCACTGCTGCGCCGCTTGAGCGACTGCCGCGCAATACCCTTCCGTCGAATAGGCGTTCAGAAGCTCATGGCGCGCGCGAACAATCTTATCCGCGCCGTATTGCACAAGATCCGCCGAAGGCTCGCTGTCGCCGATCCGCAAGGCTGCGACCGATTCCCCCGCCTGGTCCGCCAGCTTTCGAGCCGCCGACAGAGCTTCTAACGACGTCTTTTTGACTTTTCCGTCCCGTTCCTCGATGAAAACCAGGATCCCGTTCGCCATCTCCCCCTCCTTGGATTCGCCTAGATTATCTTGGCTTCTTCGTGCAGCAATTTCACCAGCTGAGGAACCACCTCGGAAACCTCGCCTTTGAGGATCTTTCCCGGCGGACGCGAAGGAGGCAGAACAATCTGCTCCACTGAAATGCGCGGTTTCAGTTCATCCGCCGACAAGCCGAGGGATGCAAGCGTTTGAACAGTTTTCGGCTTTTTCTTTGCGGCCATAATCCCCTTTAAAGACGCATATCGGGGAACGTTCAGCCCTTTCTGGGCGGTGACGACCGCCGGCAATTTCCCTTCCACAATCTCCTGGGCGCCCTCGATCTCCCGCTCCGCCCGAAAACCTTGATCCTGAATGTCAAGCTTGGTCACGACAGACGCCTGGGGCAAACCGAGAAGCTCCGCCACAACGGCGGGCACTTGCCCGTTGTCCACTCCGATCGCATGCTTTCCGAAAAGTATCAGGTCGGGATTCAGATTGCGGCAGACGCGAGCCAGCACGGCGCCGATGACAAACGAGTCGGCCTTTTCGAGCGAAGGGTCCTGCACCAGGATGGCGGAATCCGCTCCCATGGCCAGGCAGGTTTGCAGCCCCGCCGAAGCGGCGTCAGCGCCGGCGCTGACCGCCACCACTTCGCCTCCGAGTTTCTCTTTGATTTTGAGGGCTTCTTCCACAGCGAATTCATCGTAGGGATTCACCACAAACGTCACATCGGACAGTTCGACGTCCTTCCCGCCGGGAGCGATTTTTATTTTGATAGCCGTATCTGGGACATATTTGACGCAAACAACTATCTTCATGACAAATCCCCCTTTATCTTTTGGACAGGCCGTTCCGCGATTCTCTTTTCAGTTTACATGCGCTTGCACATACTCAATCGCGTTCTGAACCGTTTTTATTTTTTCCGCGTCTTCGTCCGGGATTTCAATGCCAAACGCTTCCTCGAACGCCATCACAAGCTCGATGGTGTCCAGTGAATCGGCGCCAAGATCGTCGACAAATGACGCATTGCCTGTAACTTCCGTCTCATTGACGCCGAGCTGGTCCACGATGATTGATTTGACTTTTTCTTCTACCGATGCCATCCCAATTCCTCCTGTTTTGTTTCGGCCGCCGGAGCGCCCAACCCCTGCAACCGAAAGCCTCACATTTTAGCACCCATAATGACGGAAGCAAGAGCTCTGATGATAGAAATACGGGGGCGCTTGCGTTTCCGGCAGACGGAGCGAAAAAAACGCTCTGTCCGCTCGATTGAAATTTGCCATCCGTGATTCAATCAGCGAGTGCTGCTGCGGTCCGGGGCCAGAAGCCGGCGGCGCGACTTATCCGCCCGATGAAACCATCCCCCCAGCTTCTTTGATTTGACTCAGCTCCGCTTCAAGTTTAGCGTTAACCTGGTTTTCCGCAAATTCCTTAGCCACTCGAATTGCATTTTTAATTGCATTGCTGCTGGATCTTCCGTGACAGATGATGGACACCCCGCGAAGCCCGAGCAGCGGCGCCCCGCCGTATTCAGAATAATCAAGGCGCTTTTTCAGGCGCTTGAAGGAGCGCTGACTCAACAGGGCGCCCAATTTGGCTTGCAGGTTTCTGGAAAGCTCGTCCTTGAGAAGCTTCAGTGCGGCTTCGATCAAACCTTCGCTCGTTTTGAGAGCGACATTTCCCGTAAAACCATCGCAGACGATGACATCCGCCCGACCATTGTACAGGTCACGACCTTCCACGTTGCCGATAAAATTGAGTTGCAGCAGCTTAAGGGCTTGATGCACCTCTTTGGTGAGATCGTTGCCCTTCGACTCTTCCTCTCCCACAGACATCAATCCGACGCGCGGATTGGAGATTCCGACAATCTTCTTGCTGAACAGGTGCCCCATTACGGCGAACTGAACCAGGTGATGCGGCTTGCATGCGACATTAGCTCCGACATCCAGCAGCACGGCATGACCCGTCAATGTGGGCAGAATCGCCGCCAGCGCGGGCCGGTCCACCCCCGGCACGGCGCCGAATACCATTTTGGAAGTCGCCATGACTGCGCCGGTATTGCCGGCGCTGACCAGACCGCTGGCGACTTTATCCCGAACGAGGTCGGCGGCGACCCGAATCGAGGAATCCTTTTTCTTGCGAAGCGCAGTTGTGGGAAGTTCATCCATTGCAATCACCTGAGTGGCGTTGCGAATCTCGATCGGCAGCCTCGCGCCCCCCATTTCCTTCAACAGCGGCGCTAACTCAGGCTCCTTCCCCACGAGGATGACGTGCACGTCAAAAGCCTTCGCAGCCGCAACGGCGCCTTCGACCTCGCTGAAGGGGTGTTTGTCGCTCCCCATGCTATCGACAGCAATTTTAATCATCTGAGCCGAAAGCCCCTGACGGTTGTTTAGACTTCCTCTTCGCCTTTCATCACCTGCCGCCCTTTGTAATAGCCGCACTTAGGGCACGCCTGGTGAGGCGGCTTGGGCTCCAGGCACTGAGGGCAGACGCCCGGGGTCAATGGCTGTAAAAAATCATGCGCACGGCGTTTGCCGCGACGCGCTTTGGAATGTCTCCTCTTTGGATTCGGCATGAATTCTTTTCTCCACGATGGGGGATTGGTTTGCGACTGCGAATTATAAAAATACTGTTTTCATCGGTCCATCTTCTTTTTGAAATCCAGCAGAACGGACAGACGCGAATCCGTCTCCTCTTTCGCGCATTGGCACGGATTCTCATTTAAATCGGCGCCACACTTGTAGCAAAGCCCTTTGCAATCTTCCCGGCAAACAAACTTCATGGGCATCGCCAGCTCAATCTGCTCAAGAACCATCAGATCCACGTCGAAGGCGATCCCGTTATAATAGGCGACTTCCATTTCCTCATATTTCAGCTCGATCTCCGAACCTTCAGTCCATTTCGGCTGGGGCGCGTAGGAGAGATCATAGCTTGTCGAGAAGGAACGTAAAAATTCCTTGGCGCAACGGGAGCACCGGAAACGAATTGAGGTTTGAACCGTCCCTTCAACGCGGAGGTCCCGATCTTTTCGGGCAAGAATGAAGTCGGCGGCTACAGGTTCATCCAGCGTCGCATCTTCATGGAAAAACTTGATTTCCCCGATGGGGAAAACATGATGCACATGAAGCGGCCCCGATTTTATATCCTCAATTTCAATGAACACGGTCAATGCTCCTGCCTTCAAACGAAGGGGCAAATTATATTACCGGCAGAACCTTTGTCAAGGGATTACAATCACTTAGGCGCAGGCTTGACGCCGAAGGCCTGCAGGCGCAGGGCAGTTAGGGACGTCCGGGCGTTTTGGGCCCTCGCTGAATCTTGTCCAGTTCCGCCGCCACTTGCTGCTGAAGCGCGCTGAACGCAGTTCCCTGTTTGCTTGCGTCCTGAAGCACTTTGACGGCTTCATCGCGTTTGTCCATGGCCATCAGAACACGGGACAGCTCAATGCTTAAATCCTGTTTCGGAAGAGAACATTGCGGATCTTTTATCATTCCTTCCAGAATTTCTCTGGATCGTTTGGGATTGCCTGAACCGGCTAGGGTTCGCGCCAGCGCTTTTTTGGCAAGGTTGCCGACAAGTCGGTCCCTCGAATTATTGGCGACAGCTTCCAGATTTTCGACGGCCTCTTTCTTCTGCCCGAGCTGGAGCTGTGAAAGGCCGAGGTAATAGCGGGCGATTATCGATACTTTCGCATGGCCGTAACCTGAAACCAAAGATGAAAATTCCCCTGCGGCGGCTTTGTATTTTGCAGCGTCGCTGCTGAAGAGCGGGACAAGCCCCTTGCCGAAGGGATCCTTCGGGGCATCCGGCGCCACTTGGGCGTGAAAGAAGGCCATCCCCTGCGACAGACGTTCCTGGGCCTGCGATTCCCGGCGATCCAGATATTTGATTCCCCCAAAAATCGCAAGTATAAGCGCCACGACGCCGATGGCCGCATATCCGATTGTGCGGCCGCGCTCTTTGAAAAATTCCACCAGGCGCACCATTGCTTCGTGAACCGGATCTTCCGCCAATATTTCTTTTCGAGTAAGCTTGTTTGTGCCCACAAATCCCTTCCTTGAACCTATGAATCTGGATTAGCCATAAAAAATACCATACCCGGCAACCGCGCACAATCCATGAAAAATGAACGCGTCAATATTGCTGCTGTGAGTCAATATTGCTGCTGTGAAATGCGAGGCGAAATGTTATGATAAAAAAGGTCGAAGATTCAACGGGGGATTCAAGCTCATGCTGGGTGCACCCCTCAGGAGGCAAGGATGAAGAGAGTTTTATTTTTGTTTGCATTGGTCTTGAGCGCGGTTTTTGTCGTATCGATCGGCGCTTCGAACAGCAGTTCCCAGGGCGCGGACGCTTCGAAAATAGTCATAGCCTACAGCAGCAATGTTTTGGGTTACACCGAGCCCTGCGGTTGAGCGGACACCGGCGCGCAGCTCGGCGGGCTGTATAAAAAAGCGACTTATCTTGAAAAATATAAAAATAATCAGGCGGGTTTGGTCATAGTCGATACCGGCGACCTTCTGAATGAAGATCTGGAATTGACGGAGGACGTCGAAAAATCCTCAAAAATGAAAGCGGAGCTTTTAGTCAAAATCTACAAATATATCGGCATCGACGCCGTCGCCGTCGGCGAACTGGACTTGGTTCTTGGAATTGATTTTCTTAAAGAGCTCGAGAAGAAGCATAATTTCCCGTTTGTGTGCGCCAACCTTGTGGATGATAAAGACGCTCCAATTTTCAAACGCTACGTTTTGAAAAAAGTCAATGGCAAGAATGTCGGCATTTTCGGCATTATGGGAGACACTTCCGAAATGTCGGCCAAGGTCGAGGAGATCACCAAAGGCGCCGCCAGAGTGGCCGATCCGCTCGCAGCCGCTAATGCCGTAATCAAAGAACTGTCGGGGAAAGTGGATTATATGGTTGCCTTGACTCATCAGGGGACCAACAGAGATTGGGTTATTGCGCGAAGAGTGCCCGGAATCGACCTTGTTGTCGGCGGCCACGACAAACAAAAGACCGCAGATCCCAACGAAACTGAAAAAACTCTGATCGTCCAGGCCGGAGAAAAAGGCCAGTACCAGGGAATCATGGAAGTGACTCTTGACGGAACCAAAACCTCCAAGAATTCTCTGGTTCCTTTGGGAGAGGAAATAGCCGACGACCCGAAGGTCAAGCAGATGATCAGCGACTATAATGACCAGATCGCCGCTCTATACAGCAATTCCGGCGAAAGCAAGTCCGCAATGGAAAATGTGAAGCTCCGATTGACCGCATGCGAACCGTGCCACGGAGAACAGGTCGCGCAATGGAAAAAAACCGACCATGCCAAGGCCTACGCCACGCTGGTCAAGAGAACCAAAAATTACGAGCCCAATTGCCTCAAATGCCACACCACGCGATACGACAAGCCGGAAGGCTTCAACATGAAACAAATGCAGGTGGAGCTGGTCAATGTCCAGTGCGAATCCTGTCATGGCGATCGGACGCAGCATCTGAAGGATTTCAAGCCGGCCGCAGAGAAGGTTAAAATTGAGCTCTGCATTGCTTGCCACACTCCGGACCGATGCCCGACCTTTAAACAGGACGAGGCAAAGGTCATGGACTTGATCAAACACTGGAAGTAATCACTCTCAATCAAAAATACAGCTTCGGGGTTCTCTGACAAGAGCCCCGAAGCTGTATTTTTCCATTCCCAGTTCCCTGCTGCTACCGAGTTCCGCACATAAGCCGCTGAAGCAATCACGGAAAACACAGCCAAGATCTATCGCTGTGACTTCTTCCGCGGCGAAAGCTTTTTGAACGGGAAACCTGTTTTTTTCAATCCATAGTCATGCTATAAGGGATTGCTCTGAAAATACCGATCGAAGGTTTTCGCCGCCCGGACGCTGAATCTGGAGTCCTGGCGCAATTGTTCTTCTTTTGCCAAAGAGGAAAATAATGATAACAAAAGAAAATTTAATGCAGATCGCAGAAGCCGGCGAGGTGTTCCAGGATTCCGCCACACTGGATTCCTACGCAAGCGACATCAGTTTTGTAAACTCCATCAAACCCAAGTTCGTGGTCAAACCCAAAACAAGCCAGGCCGTCCGGCAATTGATAAAGCTCGCCAATGAATGTCAGACGCCTCTGGTTCCGGTAAGCTCGGGCGCGCCTCATTTCCGGGGAGACACGGTCCCCGGCGTCGGGGGCGCAGTTGTCGTGGACCTCAGCGGGATGAAAAATATTGTTTTCGTCGACAGGGCGCGCCGGGTTGCGATGGTTGAACCGGGCGTAACCTTCGAAGAATTGATCCCGGCGGTCAAAAAAGAAGGGCTTCGGCTCAACATGCCCCTGTTGCCGAGGCGATCCAAATCCGTGGTGGGGAGCATGCTCGAACGAGAACCGGCGACCATGCCCAAATATCAATGGGACATGTCGGATCCCCTGGCGTGTGCAGGGCTTTTTTTCGGGACCGGCGACGAGTTCAGGACCGGTCAGGCCGCCGGGCCCGGCAACATCGAAGAACAGTGGGCCGTGGGAGGCGTGCAAAAAGCTCCCTATGGACCCGGAACGGCTTCTCTGCACAGGATCCTTCAGGGAGCGCAAGGAACGATGGGCATCGTCACCTGGGCGTCCTTGCGATGTGAAATCCTTCCCAGCATTGAAGATCCTTATACAGTCGGCTCTCCGAAAATCGACGAACTGCTTGAATTCGCCTCCTGGCTGATCCGCCTGCGAATGGTCAATGAATGCTTCCTGCTCAACAACGCCAATCTTGCCGCCATTTTTGCGAAGAATTGGCCGGCGGATTATCAGAGTCTGAGAAGCCAATTGCCGGCATGGACGCTCTTTTTTGTTTTGGCGGGATATGAGTATCGGCCGGAAGAAAGGGTCAGCGCCTATCGCAAAGATCTCGTCGACCTGACCCAGCGGTCAGGCCTGGAAGCGATAAAATCCGCCGGCGACATTTCCGCTAACGAGATATTGAAAACGGCGCAAAAACCATCCGAAAATCCCTACTGGAAGCTTCGGCGCAAAGGGGCATGTCAGGACATCTTCTACTTGACGATCAACGACAAGATCGAGAGCCAGATCGATGCAATGGCGAGCCTGGCGAATAAAGCCGGCTTCCCTTCCTCGGATATGGGCGTCTACATTCAGCCGATCGTGCAAGGCACGAGCTGTCACTGCGAGTTCACTCTCGATTACGATCCCGGCGACGCCAGGGAGATTCATCGAGTAAAGGATCTATGTTCTACAGCCGTCCAAACCCTGATTGCGAAAGGCGCATTCTTTTCAAGGCCTTATGGTGAAAATGCAGGAATGATACTCAATCGGGATGCGGCAAGCATGGCTGTTCTTAAAAAGTTCAAAAAGATTTTTGATCCCAACAACATCATGAATCCGGGGAAAGTGTGCTTTTAGAAAGTCAGGAATCAATGAATATAGGAGGTTCCGAATATGGGACTGGATCAGTATAAAGGCGATATGGAGATGTGCTGCCGTTGCTCAGCCTGCAAATTCATACCTCTGCAAAAGGTGGCCGGATTTGATTACGCGAACGTATGTCCCAGCATCTCAAAATTCAACTTTCACAGCTACTCCGCCGGCGGCAGGCTCAACATCGGCGCCGCCATGTTGAGAGACGGCTTCAAGTATACCGACAGACTCCTTCACATAGTCTACAACTGCCAGATGTGCGGCGCCTGCGGCGTTTCCTGCAACTATGCCATGGATATGGAAGTCCTGGAGCCGATTCAGGAGTTTCGGATCCAATGCGTCAAGGACGGCAAAACCGTTCCCGCCCTGGATAAGAATATCGAAATGCTCCGAAAACAAGGTTCCATGGTCCCGGCCGTCGGCAAACGGGGCGACTGGGCCGCCGGATTGAATCTGAAGGACGCCGCCAAGGAAAAAGTGGACGTTCTTTTTCACGTCGGCTGCCTGGCCAGCTACGACAGAAACATGCAGAAGCTGGCGAGAGCCGCCGCAAAAATACTCCAGGCGGCGAAAGTGAATTTCGGGATCGCCGGCGATGCGGAAACCTGCTGCGGCGGCCGAGCTTACCAGATGGGATACAAAGAAGACTTTCTGAATCAGGCAAAAAAGAATATGGCCTTGATCCAAAAAGCCGGCGCCAAGAGAGTTGTGACCGCATGCGCCGACGGCTACCAGGCCTTTAAAACGCTCTATGACCAGCATGGCTTGAGAGGCGATCTCGAATTGCTCCACATTACGGAATATATCGACAGCCTCCTGAAAGAGGGCAAGCTGAAGCCGGCCAAGAGAGTCGATCTGTCCGTCACTTACCATGATCCGTGCCGTCTCGGCCGGCTTGGCGAACCGTGGATACATTGGAAAGGCCAAAAAATTCCGGGAGACCGGTTTGTTTTTGATCCGCCCAAAACATACCGCAGGGGATCTCATGGCGTTTATGAGCCGCCGAGGCGCGTGCTCAACAGCATTCCCGGCCTTAAACTCGCGGAAATGACCAGGATTAAAGAGTATTCCTGGTGCTGCGGCGCGGGCGGCGGGGTCAATGAATCCAATCCCCTGTTCGCCCAATGGACTGCGATCGAACGAATTGAAGAAGCCAAATCGACAGGCGCCGAGGCAATCGTCACGGCATGTCCCTGGTGCGTCCGAACCTTCAACAACGCAATCAAGGAAAGCGGAAGCAGCTTGAAGGTTTACGATATTGTCGAACTTGTAGAACGAGCAATTCAATAAAGGGAGGAGCGTCATGGCTTTAACCAAGGACATCTATTCGGCTTTTGAAGACGTGGTTGGAGTGGAGAATATTTGCGACGATCCGGTCATCATGCCTTCGTATCATGCGACTGAATTCGCAGCGGTCATCCTCCCCAAAAATACGCTGGAAGTCCAGGCTATCGTAAGACTGTGCAATAAGTTCAAGCTTAAATTCAGGCCTGTGTGCACCGGATGGACGGGCATGTTCCCTCCGGGAATCCTCTATCTGGACCTGCGGCGGATGAACCGTATCCTCGAAATAAATGAAAAGAACATGTACGCCGTGGTGGAGCCCTACGTGATTTCCGCTCAACTCCAGGCGGAGCTCATGAAGAGAGGGCTTCATTTCAATGTCAAGGGCGCCGGGACCAACTGTTCGGCCATGCTCCGCGGACACGGCCACCTCGATCAAACCACCAGCGGCGACGACCGCAACCATCTGGCGATCGAATGGGTCACGCCTGAAGGAGACATCGTCCGGTCGGGCTCCCTGGGATCGTCCGACGAGTGGTTCTCCGGCGACGGGCCGGGACCGTCCATCCGAAGCATTCTCACCAGCGCCGTGCCGCCGGGTGTGACCCCGGGCGTGTTCACAAAAGCCGCGGTCAAGGTTTATCACTGGCCGGGGCCCGTTCGCTTCCCGGTTCAGGGGGTGTCGCCCGATTATTCGCTCAGCGAAATTCCCGCCAACATGATGGCCCGCTACTACAGCTTCCCTTCAGTGGAAAAGATGTGGCAGGCCGAAATCAAGCTCGGAGAAAACGAAATAGCGTTCGAACTCATGGGTTTCAACGTCTCGATGGTCGCCGCCAACATCACCACGTGCAACGAAGAAGAAGAAGAAACCTTCAAGCGCATGAACAAGGAAGTTCAGGGCCCCGGCTTTTTCATCATACTGGCCGGCAACTCCGCAGCGGACTTTGAGTATAAGAAAATGGTTATGGAGCAGATCGTCAGCGAAAACGGAGGAAAATCGTTGAAGTCCGTGGAAGATCCCAGAATTGAAGGCATTCTGATCTGCCAATGCATCCGTGTTTCCGCCTCCATCCGCGAAACATTCCGCGCCGGCGGCGCGTTCAGCTCCATCCCTGTCATGGGCCAGCGAGACTTGACCATCCAATGGGCTATTGGCGCCGGCAAGGCCAAGGAGCCCCTGATCGAAAAAGGCCTCATTGTCGACGACGGCGGCGCCTTCTTTGGCTGGGGAGTGGAACAGGGGCACCTCGGCAAAACCGAGATCTTCTGCAAATTCGATCCTCAGAATCTCGAGGCGAAAGCAGCCGTGGAAGCCTGGAATAAAGAGCAAAGCGAGCGGGCTTTCAAAGAGCGCTACTTCGCCGCGCTTATGCTTCCATCCCCCGAAATCGGACCGGGCCTCTGCAACTACGATGCATGGTGGGATAAAATCCAGAAGTCCCTGGATCCGAACGGCGTCGTGCCGGCCGCCGGCGCCCTGGTGTAGCTTTTACAGCACAGAAATCTCTCTGTAATGCCCCCCAACTCAAAAGGCCCCGGCGTGCAAAGCCGGGGCCTTTTTTATCCCAAATTCCTATTCTGACTTAGCTTGTTGTATCAGGCTGATGAATTCCAATTCGACTTCAGCTTCGCAATAGGGCCATCATTGCCGCCATCCCGTTGAGGTTCGTCGAAAACCACCTGAAATAATATTGGCCCTTGTCTTCCTTCCACTATTCTATGCGTCCTGTCCCGAATGCCTCCTTGATTGCTGGATCTGTTTCAATATCCCATAGCGGCGAAACAGAACCGCGAAGCACTCGGGAATCCGTGCTTTTTCCGACACATTCGTGTATCGCCGGACACAAGGGTCCAGGCTCAACAGCTCAGGAAGTGTCATCGAATCAATGATTTGTCCATTGGCATGCAATTTGCAACTATGCATCAGGACAACGACAGGAGATAATTTTAAAATGTTTCTTCCGAAAAAAATTGCTGAAGGTTCAAACTGAATTTTCCAGGAGGAATATATGCGGGCGGCAGCGGCGATTCTGCAATGCGCCATTCTTGGAAGCTTTGCAATTGGGTTCAGCGCGATTGCACCCTTCGGCAATTGCCAGGAACCGCACAAAATGAAGGAGCCGATCCTCGCAGAAGAACAGGCGGACGCATTGAAGAGCTGGGACGAGGTTTATCGGTCTTTCAAGGCCTTTGCACAATACGATGACGGCGCAATAGCCGAGGGATATAGCGATTCGATAAGCCGCCTGCTCTCCGACGATTGGAACAGCGTCTCACAACTGAACCAGTGGATCGCGGAGAACAAGAATTTTGAAAAATTCGTTTTCAAACATATTGACGAGTTGATGACGCCAGACCAGGCTAAAAAGATCCGCGATAATGCTGAAACGCTTTGTCCAAAGGACGCCGGAAGACTGTGCAAAGCGATCTGTGACCGTCTGAGCGAAGTCGAGAATTATATTTATCTTCAGAATCTGCTTGCGCATGTGAAGCGCATCAATCGGGAAGATTTCCAACCCGGAGAAGTGGAAGCCAAGGAGGCCGCCGGCCTCCTCCAGTACGCAGCGGCTAATCATGACCGCCTCTTTCAGAATATGTCCGACAGCGATGCTTTTTCACTGGCCGAGGCGATCGACGGTCTGGAACTCCGCTTTAGCGATGGAATGGATTCGCAATGGATCCAGGCGGTCTGGAATTCGTTTCTCAAACGGCATCCCGGGTCTCCGGACATCGACAAGGCGCGATGGCTTCAGGCTAAAAGGGCAGCCAATCCTTATGAATATGAGGAGAGCGCCGATGCGGCCCTGCGGCAGATTGATATAATCGAGCAATTCATCAAGAAATATCCCCCCAGCAGCTGCATCCCGGAAGCGGAACTTGAATTGGCGCGTGCTTGCCGGATCGCCTATGAAACGTTCCGATTCGGCAATGGCTTAAGAGCGGATCCAGTCATGAACAGACAAATGGCCGGCCGGAAATATTACGATCGCGCCAGCCGATTGCTGGAGCGCTTATGCGCTCAGTCTTCGGATCCTGTTCGGTCGGACGCTTGCCAGGCATTAAGCGATCTGGCGGAAGGCCGATGCGTGTACATGGGCCCGGGCAGCCCAAATCCGGGCTTTGCCGACCATTGGAGGACAAACGGGGAGGAACGAAATAAATAATCACGGCTTTCTATTTGAATAGAAGGAGGCGGAAGAATGAAGGGATCGTTGGGAAAAATCATTCTTGCATTATTCGCGATATTGCCAAAGCCCGCCTTTGCGGAAAACGACACGCCGTTGGACATATCTTTTGTCGTCTCCGTGGATTCCTGGAAAGAGACAGAGTATAGGCCGGATGTTTCACCCTATTATCGATACAGGGCGATCTATCATAAATCCCTTTGGGACGAAGGCAATCCCTGGCTCGAAGTCCAAAAAATTCATACGGGAGGAGGTCCGATTAAACTCCTCTGGTCCAAAAAAATAGATGCCGGCAGCAATGAGGCGACATCGAAAGCCCTTGATGAAATATGCGGCAAGAATGCGCCGGCGGAACTCGACTGCGAATCAAAAATCGGATGTTGTCGAATGGACGGAATCCGATGGGACAAATTGGCGCTCTCCTATAGAATTTATATAAATCAAAGCGGCAGCAGGCGCGTACGTACGTTTCAATGCAAAGGAAACAGACTGCCTTACGATGACTTCACAATTCACTGTGCGGAAGAAACACAATAGCGTTTAAAACAGCTCTCGCATGGTTCCGGCCGCCGCGCGCCGGAAGCGTGCGGAACATAAATCCTTTAAAACCTATCGGGGGAAACAGAATCGCCAAAGCATTCGGATCAGGATCGCCGGCCGGGATAAAGATCGCCGGTTAATTCCACAAGGCCAAGGTCCGAGAGAGCTTCCTTGGACGGAACGCCGGTCTTCACATCCCAACCCATAGCGGCGAAATAGCCTTCTTTCAGAGCCTGAAAATCTATTTTGGGCGGAGCGTTGGCGCCGATCGGCAGAGGCTCCTCCTTTATTCTTTGGGGCAAATCCACCTGATCGGGCGCAATTCCTTCCCTGGCGTTGAACGCCTGCCTCAAGGTTAAGATCCTCCGTCCGGCCTTGAGCGCTTCCTCCCAGCCGAAATTCCAGCCGGTTACATTCGAGATCAACTCCGCCAGATTCGGCGGCGGAGTGTTCACCGTGTAAAGAGCGCACATTCCGGCGCTGTCGAGAAGCGCATGATAGGCGGCGCCGAGGCGGTAGATCGCTCCTTTTTTGTCGAAATCCGCAAAGGGATTCATTTTAGGAACCTGCAAAGCCGGATCAAACCCGATCGACACTCCGTTTTCCAGCATTCCGGTGATCTGGCTGTTCATATGATGCCCGGGATTGGCGTCCGCAATAAAGGCGACGCCGCCGGCCGGGCTCATGCGCGGATCGTGGAAAGGCATACCCTTTCCCCGAACCGCCATGACATATTTTTCCGAACCTTTGCCGATTCGCTCCGCAGCCTTCTGGGGGCCATCCGCCAAAACCGCTCCCAATCCCTCTCTTCGCGCGATCTTTTCCGTCAGCGCGACAATGGCGTGCGCATTCCCCCATGCAAGGTCCAGTCCATCGGCGTCGTTCTGCGTGATCAATCCATTTTCAAAACATTCCATCGCATAAGCGATTGCAGTTCCGGTGGAAATTGTGTCGATCCCATATCGGTTGCAGATGTCGTTGGCTTTGATCGCCGCTTCCAGATTATCGTTCATCAGGAGGCTGCCCAGCGCAACGAGCGTTTCATATTCCGGGCGGTGCATTTCTCCCGCAATGGCGTAAGGGCCTTCCTTCTGCTCGATTATCGCGCCGCATCGGATAGGACACGCCCGGCACGAATAACCGCTCTTTTTATATTTCTCCATGTTGCCGCTGTCCAGGTTTGCCGCTCGAGGCATGGATTCCGTCCCGGTCAGCCGCCAGTTTTTTACGGGAGAATCGCCGATGGATACCAAAAAGCTCAAGGCGCCGCCGGTCCCCGCAGCGCTCAGCCCTTTGGCAAACTCGCTGGATTTGATGACAGATAAAAATCGCGCTTCCGACTCCTTCAATTTTTCCCGGTTGGCGACAGCGATTTTTTTAAAGCCGCCGCTTACCGCGACCGCCTTCAAGCGTTTCGAGCCCATCACCGCGCCCAGGCCGCCGCGGGCGGCGACCCTTCCCTTTTCATTGACAATTCCCGCCAGCAGAGATTTCGCCTCTCCCGCCGGCCCGATGGCTGCGATCTTGAGCTTGGGATCGCCCGTTTCCGCGTGAATTCTGTCCTCTGTTTCGAAGGCGTCTTTTCCCCAAAGCGCCGAAGCGTCGGCCAGCCCCGCCTCGCCATTGCGGATCATCAGATAAACCGGCCTGGGCGATATTCCGGAAAAGAAAACCGCATCGTATCCGGCCGTTTTAAGCTCCGGTCCAAAGGAGCCTCCCCCATTGGATTCGCACCAGCCGCCCGTGAGAGGAGACTTTGCGACGACGCCGTATCTTCCGCTGCCCGGGACCGAGGTTGCGGTAAGCGAGCCCGCAACAAATCCAAGCATATTGTCCGGCCCGAGGGGGTCGATTCCGGGCTTCATCCGTTCGTACAAAATACGAATTCCTAAACCGAATCCGCCGACGAATTCCCGGTAGATTTGCTCCGACAAAAGAGACTCTTCTATAAAACCTTTGCCCAAGTCTACAAACAGAACTTTGCCCGCGTACCCGTATAACATAGACACTCCCCTGCCGGCGTCTGTCTCCAGCCATTGATTGGACCGCCAGTATACAACAGAAGGAAGCGTTTCGAGAAACGGCGACGGCGTTCTCGACAGCCTCGTCGCGGCGCCCGACAGAGCGCAAGCGCGGCAGACAGTCTCGGATCCGCCGCCGCAACGAAAGCTTCATAAGCAATCCGAAAGGCGCTATTCACCTGGCTGCCGCCGGCTGCGAACTGTCGGGCGCCGGCGGCCTTCCGATGGCGGCTTTCGTTCTGAAATAATCCACGCGCACGCGTTCCACAATCGCGTTGACGGGTTCATCGAGATACTTCGTGAAAAAAGCGGGATAAATGCCGATCCAGAAAGCCAGGATGATCAAGGGAACAAAAGTCGCCAGCTCCCTGATGTTCAGATCCTGCAGCGCCTGGTTCAAAGGATTTTCCAATTTGCCGAACATCACCCTCTGGTAGAGCCACAGCATGTACGCAGCCCCCAGCACGATCCCGATAACGGCAAGCGCCGCATAAATCCAGAGGCCCGGAGCGGCAAAAACGCCCTGAAGGATGAAAAATTCTCCAATAAAACCGTTGAGTCCGGGCATCCCGATCGAGCTGAGAGTCATGATCAGGAATATGGCGGCATAGACCGGCATGATATGGCTCAGACCGCCATAATCGGCAATCAGGCGCGTATGTCTGCGCTCATAGACGACGCCTACAATCAAGAAGAGGGCGCCGGTGGAGATTCCGTGATTGATCATCTGCAGAATCCCCCCCTGGAGCGCAACAGGGGTTGCGGCAAATACGCCCAGCATCACAAATCCGAGATGGCTGACGGAGCTGTAAGCGACCAGCGATTTCATATCCTTTTGCATCATCGCGACCAGGGCGCCGTAGATGATTCCGATAAGGCAAAGAATCAGCAGCGGGGTAAGAAAATACATCGTCGCCCAGGGAAACATCGGAAGGGAAAACCGCACGAATCCGTAAGTCCCCATTTTCAGCAAAACGCCGGCCAGAATGACGGAGCCGGCCGTCGGCGCCTCCACATGGGCGTCCGGGAGCCAGGTGTGGAAGGGAAACATGGGAACTTTGATCGCAAAGCCGATGAAGAATGCGATAAAAACCCAGAACTGGATGTCGGTTGGAAATCCGATTTTCTGAAGCGCCAGGATGTCGAAGGAATGCTCCCCGGTGACGTCGTATTGATAGAAGTAGATTGCCAGAATTCCAACCAGCATGAGCACGGATCCGGCCAGCGTGTAGAGGAAAAATTTTATCGCCGCATAAAGCTTCCGGGGGCCGCCCCAGACGCCAATCAGAAAGTACATGGGGACGAGCATGATCTCCCAAAAAACATAAAAAACCAGAAAATCAAGAGCCATGAATACGCCGAGCATCCCGGTCTGCAAAAGCAGCATAAAGGCGTAATATTCCTTGACCCGCTCCTTGATGGCCGTCCATGAAGAGAGAATGGCGATGAATCCCAGGAGCGTCGTCAACAGGACAAGCAGCATGCTGATGCCGTCGATTCCAAATTTGTAGCTCGCGCCGATCTGCGGGATCCAATTGCGCTCGTACATGTACCGGAAACCATTCGGGCTGATGAATCGAGGATTGTCAAACGCCGTCAGAAGCGGGATGGAAACGATAAAACCAACGGAGGCCGTTATGTTTGCAATCCATCGCACAGCATTTTCATGCTCACGCTTGACGAACATGATCGCTATCATTCCCGCCAGCGGAAGGTAGCAGACTATGTTCAGGATGTTGTTCATGAAAAAGTCCATCAGCGCAGCTCCTAATATTCCAGTGCCGGTTCGAGAGTTTGAATTCTCAATCCGCGCCGGGCCGGCGGATCAGAAATGAAGCAGGCCGCTGTATAACGCCAGGACGATTGCAACGATCCCGAAAACCGCCGCCAGCGCATAGCGCTGAACCAAACCTGTCTGAAAAGAAGAAAGGATCCGGTTCAATCGCATATGGACGCGCCCCACCAGATTCACCAATCCGTCTACAACGTAGAAATCGAAAAGCCGCGACAGCGCTGCGGTTCCACGCGTCGTTGCGGCCGTTTTATTCACCATGCCGTCTACGAACCTGGAGTCCACCCAAAAGAAAGCATTTCCCAGCCCCTTAATCCGGTTGACGACGGCTGCATCATAAAATTCGTCCACATAGTATTTATGGTAAACCAGGGTGTAGATTCCTTTGATTCTTGCCGCAATCCGGTCGGCAATTCCCGGACGCGCCACATAAAACCGGTAAGCCATAAAAGCGCCGGCGAAGGAAATTGCGACCGACAATGCCGTAAACAAAAGCTCCTCGAGCGTGCGATGAGCGGCGGCTTCAGCCGTCCGAGGCAAACGCAAGACCGGTTCAAGGAAATGCTCGAACTTGTTTGAAAGACCCGTCCAACCAGGAAGCCCCACAAAACCGCCGATGCAGGAAAGCGCCGCCAGGGCGGCCAGCGGATAGACAACGTTTTTCGGAGATTCTTTTATAAGCTGCTTCGCAGGATCGGCCATGCGCCCCGGGCCAAAGAAGGTCAGAAAAAACAGCCGGAACATATAAAAGGCCGTCATCCCGGCGCCCAGCCATAAAAAGAGCCAAATCCACGGATGGCCGTTGTCCCAGGCTCGCCAAAGGATCTCATCTTTGCTGAAAAAACCGGCAAAAGGGGGGACTCCCGAAATGGCGACCGTGCCGACCAGCATAGTCCCAAAGGTCCATGGCAAGCGCTTTCTCAAACCGCCCATTTTCATCACGTCCTGTTCATGATGCATGGCCATGATCACGGATCCGGCGCCGAGGAAAAGCAGGGCTTTAAAAAAGGCGTGAGTCATGAGGTGGAAAATACCGCCGACGAAAGCCCCTACCCCAAGCGCCGCGAACATATAGCCCAGCTGACTCACGGTAGAATAGGCCAGAACGCGCTTGATATCGGTCTGGGCAAAGCCGATGGTTGCGGCGAATATAGCCGTCAGCGTGCCTATAACCGCAACGATCATCATGGCTTCCGGCGACCTGCTGTATAGGGCGTTGCTTCGGCATACCATGTAAACGCCGGCAGTCACCATCGTAGCCGCATGGATCAGAGCGGAAACCGGCGTCGGGCCTTCCATGGCGTCGGGAAGCCAGACATATAAAGGAATCTGCGCGCTCTTTCCGCAGGCGCCCAAGAAAAAGCACAGCGTCGCCCAAAACAGGAAGCCGCAGCCTTGCCCAACGGGCAATTCGGCCGCCTTGGCAAAAACCTCCTCGAAGCGGAGAGATCCGAAATGAACGAAAACGAGCATCATGCCGAGAATAAATCCCGCGTCTCCGATCCGGTTCACAACGAAAGCTTTCTTTCCCGCATCGCCGGCGGACTTTTTATCGAAATAAAAACCTATCAGCAAATAAGAACAGAGGCCAACGCCCTCCCATCCGACGAACATCAGGGCGTAATTGTTCGCCAAAACCAGCGTGAGCATTGCAAACATAAACAGGTTGAGGAAAGAGAAGAAACGGCAATAGCCTCCGTCGTTTCGCATATATCCGGTCGAATAGACATGAATCAGAAAACCCACGCCGGTCACGACCAGAATCATCACGGACGAAAGCGGATCCAGCTGGAAACCCAAGGGCGCTTCAAACTCCGCCAGGACGCCGTCGGCCATCGGCAGGGAACCGCCGCGCAGCCATGGAAAAAAATCGATGGAGAACAGTTCCCGGCGTTGGACGTAAAAAAGCTGAAAAACCGCCAGGACGCTGAGCGCGAAAGCGGCGCCAACGGACGACAGGGCAATGGAGGCTACAATCTTCCTGTTCAGCTTCTCGCCCGTGCTCCTCAGCTTGGCTAAACCCAGCAGGCCGGTGAGAGCGCTTCCGGCAAGCGGCAGGGCAGGTATCAACCAGATGTATTTGAGCATAACAAGCCTTGGCTAGACAACGCTTCGCAGGCCATATGAATCCGTCCCGGCAGACTTCAGAAGCATCGGCGGCGAATGTCTAGCACATCTAACACGAGGGCGCCGGGATTGTCAATTTCAAAGGAAGTCAAGCCTTCTACTCGCGGATCGTGCCGTGATAGTCGGTAGTAAGCTGGCGTTTCCTCACTGAAGGGTTCGAGTAGTCGGGAAGAAGCATAGGCGCGACTTTTGATTGCGGAATTCCCGCTGCTTTAAGCTCGCTGTTGTATCGCCGAACATGATCCAGGTGCAGACGCCCGGGTTTGCAGTCTTTCAGAGCATATTCGGCTGCGCTGCGTCCTGCGATGCGCCCAAACACCAAAACGTCGAGAAGCGAGTTCCCCATCAGGCGGTTTTCTCCGTGAACGCCCCCTCCGACCTCGCCGGCCACAAAAAGACCCGGGATGACGGTCTTTCCCTTATTGTCATAGGAAAGCCCGCCGTTTTGATAGTGCAGCGTCGGATAGACGAGCATCGGCTCTTTGTCAATCTCGATGCCATAGCGCTTGAAGAGAATGTATTTTCCGGGGAATTCCTGCCGGATGGTTCCGGGGCCCGACAGGATCTCGATCATGGGCGAGTCGAGCCACACGCCCCATTTGCCGGCTGGAGTCGGAACTCCCTTGCCGACAACGGTGCACTCGCGGATGATGGAAGCCGCCTCGATGTCGCGCGGCTCACGCTCATAAACAAACTGACGGCCGTCGATGTTGAGAACGTGTGCGCCCGCCCCGCGGACCTTTTCGGTAATCAGAAGGCCTTCAGCCTGCTCCGGAAAAACAGCGCCGGTTGGGTGGTATTGGATCGTATGCAGGAAGCGGACCGGGATCCCGGCGCGGTAGGCGATGGTCAACCCATCGCCAGTGGCGCCGTAATGATTGGTGCACATGAAGCCCTGAATGTGCAGCCGCCCCGTGCCGCCGGTCGCGACGACGGTAGCCTTCGCCCTTACAATGTCATATTCGTGGGTTTCAAGATTGAACAGCACGGCGCCCTCGCAGTGGCCATGCTCGTTGAGGATGAGATCGACCGCCGGGCTGAACTCGAGGACGGAAATGGAGTTCGTGCGGTTGCGGGCTTCATCTCGGATCGTGCGCATGATCTCTGCGCCGGTGATGTCGGCGGCGTAGTGCATGCGTTTTCTGCAGGTGCCTCCTCCGTGCATAGTCTTCATCCGTCCGTCGGGGTATTTGGAGAGCATGCAGCCGAGGTCTTCAAGCCAAGCGATGACGGAGGGCGCTTCCTCAACCAGAGTGCAAGCCAATTCCGGGTCATTGACAAAATGCCCGCCTCCGAGAACGTCGAGATAGTGAAAATACGGGGAGTCCTTGCCGGCTTTTGTCGCCGCCTGAATCCCGCCTTCGGCCATCATGGTGTTGGCGTCGCCGTGGCGAAGCTTCGTGGCGATCATCGCCTTGGCGCCCTGTTCTTCGGCGAGCAGCGCGGCCGCCGTCCCGGCGCCGCCGCCGCCCAGGACCAGGACGTCCGTCGTGTAGTGAATGGTTTCGAGATCGATTTCGTCCGGGTTGTACCGGCTGTAAGCCTCCAGGATGTCGCAATATTCATGGGCGATCCGATACCCTTTGCTCGGGCCGACAACGAGTTCTCGCCGGCCCTCCTCTTTATAATCGGGATGGTGGCGAAGCATCTCGTTGCGCTCGTCGAGCGTCATGGCGCCGAACTCCCTGCCGTTCTTTTTGGCGGCAATCCGTTCGGCGCGGGTTTGCTCCACGTTCTGAATCAGTTTCTTAAGTTCCGGCGGGTATGCCATCGGGCGTCTCCTGTTTTGGAAAATTGGCGGCTATAGCGCCTCCGGATTCCTCGGGGTCCAATCATCCCGGCTCAACTCCGGCTCCATCTCGCGCCGAGTGTAGATCGCTTTAAGCTCCCCGATCGGGGCGGCCATGAGGCGGCGCAACCCTTCCTCGTAGCGGCCTTCCGCGACGCGTTCAACCATCTCGCGTACGTGGTCGGCTTTAGGAGCGATATACCGGCCGTAGATCCGGCGCGCAAGGATTCCAATATGGTATTGGGTGAGTTCGCCGGGACAACGGGCGGTGCACAGGCCGCACATGACGCAGTCGAAGGAGAGTTCAGCGGCCTTCTTGATATCTCCCCGGATTGCGGCGGCAATGTACTCCATCGTGCTGATGTCCATGGGACAAGACTTTGTGCAGGCGTTGCAGCCCATGCACCGCAAAATCTCAGGATAGAGCTGAATGAAAATTTCCGGCGCCGGCGCCAAATCCCGGATGTTGTAGGTCTTCCGGTTGACCGGGAAAAACGGGAGCACGGCGATCCGCATATCCCGCTCCACGACAGTCTGACATGCCAGCCCGACCTTGATCGTGTGGCTTTCGGGGACGCGATAAACGGTTCCGCAGGCGCCGCAGATTCCGCCGCGGCAGCCCACTCCTCGCACCAGCTGATAGCCGGCATACTCCAGGGCTTTCTGGATGGTCAGCGACGAAGGGACCTCGTAGCATTTTCCCATCACGAAGATGGGGATCGACGGCTCTTCGATCATGGGCGGCAGCACTCGAGCGTGGCTCATTTCGGGACTCCTTTGTCAGCGTGAAATGAAAAGGCCGAACATGATCCCGATCAGGAGAGCGAACGGGACCAGGAGGCCATGATCCAGCAGGTTCCGGACTCTCCTCGACTGTGGAATGACCTCGACCATATAGTCGTCGACAATGTAATCCTTGATCTCCGCATCCACCTGCGGACATGCCAGAATGCAGGAGCAGCATTGCTCGCAATCCTCCCCCACAAGGGCTTCCAGCGCCATGGAGGTGCGCTGGTCGGTTCTTCCAAAACGATCCGGCGCCCGTCGAAGCACGGGGCATGAATCAATGCAGTTGCCGCATGCGAAACAGCCTTTGTCCCCCGCCGCCTCCAGTCCAGCGGCGCTGAGCCGGTGATAAGGCGCCAGGCCCCTGGACAGAAGGCGGCAACGCGCCACAGGGGGCTCTTTCGTCTCAAGTATTCGGAGCAGGACCGGTTCGCTCTTCGGTTTTTGTCTTGGCGCTGGACTTGCCATGGGGCCCTCCCTATTCCTGTTATTGAACAATGCCGCCGCCGGCCGCCGTCTTCCTGATTGTTCCCGTGCTCCTGTGATTGAACGAATCGGGCTTGACAGCGGCAAGTTCATCGCGCTCATATCCGGGATGACATCGCAGGCAGTCTTCATCGGCGGCGCGATCCACCGGGAAAAACGTCATTTTCTGATGCAGCGCCCCGTGATGGCAGCGTTCGCAGGCAACCGCGCTCGGGAAAAGCGGATCATCTCCAGGGTGGATGGAATTGCGCAGCGCAATATGGCAGGCGGTGCATTCCATAGGATTTTTCATCGCAATGTTGACGTTGGAGTCGGCGTCCCCGAAACGATCCTTCTTGAAGCGTTCATGGCAGCGAGAACACTGCATTTCCTCAATCATTGAAAGCCGCTCGATCTCCGCCTGGTCGTCCTTGGCAAGAGAAGATTGGGCTTCTTTGACCCTCAAGGCTTTAAGCTTTTCCTGTTGTTCCGAAGTGCGCGCCCTGTAATCCCAATGCCGCCCGTGAGCGGCGCGCAACTTAATGGATCGCACAGCCGCCGGCAGTTTGCCCATGGGAATTTCATCCACGTCCTGAATATGCGGATGGCAGGCAAGACAATCGTCGCTTGAGAATGAAGCGGGATTTTGAGGCCGCACATCCGGCGGAAGAGTCATGTTCCGGAACAGAAGACGAAACCTTTCCGCGGATCTTTTCAAATGCCCCGCAATGCCTTTGTTCGGATGGCAGGCGACGCAAGAAAGAGAAGCTTCGGAATGGGCTTTGGTTGAAGAGTCGTAAAGAGAGTCCACCGGCCGCTCGACGTGGCATTTGCGGCAACTGGAGTCCCATTCCGAGGGGCTTGAAGCGCCGAAAGCCACAGCGGCGCAGAAATGGACAATCCCTGCAATGCCGCAAACATGCCTCCACACGTTCATCCTCGCTTCCTCAGGACCGAAACGATCGCTTCATCGCTTTCGATGTCGGCGGGATTCACACCTCTGTTTTTTCCCCAAAACATCCTGGACATATCCGCGTCTCCAGGATCGGAAAAGGGTTCCCCCCTGGCGACGCGGCCATAAGCCGTATGTCCGTGGTGCAGCGGGATTGCCAGAGCATCCGGATGGATGCCTTCGAAAAGCAGCGCAACTCCTTCCACGCTGGATCCGTTCCGGTTGGCGACGATCGCCCTGTCGCCGCTTTTGATTCCAAGGCGGCCCGCGCGCTTTGGAGACAGATAAATTTTGGGAGAGCCGGCGGCTTCATTGAGCCATTTGGATGGAGCCGTGAGCGGCCCCTGGACGCTTTCCTCAAATGCCGCAAGGAAAAACTGGTCTCGATCAAGTGCGGTGCGCGGAGTTTTCAACACAACATCGACCTGGCTCTTGAGGGATGAAACCATCGATGGCATGTGGCAGCGCAGAGGCGTGCGGTCAGCCGCTATCGGATAGATGGCCCGATCGGAGGGAAGTTTTTTGGATGATTGGCCGAGAACCGTTTCGACGGCGAAGCGTTCGGGGGTGAACGCCGGCGGCGAGCCCTTCAGGACGGTCGCCAGAAGAGCAAGCCATTCGTCAAATGAACGGCAGGCGGAATGAGGCTTGGCGGCCGGCGGAGCAGCCGCCAGGAACGGTTTGTCCAGAGGAAGCGGTTCCGCAAGCGTCAGGGTTTCAAGAGAGGAAGCCAGCGGAAGCACGAAATCGCTCCACCCGGCGGTTTCAGACAGGAAGCTGTCGACGCACACGACAAGGGCGCGGCTGGATGATTTTAAAATCGGCAGGATTTTACAGGACCGGCTATACGCGGGATTGGACTGGTGCAAAAGCACGACATTGCGCCGGTCGGATAAAATGCCGGAAAGGTCGCTGAAGTCGGCTTCCGACTGAAGAGTCCTGCGCCCAGGATGGATCAGCCCTCCAGGACGGTTGAAGTTCCCTTTCATGATGTTGAGGAGAAGAACGGACGGATCGGGAAGATCGGAAACCGCAGGTCCGGGCTCGCTAAAGAAGCGTCGGGATAGTTCCCGAATCGTTTCCCCCGAAAGCCCCGAATTGTTTTCCAGGTTCTCCCGGTCAAGCGAACGGAGCAGGCCTGCAATCTCCGGAGGCGGAAGGACAAGAGACGGGCGTCTGTCGATCAAAGCCTGGCGCGCTATTGCCAGCGAAGCCAGCGAGGCGGCGGCGCGGGATCGAATCGGATGCCAGTCGCCGGCCGTCGCGGTATTGGTCAGGAAAGGAGAGAGCGTTGTGAGCCGCAATCCGCCGAGGCGCGATTCGGCGATTCGACGCACGTAGCCCACATACGGATATCCGTGCTCCAAAATGTTCGAGTCGAAGAAAAGCGCGATCCGGGCGTTGGCGAAATCGTAAACAGGCGGCCGACCGCCGGTATTGAGGCAGGCGGGGCTGCCGGACACGCCGTCATATTCCGGGTCCAGATGGCAGGCTGCGTTGAGCTCTTTCGATATCATGCCGGCAAAAGGCGTAATCCGGCCATGGATGTGGAGCGCTCCGCCATGACGAATCCGGTCGGCGAGCAAAGAAATGATTTCTTCGACTTTGGCCGGGACCATCCTGCCATCCGGATTTTTGCGCAATCCGCCGGTCAAGCGGTCCGCATTGTAGTGGAGGTTGGCAATGGAAAGGCCCTGAGGGCAAATTTTACCACCGGTGTTGGGATCGTCCGGATCCCCTCCCACCGCCACAATTCGCCCCGCCTCAAAATAAGCGCGGATGGCGCATGCAGACGGGCAAAGCAGGCAGACAGAAGAAGCCCACTCTCTTTCTCTTTTTTGAAGGATGGACCGGGACTGCCCATCGCCCGCTTCACAGCTCCAGAGCAGTCGCTCCAGCGCCAGGCCTGCGGAAGCCGCAGCCCCGGTTTTGAGAAAAGAGCGGCGTCCGAAAGCGGATAGCAAGAGCCTTGATCCTTTCATCTTCCAATCCATTCCTAAAGCAAAGGGATGTATTCCCCTCCGACAACGACGTTGTACCGCATGGTGTAAATTCCGACCATGACAAGAATCGACGCCAGCAACAGAAGCGGAACCAATCGCCTCGCCCGGGGCGTAAGCGTGATGGCCGCCGGGACAGCCTTGCCCAGAATATTTTCCAGTATCAGAAAAAGACCGGCGAACGGTCCGGTCAGCAGCAGTGCGGCGCTCTCCTGATCCCCAAGATGGGAAATGCTGTGGACCGCGACCTCTGTCGCGGTCAGGAACAAATCGAAGACCAGGCACCAGCCGAGCATTTTGCTCAGCGATGAAAGGAGATCCGTATTGATCGTGCGCTCTTTTGTAAAGAAACGGTCCCGAATGAAAGACACCAGAATCATCATCGCAATCCCCGAAACCATGGCGGAGACAAGAAACAACAGCGGCATGATCGAGGAATTCCACAGAGGGCGCGCTTTGCCGAATGCCAGAATGAATCCTGTATAGCCATGGACCATGAGCGCCAATGGGATTCCGATAAGGCCGAAAATTCGGGTGAATCGTTTGTCGCCCCGGAACATGAAATAACCGTAGACGATGCAATTGATGGGATACAGCGTCAGAAGAAAAGATCCCCAGGTGATGGGCGATGTGAAACGCAAGTAGACAAAGAGATGCCATGCTCTTAATCTCTGCCCGCAGTGAGCCAGGAGGAAAATCGGGGCGGCGACAAGGAGCAGCGTTGCGATAACGACGCCGATCTTGCCCAGGGGCTTGAAGCGCTCCAGGCCAAAGCCGTAGGACAGAGTCGAAATGATAAAAGATCCGGCGCTCAATCCGGTCAGATAAAAGTAGATGGCGATGAGGGTCCCGAAGGTCTCGCCATTGTGAATGTCGTAGAGAAGCTGGGCGCTGTCCATGCTTCCATCCATTCTAAATCAGCTGTTGACTATGGGCTTTGATCTCCACGGTCAAGTCGTCCAAACCGATATAAAACGTCCTTGGGGATGTGCCCATCTCAGGCTTGATCTGTTGAACCCCGGTCTGAGCGATCCGCCGGCTGATTTCGCTGGCGGGATCCTTCAAGTCTCCGAAAATCCTGGCTGAAGCCGGGCAGGCCGCGACGCAAGCCGGCGAAAGCCCTTTTTCCGTCCTGTGCGAACACCAGTTGCATTTTTGGACAATTCCTAAATCCGGGTGAAGATAGCGCACGCCGTATGGACAGGAGGCCATGCAGTAGCGACAGCCAATGCATTTATGAGGATCCACCTCCACGATTCCGTTGGGCTTTTGATGGCTCGCAAGGACCGGGCAGACCGTGACGCAAATCGGCTTGTCGCAGTTATTGCACAAAATCGGTAGAAAAAATTTTCGGGCGTCCGGAAACACGCCCTTGGCGACTTGTTTCACCCAGGAGCGGTGGAATCCTATCGGAACATTCCACTCCTGCTTGCAGGCGATGGAACAACTCCGGCAGCCGATGCAGCGACCGAGATCCACCAGAAACCCGAACCGTATTTCCCTGGCCATCGTTGCCTATCCTTTGACCGGAGCGGCTGTCCCGGTTTTTAAATGCATTCTTTTTTCTTTTGCCGCAAGACTGACGGCGGCCGCTGCAAGGCTGGGCGCTGAAATCCCGGCAGGGCATTTTCCGGCGCAACGGCCGCAACCCACGCAATAACGAGCCAGCTCGGCGACGCGCGGATAATTTCCCAAACGGGTTTCCAGCACCATCGCCATCGGATAAGCGACTCCCTCCGCCATCTTGACAGGACAAGCTCCGACGCATGTCTGGCAGTTGTAGCACACGAGGCTCTGCCCCGTATCTTTCCTGAAGATCGACTGAAGGGAGTAATCGAGCAAAAGGAAGACAATAAAGACAATCGCCATGGCGTTGAAGGTGAAGCGCGAAAAACCGTGGCGGGTAAAAAAATAGGTCGCCCGGCTCAGCGTCGAAAGACCCGGCAATTCCGGATCGGCCGCCCATAAAGCATTGGAAACAGCGTCGTAGAATCCCCTTGCCGCGGGCGTGCGATCGATGAGATCCGGATTCAGATCGAGCGAGTTGCCGGCCAGAATGCGGCTTCTGACCGTTTCGATTGTCTCGCGATCGATCGAAACCGCGTCCAGATAGCGCCCGATCGCAATGTCCCGGATGATCCCGCCCCGGATTGTGACAAAGGCTTCCGTCGGCCCTCTCGGACCCTGCCCGGTCCCCCTATGAATCCCGTCCTGCGCCATCGACGGGTCCGGCGGCGAATGCGCATCCATATAACCGCGGATGCGCCCCGTGTCGAGCACGGACAGCGTATGGAGAAACAGTCCGACAGCCCCCAGAACAAAAATCGCAACCAGAGAAAGCGAATGTTTCCTCGCTTGGCGGATTGAAGCAATGAGAAGGAAAGCGAGCAGAAGCGCCAGCATCAGGAGCCGGGCTTCAGAAAAAATGACCGCCACCGCCAAAGCCAATATTGCAAAACGACATGGCCGGGAGGAAAGGATGTAGCCGAAATGCGAAAATTTCATCCTCGGAGCCCCCCTCTGCTTCGAAGATGTCGAGCGACATCGTCGATGAATTCACGGTTGACCATCCCGCTGCGCAAGGCTTCCACCAGCAGAATTTCCGGAACCTTCCCCTGGAAAATCGCGGCCATGGTATCCTGCTGCATGATTCCGAATATGGTGGCGGTGTCCAGGTTCTGGACGCAGAATCCCTGACAGGCTCCGCAACGGATGCAGTTGAGGCCGCCGGCGCCGATGAATTTCGAGTAATCGGCCGCCCGGGCGGCGACAACCAGCTCCGCCTGATGCCCGATGGCGGCGGGGCAATTGTCCTGCGTGGCGTAGCAAGCCCGGCATTCGTAGCAGTAGAGGGTCTGAAGGTTGCGATGGGAAAGGGCTTTCGACGCGACCAGCGCCATCGAACCTGCAATGGAGAGCATGGCCAGACGGTTCAAATGCTCCGACGGGGTGCGATGCTTGAGGTTGGAAAAAAACTGGCGTCGGCGAATGCCGGGCAGCATCGCCGGTTGGTCAAAATCCATGCGCTGGAAACGCTTGTAGGCCCCGGGTTCCGCGCTTTTCGGAACCAAAAGCCCGCCCCCGGCATTCTCTTTGGATCTGTCATTCTGTTCGGACATGGCGGCTCCTGCGCTTCCCAATCAACCAGGAAGCATCACTGCCATCACGAATCCTGCGATCGCCCCTCCCAAAAACCCTTGCACAAGCTCTTTCGTCGACTTCATCCCAAGACTGAAACTGAGAACGCTTCCCGAAACGCCTCCCCCGATAATGAATATGCAAATTTTCATCATGCGACCAGCGTCTTGGGAGTCATGAGGGCGATAAGGCAGGCTGCCACGCCTCCTCCGAATCCGCCCTGGAAAAGCGTAAAACCTTCAAGACCGAAAATCGCGAATGCCAGGGACGCCCCAGCCAAAACGCCGGCTGCGAGGAAGCCGGCGAAATTAGCGTTCCACGCCCCTTTTAAATTGCGCTTCGCAATCCAGCGGATGCCTTTCATGACGCCGACAGCAAGGATGACAATCATCCCGAGGCTCAGAAGCAGCTTCCAGAATGATCGCAGCCCCATTTCTCCCGAGGTGAACGAATGAAGGGTCATCAGCTTCATCGTAAAAGCGGCGATGGGCGCCATGATCGCCATGCCGACAAAGGAGAACCCGGCCTTGAGGTATCCGGTCTCGGCCCGGAGAGTTCCCTCGGCCATCATGCCGGCGCCTCCGACGGGAGAGGGGGCGCAGGAAGCGGTCGCGTTGATCAGGTAGGCCGCCATCACCACCGCCAGCTGATCCCAGTTCAGAAGATTGAATCGGGCGGGGCCGAAAAGATACAGCACCGGAACGAGGGCGGCTACAAGAATGCGTGCGCACGCCAAAGGAATTATGGTTTGAATCTGCACGAAGATCGCCAGCATCCCGGCGACGCCGAAAAGCACGAAACCCGACAGCCCCTTCATGATAGCGCCAAGGGCGTCGAAACCTCCGGTGGCGGCGAGCGCGCCGGCAGCCATGAAACCTGCGATCATGGCCGACGCCGGAAGGAGAATGATCCCTCCCATAAGAGCTTCAGTCGCCTTCATGAATCCGCGCTGAAATGCAATGACGAGAAGCATGAGCAAAGCGGCGGCGACCAGCACGCTTTGGACCGGCACTTTCCCCAGCGGCTGAAAAAGCGAAATAAGCAGCGCGGCGACAAAGAGGACAAGGCTAATATATCCTGAGACCGGCGGATGAATTTCCGACAGCGCCTCTTCCGACGAAGACGGATTTCCGGGATCTTTCAGACTCGACCCTTCCGGGTAAAGGAGCGGCGTGACGGTTGCGATAAACAAAGCCATCAGGGAGGTCCCAATCATGAGGGCCAGGCTTTCCGGTCCGCGGAGGATCCCGGCGCTCGCCGTCGGGAAGAAAGCTCCCAGAACTCCTTCGCCGCTCTGGCCGACTCCTCCAATTGGCGAGGGGCCGCAGGAGCCGAAAGCATTGCGGGCGAAAGCTGCGACCAGAATGATGATCTGGTCGCGGCCGAGAATCCTCATGCCGTAGGCGCCGAAGGAAAACAGCAGCGGCAGCATGGCGGCGGCGACAATTCGCCCGCAGGGAAGCTGGGCAAGCAGCGGAAGGTTCACAAGCAACGCCAGCGTCCCGGCAAGTCCCAATGGGGATTTCTTGAGTTTCAACAGGATCGCTTTGATCGCTTCGAAGCCTCCGGTGGCGGCGAGAGCCCCGGCCAGATAAAGTCCGGCCAGCAGCGCTGTGATCGGATGGATGATTATTCCGCCCAGGATCTCGTTCGGCAGAAGCAGAACAGAAACCAGCCCCCCTCGCAACAGTCTTTCAAGCGCTCCGATAAGAAACATGACCAGAGTCACAAGAACGAGAATCGTCTGAATGGGCAGGTTGATTTTTCTGAATAGGGCCAAAACCATCGTGACGACAAAAATGGCGAGAGTCGCGTACCCGATTGTCGAGGATAGGAATGCGGTCATGGCGCCGTCCTTTTCGGGCATGCGCCGCGAGGGCGCCGATAAATCCATGGGGATTTCATGACAAAGCCATTCGGTCCGTGGACAAGCAAAACCTGCTCCCCGATCGCAATCGGGTTCGCGCACATCTGGCAACCGGAGATGAAGGCCGTAATCTCGCCGTTTTCCAAAGTCCGGACCTGAATGTAGGCGCCGATAAGCCCTGTCGGGTCTCCGTCCAGAAAACGAATTTCCCGGATCGAGCCCGTGATCCGGCTTTTAAAGCGATAAAACTCCGCGGCCACGAAAACAGCGAATAGAAATAACGCGGTGATCATGAACATGCCGAATCCTATACTGCAGTCATCCATATTTTATTTGCGTCGGGATCGGCGACAGCCAGCGTCCCGGAATCCGACAGCGCCAGACCCAGGGGATTTTTCAATGCCGGCGCCGGCGGTTCAATAGTCCGAAGGAACCTTCCGCTGCTTTCAAAAACCGCCAGCCGGCTGTTTCCGGAGTCCGCTATGTAAACGACGCCGCTTTTTTTGTCGAGAGAGATCCCGGCGGGCCTATTGAGGCGTCCCGGCTCTTTTCGCGAAGAAGAAAGCCCCCCAAACTTGCGAATGAAACGTCCATCCAGATCGAACGCCTTGACAAAGCAGTGTTTTGAGTCCACTACGAAAACTTCTCCTTGCATCGAGACGGCGCAGGAAACCGGAAGACGAAACTGGCTGTCGCCGTCTCCAAGCTCGCCGAACGCCCTTTTCACAGCTCCTTCCATGGAAAAAACCTGAACGCGGTGGTTTCTTGTGTCGGCGATGAACAGCTCGTCCTGGAAGACGCAAATCCCCCGGGGCCTCAGGAAAAGACCGGTTTTCCTGCCAAGGCCGCCGAAAGGTTCGAGAAAATTCCCGGCGCGAAGATCCAGTCTTTGAATCCGCCCGTTATTGCTGTCCACAATGTAGACAATCGAATCATGGACCGAAATCCCCTGGGGGTAGTTGAACTGACCCGCGCCCGTCCCAATGGAAAGCATTCTTTCGGCGCGGTTCGTCCCTTTGTTCCGCCGCAACAGGCCGTAGTTTCCGTCCGGCGCGATGAAGGAAGCAAGGAGGCTCTCATCCGCAGTCCATGCAGGAAACTGAGGAGAGGGAAGATCCACAGAGCTTGGGAAGCCGCTCGCTGCGTTTCCTCTTCGAGGGCTGAAGACAAACAGACCCGAGAGAGCGAGGGCCGCAGTTCCTTTCAGGCTCTTGTCAAGAAACAATCGTCGTGTGACAGTGGGTGAATATAACGAATCCGTCATTTCCCGCAACCGTCAGGATATTAATGGAACTAATGAAACGCCAGATATGTATCATCTTTACTTTGCCCCGCCTGCTTTGTCAACAGAGTTTCGTCGCCCGGGGCCTTGAAAATTCCTTTTTAGGAATGCAGCAGTCTTCTGAAAAGGCCTTCGAAAGGGGAGGGGGATTCCATCGCCTCAACGGAACGAAGCTTGGATCATCCGGGCTGCTTCCGGCTCAACTCCTGGATCAGCAGGTTCCGATAGATCGCTTCCACCTGATCCCGCGTTTGCCTGAAAGTTCCGGAGGTGTCGATTGTGTAATCGGCGAACTTCAGTTTTTCTTCGACCGCCATCTGAGCTTCCATCCTGGCTCTGGCCTCCTCTATCGTCAGACCGTCGCGGGTTGTCAGTCGCAGGATCTGCAGAGAGGGATCGCAAGTCGTGACAATCAGACGGTCGTACATTTTGCGTCCGCCAGTCTCGAGGATGAGGGCGGCGTCGACAATGACGATTCCGTTGCGGCAAATCCTCTCCAGCTCGGAAATTCGGCGGAGGATTTCCGCCTCCACATCAGGATGCACGATAGCGTTCAACGTCCGCCGCTTCTCCTCATCGGAAAAGACAATCCGCCCCAACAACCGGCGGTCGACGGAACGGTCCGGGCGCAATATCGCTTCTCCGAAGGCGCGGACGATCTTCTGGTGGGTTTCGGTCGACGGATTCAACAGCTCGTGAACGACCGCGTCCGCGTCGATGATGTGCGCGCCCAATTCCGCGAAAAGCGAAGCGGCGCAGCTTTTCCCGGACGCTATGTTTCCCGTCAACCCGACACAAAGCATGGCGACATCATAGCACACGGCCCGCTCGGTTGACTCCTGTGCAATCTTCGGATAGTTTTAAGCGATTCATCTTTCGACAGGATCGGGTTCGATCATCCCGGAGAGGGGGGCCATGAGAGTTCTTATCACCGGCGGGGCGGGATTTATTGCCTATCACGTTGCGTCCGCGTTGCTAAAAAAAGGGCATGAAGTCAGGCTGCTCGACAATTTCAACAATTTCTACGATCCGGACATCAAGCGAAAAAACATCCGGGACCTTCAAATCATGGGTTGCGGGCCCGTCTACGAAACAGATATTTTGGACCGGAAAAGGCTCCGGCGGGTTTTCGAGGAATCTCGTCCCGAGGCTGTCGTGCATCTGGCCGCATGGGCGGGTGTTCGGCCCTCCCTGGAAAAGCCTGAAATATACGCCTCCGTCAACGTGACCGGCGTCGTGAACATGCTCGAATTCGCCCGTGAGTTTTCGACCCGCTGTTTCATTTTCGGATCCTCCTCATCCGTATACGGCGGCAACACGAAGGTCCCGTTTTCCGAAGACGATCCCGTCGACAAACCGGTTTCTCCTTACGCAGCCACAAAACGCGCGGGCGAGCTTATCTGCCACACTTTCGCCCACAATTATTCGATGCACATCGCCTGTCTCCGGTTTTTCACCGTCTACGGGCCGAGGCAGCGCCCCGAAATGGCGATTCATAAATTCGCCCAGCTCATGTTCGAGGATAAAGAAATCCCCATTTTCGGAAAAGGCGACTCCCGGCGGGATTACACCTACGTCGAGGACATCGTTTCCGGCATCCTTGCCGCCATCGAAATTAATCCCGCATTCGAAATCATCAACCTGGGCGAATCGCAAACGATCGCACTGCTGGAGCTTGTCGAGAGTCTCGAAAAAGCGCTGGGCAGGAAAGCGCGACGGCGGTTTCTGCCCGATCAACCCGGGGATATGAGCGTCACTTATGCGGACATAAGCCGCGCCCGCCGAGTTTTAGGATACAATCCCAGTCGGCCTTTCAAGGAAGGGATTCAGCTTTTTGCTGACTGGTTCATGGAGAGCAAAAGTAAAAAGTGAAACCCGGTTCACGGGATCTCCGCCACGACAATGGAATTTGCCAATTCATTGACAACGTAAACGGTCTTGTTGTCCTGCCCCGCTTTTATATCCGTCGGGCCTTTGTCCACGCTGAAAGTTTGGAAGTCGAGACTGCTGAGGTCCGCGGGCAGCACCGAAACAGTGCGTGAGCCGCTGTTGACGACAAAGACTTTTTTCCCATCGGGGCTCACCGCAACCCCGAACGGCTTTTTCCCGATCGGGATGGTGACCAGAACCCTCATCATTGCAGTGTCAATGACCGACAGGTCGTTCGTCCCGCTGTTTGCGACGAAGATTCGTTTGCCGTCCGGAGTGATCGCGATGCCGTCGGGCGCCTCGCCCACGGCGATTTTTTGCACAACCGACTCCCGCTCAGGATCGATAGCCCAGACTTCATTGTTTCCGCTGACCAGGACAAAAACCATTTCCGTCGTCGGAGAGACTGCAATCCCAAAGGGGGAAGATCCGATCTTTAGCGTCGCCGTCAACGCTCGCGCCCGCACGTCGATAATATGAAGCTGCCCTTCCCGCGTGCGTCCATAATTGGTCGCGTAGGCGCGGTACCCCATCGGGCTCATCGCCACGAAGTTAGGAGCGCCCCCGACCCGGATTTCGTCGACGACCCTGAAATCTTCCAGGTCGACGACGGCGACGGTGCCGGAATCCTTGCACGCGACCAGAGCCGTTTTCCCTTCCTCTGCAATGGCAAAGCCCAGGGGACGCTCCCCGACATTCACGCTATGAGTCACTATCTTTTGGCTCAGGCTCACGGCGAGAAGCTCGCCGGTGCCCCAGGAAGTCGCATAAAGCTTTCCTCTTCCCTGATCCACGGCGATGAAGTTCGGCGATTTCCCGATCTTTTTTATCCGATAGGTCTTGAAAACGCCTCCGAACGCCGGCATGAATAGCCCGGCTAAAACTATCAGCAAAACCGTTCCACGGCGCTTCATACTCGCTCCTTAAAAACAGACGCTTCCGGAGAATCCGTCCGGAACGCCGGCAGGCGTCGACTTGGGAAGCAAGGGTGCGCGCCTTTTCCGGCCGTCCTTGGGATGGGTCTCATTTTGTAGCCGCAATCAAACTGAAAACTCCTGAATGAGGCGATTCGGGAATATTCAGCCCCTGAACGATAATCTGGCGAAATCCGGCCTTGAACATCAACTCAATGAGCTCCTCTCGATCATAGTACACCGCGCGGGATTCCACGGGATTTTTTTGAATGTATCGAAGCTGCAGCCTTCTCCAGAGGGACGGCAATGCGTTTCTGGCGGATTTCGGCTCCAGCAAATCGGCGACGACGAGGTGGCCGTCAGGAGATACGATGCGCAGGGCTTCCGCCAAATATTGCTCGGCCGAATGGCGGTGAAGATCGAAAAACGAAAATGCGAGATCGCAGGAACTGTCCGGCATCGGGTATTGCGGCTCCTGGAATTGTTTGAATTCGATAGTGCGATGCAGATTGAGATGCGTCGCCCTTTGTTTCGCCCTCTCCAGCAGCGTGACATTGGTGTCGAAAGAGCATATGCGTCCCGGAAAGCCTTTGCGGCCGGCCAGCTTAAGAGCGAATGTGGCGGTGTCGGTGAGAAGATCGGCCACTTTGACCCGTCTGGTGTCGACGACGAAATCCACAATCTGATCCATGGTCAGGTAGTAGTCCAGCCCCGTTCTCCATCGGAAAAATTGCGCGACTCCTTCCTCGTAGGTGTCAATTCTCGCCGCGAGATTGGAAAGAAAAGGCCTGGGGCTGGGCGCCGTGAAATCGAATTTTTTTTGAACGCTCTGAACAGCGGGTGAAGTTTTCGTCATTTTCAAATCGACGACTGAAGGTTCAGCCGGACAACGGTAAAAAATGATTTCATTGCAAGAGCATACTCATAGGACCATCCAGGGTCAACCTGCGACAGCGCCGAATTAGCGCCTGCGCGAAAGATCCGATCACGGATAAATCCTGTAAAGAGTGCGCGGGAAGGCAATGGCTTCCCGTAAATGGCTCAATCCGCAAATCCAGGCCACCACCCTCTCGATGCCCATCCCAAAACCGGCGTGAGGAACGGTCCCGTATCGGCGAAGGTCCAGGTACCATTGAAAAAACTCGGCGGAAAGCTTGTGCTCTTCGAGTCGTTGAGACAGCAATCCGTATTCATGAACCCGCTGGCCTCCCCCTATTATTTCCCCATATCCTTCCGGTGCAAGAATATCCACGCACAACGCAACTTCAGGCCGAACCGGATCCGGCTGCATATAAAAAGCCTTGACCGCCGACGGATAGCGGTGAACGATCAACGGAGAGCAGAACTGCTGGGAAAGAATCGTTTCGTCCCCGCCGCCGAAATCCCCGCCCCATTGGATTTCCGATCCCGCCGATTGCAGCTTCGCTACGGCCTCGTCATAGGTCAGCCGGGGAAAAGGCCTGGAGATCTTCTCCAGCGCGGAAATGTCGCGCTCCAGCGTTTCCAGCTGAGGCTTGCGTCGGGTCAACACCCGCTCGACGATGAGGCAGACAAGCCCTTCGGCGAGCCCCATCGTGTCTTCCAGATTCGCATAGGCGACCTCCGGCTCGACCATCCAGAATTCCGACAGGTGCCTGCGGGTTTTTGATTTTTCCGCCCGAAACGTGGGGCCGAAACAATAGACTTTTCCGAAAGCCGCGGCCGTAGCTTCGTTGTATAGCTGCCCGCTTTGCGTGAGATAGGCTGTTTGATCGAAGTATTGCGTTTCGAACAGCGTCGTGGTTCCTTCACACGCATTGGGAGTAAAGATCGGAGTGTCGATCAAAGTGAAACCGAGGTCGTCGAAGTAGTCCCGGCACGCTTTGACGACTTCATGCCGGATCTTCAGGATGGCGTGCTGCCGGGAGCTTCGCAGCCAAAGATGCCGGTTTTCCATGAGAAACGCCGTTCCATGCTCTTTGGGAGCGATCGGGTAATTTTCCGTCAACTGGAAGATTTCAAATCCCGCGACGTCCAGTTCATAGCCTCCCGGAGACCGGCTGTCCTTTCGAACCTTGCCGCGGATTTCGATGCTGGACTCCTGCGTCAGCCTGTCGAGCGCATCAAACTGCTCGGGCGTAAAGCTGCCCTTGAAGGCCACGCATTGGATCACGCCCGTTCCGTCCCGCAACATTATGAATTGAAGTTTCCCGCTGCTTCGCTTGTTGTAGACCCAGCCGCGAAGCGTGACTTCTCCGCCTTCATGATCGCCGATATTTTCAACATAGCAAAACGGCATGATCGGCTCCTTTTAAGTTTCCGGCGCAAGCTTTCAACCGCCGGTCGTTCCCGAGTCCGGATTTGCGAAGACCGAAGCGGGAATTTCAAAAAATCATCAAGCCCGGCGTTTCGCCTTTTTGTCTGCAATGCTCCACGTACAGAGAATAATAGCTTTTCCGCAAAAAACGAGAAGAGTCGATTCCCATCCTGTCCGCAAGCTTCAATATTGCGGATTCGTCTCCCTCAAATTCCGTGTAGCCGCCGATCGGAGTCTCGTCCACCGCCACCGTCACTCCGTCGACGGCAAATTCACTCCGGTATTTTTGATACCGGAAGCAAACGCGCATCCCGATCCGCTCTAAAATCTGACGCGCGATCTCTCCGGACTCGAGGGTTGTCTCCAGCTCTTCACGAATTTTGAAAATGCCTTCAGGATGGGCCGGGCCTTTATAGGTGAACACGCCCCGCCCGCCGGCGATCCGGATCCGAACCAGCCGTCCGCCGGCCGCCAGACTGCCATCCTGAAAGTCCATAATGCGGTTGTCCTCGAAATGCCTCTCCGCCAGAAGGACGGCGTCCAGCTTTCGCAGCCGAAGACAAAATGCCTCAGGGTCTTCGATTTTGATTTTAATTTCCGTTTCGGTCGCCAAATTCAAACCTTGTGCCGGCGCAAAACCACTCCGCACTCATTCAGCAAAGCCTTCGCCCGCTCATTCAGGGGATATTCCTGATTGTAGATCACTTCCGCGATTCCGCTGTTGATGATCATCTTGGTGCACAAAAGACAGGGAGCGAAAGTCGTATAGAGAACGGCGCCTTTCAAAGCCGTTCCGTGGTAAGCCGCCTGCGTAATGGCGTTTTCTTCGCCGTGGCTGCACAGGCATTCATCAAGCGCGGTTCCGCTCGCAGCCATGCTGTTGCACCTGGGGCAGCCCCCCTCGTTGCAGTTTTTCGCTCCTCTGGGCGTGCCGTTATACCCGGTCGATATCACCCTCCGGTCCTTGACGATAATCGCCGCGATCTTTCTTTTGATGCAGTTGCTGCGCGTCGCGACCACTTTGGCGATGTTCATGAAGTATTCGTCCCAGTCCGGGCGCTCGAAATTCCTCATTAGCGGAGGCAGCAGTTCATCCAGTTTGCGATGCAGGTCCTGCAAACTTCCGTTGTTTGTCACGACAATGTCCGCCGCCCGCAAGGTCGCCTCAATCTGCTGGTTCGCGGGATTGTCGGAGCTGAGTTCGGGCGCTTCCTCCCGGAGGAACTGATCGAGAGTCTGAGCGGCGGACTCCCTTCCTCTTTCACGGCTCCGCTCAAAACGGACCTGAGCGTCCGCTTCGATTGCCAGAAGAGTGAAATCCTTGCGGCGTCTCAATGCTTCGACTTCAAAAGGGCTGCGAATCGAGTCGACGACGTAATTGTGTCCTTCGTCGAGAACGCTTAACGCTCTTTCCGCCAGAACGCCGGGGCCGAACCTCGTCCGAAGCTCATTCCCCGTTTGGATAAGAAGGTCTCGCGTAATCTCCTGGCCACTTCTTCGTATCTCGGCTCGTATCGCGTCCGAGAGAGAGTAGTAGGAGAAACTGCGGCTTTTAAGATAGTCGCATACAGCGGTTTTTCCGGATCCGTTTTTTCCTGTCAGTCCTATTATCATAAGCCTCGCCTGTTAGCATATTATAGATGGCGTCGGGCCCGGGCGCCCCATTTTTTCAAGGAGGCCCGGCGCCGCCCGCTGAAGTTGCCGGCTCTGAATTTCGATTGCAGAAAAAGAGCCGTCTCCACCCGGCGCCCGGCCCTCTAATCGTATAAAAGATATGGACTCCGCCGCCGCATAAAATCATCCACGTCATTCCGCCAGCTTTCCCTGATCCGATCTATCGGGACGCCGGATTCAATCATGTCGGGAATTTCCCTGCCGCCGCACAGGATCCCGATAGGCGGTTTTTCATATTCGTATTCGTAAGGCGGCCGGCGCCATTCGAATGATTCCGGGTAAAGCTCCCGCGCGGCCGAAATGGCGGCTATCCCGGTCAGATAGGGCTCGAAAGCCTCGCGATTTGCCACATGAACCTGCACTCCGCCGCACATCCGGCCAGCCCACTTTTGGAACGTCGGCTGGAAATATGCCGGACGAAACATGACGCCGGGCAGACCGGCCGCATTCAGGCGTTCGGAGTATTGCCTGCCGTGTATGTACGGCGCCCCGATCAATTCAAACGGGCGTGTCGTCCCGCGCCCTTCCGAGAGCGTCGTCCCTTCAACCAGGACGGAGCCCGGATAAACGGTTGCTGAATCAAGGGTCGGTAGGTTGGGAGAAGGATATATCCACGGCAAACCTGTCTGATCGAACCAGAAACTTCGTTTCCAGTTTTCCATCTCTACCACTTTGAGATCGCAATTTATCCGAAATTCAACATTGAGGAAGAGCGCCAGCTCTCCGACCGTCATCCCATGCCTCATGGGAATCGGGTGCAGCCCGACAAACGATTTGTATTCGGGATTCAGCAGATTCCCTTCCACCTGCCTCCCGTTGATAGGGTTCGGCCTGTCCAAGACAATCAGGCGCTTCCTGAAACGGGCGCATTCCTCCATGCAATAAGCCATCGTGTGGATAAACGTATAAACGCGCGTCCCGGCGTCCTGAAGGTCGAACAGGAGCGCGTCGACGCTTTCCAGCATTTCTTCCGTAGGCCGCCGCGTTTCACCGTACAAGCTGTAGACCGGGAGTCCTGTGTCCGGGTCCCGATAGGACTCGGATTCCTCCATGTTGTCCTGCTTTTCCCCGCGGGCGCCGTGCTGCGGCCCAAAAAGCGCGACAAGCCGAAAATCCTTGGATCCGGAAAGCGCGTCGGCGGTGTGCTGCAAGCCGGGAAGAACGGATGCGGGATGGACGACAGCCCCAAGGCGCATTCCTCGAATCATGTTTTTCCCGGTTTTCAGCAAAACCTCGATTCCCGGCGAAACGGCCATTTCCACCTCGCTGTTTTCCGAACGGATAAGGGATCGTTCAAGCTTTCGAAGCCAGCGCTGAATCTTACCCGAGACCGGAATTAAATGCCACCGGTTCGCACTCCGCCATGATATTGCAAAAGCCGCTTGACTTGCCAAATTTGTTATATTTGAATTACGTAAGCTTGCGCCGAAACCATGCAATAGGCTCGATGTTGATTTTTTCGCCTGCCGCTGCAGTCGGCGAATCTGGCGTTTTCATCTGCGAGCGTCGATGAATGGAACATACGCTGGTTTTAAATGCAACTTATGAACCGATAAACATCGTCAGCTGGAAACGGGCCTTGCGCCTGCTCATGCAGGGAAAAGTCGAAGTCCTGGCCGAGTATGACCTGGAAGTGCGAAGCATCAGCTTTACGATCCGAATGCCAAGCGTCCTCAGGCTCCTGAAATACGTCAGAATTCGCAGGCACTATCAACATGTCAAATTTTGCAGAGCGAACATCTACGCACGGGACCGCCACACCTGCCAATACTGCGGCAAAAAATGCTCCACCGAAGACCTCACGTTCGACCACGTCATCCCGATAGTCAAAGGCGGCGCTAAAACCTGGGACAATATCGTGACCTGCTGCTTTGAATGCAATCACCTGAAGGGAGGGCGCACTCCCGAAGAAGCGCACATGAAACTAATACGGCGACCCAGAGAGCCGGAATGGGCGCCGACGATGCTGCACATCACCATCGGATTCAAAACTGCCCCTCAAGCCTGGAGGGATTTCTTCTACTGGAATGTTGAGCTGGAAGGCGAAACGGAATAAAGACTCCCGGCTCCCGATAAAAACAAGCCGCGTCGTCCTTCGTTTTCGACTTTCTCATTCTTCGCTTCATGACTTGACGCTCCTTGGGTTCGCGGCGCTTCAAAGAAACGCCCGAAATACGGATTCCACGAAATAAGCCGCCCGTTCATGAAACATTAAAAGGTGCGGTTTGTCTCTGGACCGCAAACGTGCAAAAAGCATCTATAGCCCGAATGGCTCATGAAGATTCTGCGGCGAAACCTTCATGAATCATTCGGATTTTAAGCTTGATAAAAATTCCGTGAACAGGCCCCTGCCATGCAATTCGGCGGCGAATCCCTGATAAAAGCTGCGATCGAGCTGACTTTGCTGCCCGGCGTAGGCATTCAGACTCAAAATCGCATATGGAAAAATTATGAAAATGTTTTCGATGTTTTCGCCGAAGACGATAAGCGACTGGAAACGCTTGGCGTTCCGGCTGAAGCGTCCTCGATCTTGCACTCCCGCGGATTTCAGGCGGAGGCCGAGGAGATTTTCGACTGGGGAATTCGTGAAGACTGCAAAATCCTGGTCCGGGGGAGTCCGGACTATCCTCAGTTGCTTGAGGAAATCTACGATCCGCCTTTGGTTTTATACGCTCGCGGCCGCCTGGAGATTCTTGCAGGCGCCTCCGTCGCGATTGTTGGAACCAGGAAGCCCACGGTCTATGGCCTTCAAATGGCCCAAGGCATCGCTTCGGATCTGGGAAGCAGAGGCATAAATATCGTGAGCGGATTGGCGCGGGGCGTCGATGCGGCGGCGCACCGAGGCTGTCTGGAGGGCGACGGGAAAACCGTCGCGGTTTTTGGATGCGGCATCGATATCGTCTACCCGAAGGAGCATGTGCAGCTCGTAAAAAAAATCATCGACAAAGGATTGCTTCTTTCGGAATTCGCCCCCGGCGTCTCTCCTTCCCCGCAGAACTTCCCCATCCGGAATCGGATCATCAGCGGCCTTTCGCTTGGAACCGTGATTGTGGAAGCAAGGGAATACAGCGGATCCCTGATCACCGCAAGGCTGGCCATGGAGCAGAATCGGGAGCTTTATGCCATTCCCGGAAACCTGACTTCCCCGCAGAGCTTTGGCCCAAATTTCTTGATCAAACAGGGCGCGAAGCTTGTTCAATCCTGGAGAGACGTAGTCGATGAACTTTCGCCCGGTTTGCGTCATTCCCTATTGTCACAGGAAGATTCCAGGAAGCCGGCAATCGCCGGGTTGGAAATGCTGACGGCGGAAGAATCCGGATTGCTGAACCTGCTCGCGCAGGATGAAGCGACCCAGTTCGACAAGATTCACAAAATCAGCGGCGTCGGAATACCACGGCTGAGCGGTTTGCTGCTGAAACTGGAAACCGGCGGCTGGATTCGCCAACTGCCGGGGAATATGTATATCCGGACACGAAAATAGATGCCGGTGGAACCGGGAAAAACAACCGCTTTTTATTTTTTCTTGGATTTTTCGTCCAGCCTGTTATAGTTTGCGCGCTTCTATGGCTAAGTCACTTGTTGTAGTCGAATCGCCGGCCAAGGCAAAAACAATCGGCAAATACCTTGGCAAAAATTATGTCGTCAAGGCTTCTGTCGGCCATATCAAAGATCTGCCCAAAAGCAAGCTGGGAGTCGACGTCGAAGACGACTTCACTCCGCATTATTCGATAATCCCGGCGAAAACCAAGATAGTCAAGGAGTTGCGGGCTGCTGCAAAGGAAAGCGCCGATATCTATCTGGCCGCGGACCCGGATCGGGAGGGCGAGGCGATCTGTCAGCATCTCTCTGAAGAGCTGTCGGGCAAATCCCGGAACGTCTATCGCGTTCTGTTCCATGAAATCACCAAGAATGCCATCGAGGAAGCGTTCAAGAAACCCGGGCGAATCAACCAGAACAAGGTGAACGCCCAGCAGACGCGCCGCATTCTGGACCGGCTGGTCGGATACAAAATCAGCCCGCTTCTTTGGGACAAAGTGCGTCGCGGGCTTTCGGCAGGGCGCGTGCAGACTGTTGCGCTGCGGCTGATCGTTGAAAGAGAAAATGAAATCCGCGCCTTCAAAACCGAGGAATACTGGACTCTTGCGGCAAAACTGGCAGCCGATGCTCCGCCGGAATTCATAGCCAAAGCCCGTCAGCTGGACGGCAAAAAATGGAATGTCGCCGATGGCGAGGCGACCGGCAAACTCGTCGAAGAGCTGAAGGGGGCGCCTTTTACCGTCCGGAAGATCAATCGCCGGGAAAAAAAGAAATACCCGGTACCGCCTTTCATTACAAGCAAACTTCAACAGGAAGCCGCCCGCAAACTCAATTTCTCCGTCAAGAGAACGATGGTTCTCGCTCAAAGGCTCTATGAAGGCGTCGAAATCGGACAGGAAGGCGCCGTCGGCTTGATCACATACATGCGCACAGACTCAAGCAGAGTCGCCGAAAGCGCTCTTCAGGAAGTGCGAGGATTAATCCGGCGCGATTTTGGCGAACCTTTCCTTCCGCACCATCCCATTTACTACAAATCCAAAAAGACGGCCCAGGAAGCCCATGAAGCGATCCGGCCGACCTCGGTTGAGCGAACGCCTGAAAACCTTAAAAGCGAACTGGAGCCCGATCTCTGGAAACTATACGCCCTGATATGGAACCGGTTCGTCGCATCGCAGATGAATCCGGCGATTATCGATCAGACAGACATCGATGTCGCCGCCGGAAGAGTGGACTTCAGAGCGACCGGCTCCATCACCAAATTCAAGGGGTTTCTGGCCGTATATCAGGAGTCGAAATCAGAGGAAGGCCTCAATCCGGAGGGGGAGGAAGCGGTGCTTCCCGAGACTCGGGAAGGAGACGTCCTGGCGCTGAAAGAGCTGATTCCAGGCCAGCATTTTACCCAACCGCCCGCCCGGTACAACGAAGCGTCGCTGGTGAAAGCTCTGGAAGCAAAAGGCATCGGGCGGCCCAGCACCTATGCCAGTATCCTGAGCACGATTCAGGACCGGGAATATGTCGACAAACACGACGGCAAGTTTTTCCCTTCCGAAATCGGCGAAGTCGTTCTGGAACTCCTGGTCTCAAGCTTCCAAGAGCTTTTCGATTACGAATACACGGCTCGTATGGAAGACCGTCTCGACCGGATTGAATCGGGTCGTGAACCCTGGCAAAAGGCCATGCGGGACTTTTACGACCGCTTCGCCCAGAGACTGTCGGTCGCCGAAAAGGAAATGCGCGACATCAAAAGCGAAGCCATCGAAACCGATGAAGTTTGCGACAAATGCGGCAGCAGGATGGTTATCAAATGGGGAAAATTCGGCCGTTTTATGGCTTGCTCCGGCTACCCTGATTGCAGAAACACTAAAGAAATACCCAAGGCCGGCAGTGAGAACGGATCCGGACCTTCGGATGAAGAGATCCAGTGCGAAAAATGCGGCAAGCCCATGGTTCTCAAGCGAGGGCGCTTCGGCGAATTCATGGCTTGTTCCGGATACCCCGAATGCAGAAACACCAAAAAAATCGTCAAGTCCGCCGAAGAGATGACCGTAAAGAAAGACATCCCGCTTGAGGAGGACTGCCCGGCCTGCGGCAAAAAGCTGGCAATCAAACATGGCCGCTATGGCGAGTTCACCGCGTGCAGCCATTACCCGGATTGCAAGTACATCAAGCTGAAATCCACCGGCGTGCCTTGCGCCAAAGCAGGTTGTTCCGGGGAAATCGTGGAACGGAAATCCCGCAGAGGGAAAACTTTCTACGGTTGCTCCAACTACCCGGAATGCGATTTCGTCCTCTGGAATAAACCGATGCCAGACGCCTGTCCAATGTGCGGCGCCTCCTTCACTCTCATCAAAACGACCAAAAAATCCGGAACCTTCCGCTTCTGCAACAATGAAGACTGCAAGTTTCGCGAATCCGTCGAAGTGGAGTGAGGATCTTTCAGCAATCGGCTTTTCGGCTTCAAATAAATCGTCGGATTTTTGCTGATGGCTTATAGCGGACCATTCCAGCTTCGGAACGGATAGGGTTCACGTAAAATATTTTTTACAGTATTCTTGAAACTCCGCGGGGCGAACGGCGCGTGAATCTTTCGGCGCAAATTATCTATTTCCGGAATATGGCTTTAGGCAATTTGGGGAAATCAGCCGGCCGCAATGCCGATCGCATCGTACTGTCGGACAGAGTTCGGGCGCTGCATAAAAATTCGAACCATCGAGGGTGCAATGACGTCCATTGGGCTGAAAGGAATCTTATGAAGGCGACTATTCGATGTGCAACAGCCCGAATTTTCCTGGCAATGCTGTCGGCGGCGTTCGTTTCCTGTCCGCTGATGGCGCAGCAATTCATGGCTCGCCAGGTGGATCTTGCTTATCTCTCCCAACGTGCGGATGTCGTCGTTCAGGGCAAGGTCCTCAGCGTCCGGCAAGGTTATCTTCCCGGGCATCGGAATGTCCGCACCACTGAAGTCGTCATGCAAGTGGAAAAAATGCTGAGGGGGCCATCCGCCCAACAATACGCTTTTCGCGAAATTGAGTTCGGGCTTCAAAAGAAACAGAGAAAACAGACCTATGCCGCGGGACAGCGGCTTCTGCTCTTCCTTCCCTCTCCCTCTTCGTATGGTCTCAGCAGCCCAATCGGGATCGAGCAGGGCCGCTTCCACATCGCGAGGCAGGATGGCGGCGACATGATCGCCAATGAAATCGGGAATTCGGGATTATTCAAGAATGTCGCTGCGAAAGCTTCCAAGGCGGGGCGAAAACTCTCCCCCGATCAGCTGCGGGTCGCATCGACCCGGCGCGGACCCGTAAAGCTGGACGAATTTATTTCCCTCACAAAAAACCTTCTTTTAATGCCGAGGATTCGATGAGCAGGCGAACTGGATTCTCTTTGCCGATTGCACTGCTGCTTCTAGGATTTTATGCGATCCCTGCGTCGGGATGGGGCCCGTTGTATGTTACCGGGCCTTCTGCGGCCCAGCCGGGGCAACCGTTCCGCTGGAGCGCCACACCCCTCTATTATACGACCGATCAGGGTTCTCTGGGGAGCCAGACGAACAGTCAGGCAAACAGTATGGTCGCCTCGGCTTTTCAGACGTGGCAGAGCGTCGCGGCCAGCCTGAACATTCAAAAAACATCTCAATCGCTGAGCTACAACGTCAATGCGGCTAATATCTTCAACTTCCTGGACGATATCGGCGACTGCAGCAAAACCAACCAGCCCGTCAATTCGATCCTTTACGATGAGGACGGAACCCTAGTGACGGCTTTGGGATACGACAGCGATTCCATCCTGGGGTTGTCGGGAATAGCCTGCGCCGACTTGAACGCGGGAATATACACCCGAGGCTACGCCATTCTGAACGGAAGGGTTATCGACCAATCCTTAACCGGGAATACAATTTCGCTTGAAGAATTCAAAGCGATCCTCATTCACGAATTCGGCCATCTGCTCGGCCTCGATCACTCCCAGATAAACCTGAATTGTTTGACCGAATCCAGCTGCACTACGGAAGAAATGTCGGGCGTCCCGACTATGTTTCCGTATCTGCTCGATTTGGCCCAGGCGACTCTTAAGACCGACGATCAGGCCGCCATCTCTGTGCTGTATCCTTCGGCAATTTTCAGCGCAAGCAAAGGCCGGATACAAGGACGCGTTTTATTTTCGGACCGGAAGACTCCAGCCCAGGGGTACAACGTGATTGCACGACAGGTTGGAAATCCGAAAGTCGTGGCGGTTTCCGCTGTTTCCGGCTATCTATTTACTCCAATAGCCGGAAATCCCTACGATCCGAATGTCCAGGACTACGCGGTTGAATTCGGCTCCAAAAATGTCGATCTCATCGGGTATTACGACATCCCGGGTCTGCCGCCCGGAAATTACACCGTTGAAGTCGAAGCGATCAACAATGAGGCGGACACGGCTTTCCTCGGCGGAAACAGCGTGGGCCCCATCGGCGCGTTTCTGGACTTTCAGTATAAAATGCCGGGGACCTGCTCGCTGCAATATTTGAATTATCCATCCTCTTCAACGGACAGCTGCTCGGCAAAATCAACCGTGACCGTCGGGGGGGGCTCCATCATAAACGCGAACACCGACATCATCCTTCTGGGAACGCAGCCTCGCTACGACCCGTGGGAGGATGGACCCTGACGGCAGGGCCGTTTCGGACTGCAAGGACCGACCAGGAGAGAATCAGCGCATGAAGATTCTGGCTTTCGTGAGCATAGTCGCATCGGCGGCGTTGGCGGTCAGCTGCGGGGGAAGCGGCGCTTCCTCCCCGGCGGCTCAAACGCTTCCATTTATCAGCTCGATTTCCCCTTCAACAGCCATGGCCGGAGACCCTGCATTCCAGGCGACCATCGCCGGTTCGAATTTTACGTCCGGGTGCTCGGCCCTCTGGAACGCCTCTCAGCGATCCACCAACTACATCAGCGCTTCCGCGCTGACTTTTTGGATCACAGCCGCCGATGTTTCCTCCATCGGAACAAATGTCGTGTCGGTGTCCTGCAAAGGGAAAATCTCCAACAGCCTGAATTTTGCCGTTAGGAACCGCGTTCCGATCCTGACTTCTTTTAATCCCGCAAACGCAATAGCCGGAGGGAGGCTTACGCTGGTCGTGACGATCCTGGGATCCAATTTCCTGCCGTCGTCTTACGCCCTCGTCAACGGCAGCCGGCGAAGCAGCGCTTACGTCAGCAAATCGGAGATGACCGCAACCCTGCTGCCCGAGGACGCAGCAAGCCCCGGGGCCGCCGCCGTAACTGTTGTCAATCCGGATGCCGGCGGGGGCGTCTCCAACGTCCTCTATTTCCCAATATTGACGCGTCAGCCTCTGTCGATGACGACCCATCAGCTGCCGGAGGCGGTGATCGACAAGCCTTACCAGTACAGCCTGCAGGTTAGCGGAGGAATTCCGCCATACGCCTGGAGCGCCGATTCCCTGCCCCAGGGTCTGCAATTTTCATCGGGCCAAATCTACGGAACGCCCTCTTCTGCGAACCTCGAGGGGCTTTACCTGTTTCGGGTTGCCATCAGCGACTCCGGTTTGATTGAGGATTCCCTCAACCGGGGCTTCAACATCCGCGTTCGATCCGGCAGTCTGGGGCGGAACGACACATGCGCTTTGGCGACGGCCATGACAAACGGGACCATCCGGGCTTCAATCAGCCCATTCGGCGACGTGGATGTCTACTCCTTCCAGGGCGCCGGGAACTCCATCGTTACCGTGGAAACCACTGCCAGGCGCCTCGGCGAAGGCAATTATCTGGATTCCTTTCTCGAACTCCTCGATTCGAACTGCAACAGGCTCGCATACAGCGACGACATTATTAGCGGCTCTGTCCAGGACTCCTCGATTCTATACACATTGCCCTCCGACGGAACCTATTACATCCGGGTCAGCGATCTGCGCGGCGACGGCAGACCTGATTTCGTTTACGACCTTCGCCTTTCCGGCGCAAACTAGCTGCGCCTGCCCCGACACGTCCGATGCATTGATGCATTGGAAGGGTTTGCGAGCGCCAAAGCCATGTGGTAGTATGCTCTCTTTTCGATTTCTGAATTTTCCTCCGGAAAGGAGCTTGGCTTTATGAGGGTTTTCGAGAGCGATTCCATCAGAAACATTTGCATTGTAGGTCACGGAGCGGCAGGAAAAACATCTCTCACATCCGCCATGCTGTTCGACGCCGGCGCCGTAAACAGGCTGGCCCGGGTGGATGACGGAAACACCGTAACCGACTGGGAAGACGAAGAAATCGAGCGCAAGATCAGCATCAGCTCCGCTTTGGCTCATTGTGAATGGAACAAGAAAAAAATCAACATTCTGGACACACCGGGATACCGACCCTTTATCGCGGAAACGCAGCTGGCCCTGCGCGCCGCCGACGCGGTCGTCGTGGTCGTCGATGCGGTCGCAGGGGTCGAAGTGCAGACCGAAAAAGTCTGGGAATTCTGCAATGACTACAACCTTCCCAGAATAATCGTCGTCAACAAGCTCGACAGGGACAACGCGAGCAGCGAGCGAAGCCTCGCCTCCATCGAGGAATCCTTCGGGCGCGGCGCCGTGCCTATTCAGATTCCGCTGGGAGTCGAAAAAGAATTCAGCGGAGTCGTCAGCATTCTCGACGGCAAGGCCTGCCGATACTCCCGCGACGCTTCCGGCAAGTTTCAGACGGAAGACGCCCCCGCCGGCATGCAGGATGACCTTGTCGAAAAGCGCGAAAAACTGATCGAGATGGTGGCGGAAAGCAGCGATGCGCTGATGGAGAAATTTTTCGCCGACGGCGCCCTGGGACAAGAGGACATGATGGAAGGGCTTAAAGCGAGCATTATGCAGAAGAGCCTTTTCCCTGTATTGTACGCCAGCGCGTCCCTCAATATCGGGATTGCGCAAATCCTGGACGCGATCGCCGAACTGTTCCCCTCCCCTGCGGTTGTGGGCAGCGTCAAGGGGAAGGATCCCAAGTCCGACAAGGAAATCGAGCGCGCTATTTCCAGCAAGCAGCCTTACGCGGCTTACGTTTTCAAGACCATCGCCGATCCTTTTGCAGGGCGAATCAATCTGATCAAGTTGATTTCGGGCGTCATGCGTTCGGACAGCTCCTATTACAATCAGACCAAAGGCAAGAACGAAAAGTTCGGCCCTCTTCAAATCCCTCAGGGGAAAACGATGATTCCGGTCGGCGAGGTGCACGCGGGCGACTTCTTTGCTGTCACAAAACTCAGGGAAACCACCACAGGCGACACCCTGTGCGACCCTTCGAGCCCTATAGCGTTTCCCAGCGTGGAAATTCCCGAACCTTCCATCACTTTCGCCATTGAGCCCAAAAGCCGCGGCGACGAGGACAAGATCAGCAATGCGCTGGCCCGCATAGCGGAAGAAGATCCCGCCATCAAATACAACCGCGACGCCCAGACCAAACAGCTTCTTCTGTCCGGATCCGGGCAGCTCCATGTTGAAGTCACGGTTTCGAGATTGCGGAAACGATACGGCGTCGAAGTGATTCTCAAAACGCCCAAGGTCCCCTATCGGGAGACCATCAAAGGAAAGGCCGACGTTCAGGGGCGCCATAAAAAGCAAACCGGCGGCCACGGGCAGTTTGGGGACTGCTGGATCAAAATGGAACCTCTGCCCAGAGGCGGGCAGTTTGAATTCGTCGACGAAATTTTCGGCGGCTCCATCCCGCGCAACTTCATCCCCGCCGTCGAAAAAGGCATCGTGGAATCGGCTGCGAGAGGCTATCTCGCCGGCCACCCTGTGGTGGACTTCAGAGTCATACTTTACGACGGCAGCTATCATCCGGTGGACTCCTCGGAAATGGCATTCAAAATCGCAGGAAGCCTGGCTTTCAAGAAGGCAATGGAAGAAGCAAATCCGGTGCTTCTGGAGCCCATAATGAACGTCGAAATATTCGCCCCTCAGGAATACGCGGGAGCTCTTACCGGCGACCTCACCAGCCGCCGCGGAAGGCTCCAGGGCATGGATATGAAACGCGACATTCAGATCATCAAGGCCCAGGTGCCGATGGCCGAAATGGTTTCCTATGCGCCGGTCCTCACTTCCGTCACCGGCGGGAGAGGCAGCTATCACATGGAATTCTCACACTACGACGAGGTTCCCGCCCATATAGCGCAAAAAATCATCGAAGAGGCCAACAAGGACAGGAAGCAGGAGGAGGAATAGGCTCCTATGTTTCCGAAAATTTACGATTTGGGACCCATCACAATCCACACCTATGGCCTGCTGCTGGCGGCGGCTTTCATTTGCGGCATCTGGGTGGCCAGCCGAAACGCCCGCAAGCAAGGGATTGAACCCGACTCCGTCTGGAATATGGGTTTGGTCATCATCTTTTCGGCTCTTGTAGGCGCCAAGCTCCTCCTGTTTTTGTCCGACTATCAATACTATTCCGAAAATCCGCGCGAAATTTTTGCTCTGGCGACGCTTCGCTCCGCCGGAGTCTATTATGGAGGCCTTATCCTGGCCATAGCCTGCGCCGCCTGGTATCTTAGAAGGAAAAACCTTCCTTTCTGGAAAATGGCGGATATCTCCGCGCCCGGAATTGCGCTTGGACAGGCCATCGGCCGGCTGGGATGCCTGTCGGCCGGCTGCTGTTACGGGAAGCCGACTTCCGTGCCGTGGGGAATCACTTTTACCGACAGCTACGCTTATGAAAATGTCGGCGTCCCGCTGAACGTGCCGCTTCATCCGACGCAGGTCTATGAATCGGTCGGAGCGTTCTGCCTGTTTTGGTTTTTGATGAAGCGCTTTTCCAAAAAGCATGCCGACGGTCGAATACTGCTGGAATATATCATTCTGTACGCCGCGATGAGGTTTGTCATTGAATTCTTCAGGGACGACGACCGCGGATTCGTATTATACGGGCTTCTTTCAACATCGCAATTGATTGCCATTCTGACATTCCTGGCAGCGGCTGCGGTTTACGTCTTCATGGCCCGCCGGCCTGCGGATGCTCCGAAAAATTGAGCGAAAGAACTGCATCATGGATCGTCCAGCCTGGCGATGAAAAGCTCAGGCTGGACCGTTACCTGGCCGGCAAAACTCAAGAAAGCCGTTCCCAAATACAGAACTGGATCCGCAAAGGCCATATCCAGGTAAACGAAAAGCCGGCAAAAACCGGATACTTGACGAAACTGAAGGACCGGATCGCGCTCCACGCCCCTCTCCCGCAACCGGATGAGCCGCAACCGGAAGAAATCCCGCTGGAAGTTCTTTATGAAGATTCGGATCTGGCCGTCATCAACAAACCGGCAGGCCTTGTTTGCCACTCGGGAGCGGGAATACGGTCCGGAACGCTCGTCAACGCACTTCTTTATCGAATGGGGCCGTTGCAAACAGGCGATCCCGCCAAGCCCGGCATCGTGCACAGACTCGACAAACTTACCAGCGGGGCGATGCTGGTGGCCAAAAACGCCCAGGCCCACAGGCTGCTCTCTGAACAGTTCAAGAACAGGCTGGTGAAGAAAGAATACCTTGCCATGGTCCACGGCGTCCCGGCGCCTCCATCAGGAACCATCGATTTGCCTCTGGGCCGCGATCCCAAGGACCGGATCAAAATTTCGATCCGAGCCCGAAAAAAAAGAACGGCGGTGACCCATTACTCGCTGGTGAAAAAATTCGGCCCCATTTCATTGCTCAGAATCCGGATTGAAACAGGCCGGACCCATCAGATTCGAGTTCACCTTGCGCAGCAAGGGCACCCTGTCGTCGGCGACTCCCTCTACGGGGGCAACCGGATTCAAAACCTTCCCTCAAGGCTGTCGTCCGCAGTCAAAAAAATGCAAAGGCCTTTTTTACACTCGTTTCGTCTCGCATTCCAACATCCGCGAACAGGCGAAGCCCTTTCGTTCAGCGCGCCCCTTCCTCCGGAGCTTCAGGATTTTCAATCCATTGCCGGAGGCAGCTTGTGACTGCGCCTCGTCTTGACTCGATGTCGCTTGAGAATCTATAATTTGCCCGGCCCCAAAACCTCGTGGCCGGAAGGATGCCAATGCTTTTCCGATCTATTCGAATCTCGCTGTCGATCGCAGCAGCGATGCTGCTCGTCAACGCATACCAGCCTGGGGAGTTGTCAGGCCAGTCCCGGGAGGACCGCCAACCTCCGGCTTTCCAGGTGCGCGTCGATCTCGTAAACGTATTGTGCTCCGTATTCAACAAAAGCACGAATTCATTCGTGACCAATCTGACTCGGGATGATTTCGCAATTTATGAAGATGAACGGAAGCAGGAAATTCAGAATTTCCAGCGCGAAACCAACCTGCCCCTTACCATCGCCCTGCTCGTCGACACCAGCCGGAGCGTCGCGCCTAAATTGAAGTTTGAAAAAGAAGCGGCGACGAGCTTCGTCCAAAGCATTATGCGCGAAAAAGACCGTGCCCTGCTCCTGCAGTTCGATTCCGGCGTCAGTTTGCTGCAGGATTTCACGGACGATCCCAACAAAATCTCCAAGCAGATAGAAAAGCTCCAGGCTGCCGGCGACACGGCCCTGTACGACGCCATCTATCGTACTTGCGATGAGAAGCTGATCAGGGAAAAAGGACGGAAGGCGATGGTCATTCTGTCCGACGGCGACGACAGCGCGAGCGACGCAACCCTCCAGCAGGCGACCGAAATGGCCTTGAAAGCGGAGACCATCGTCTTTGCCATCAGCGTTACGAAGGGCGGTTTTTTTGGAGTTCAATCCGGGATGAACACCGAAGGGGACTCGGTCCTGAAAGAAATTGCGAATGAGACCGGCGGAAGAATATTTTTCCCGTTTCTGGTGGAGGACCTTGACGAAGCGTTCCGGCAGATCAACCAGGAATTAAGAAGCCAATACAATATCGGATTTATCTCGACCAATCCCGCCAGGGACGGCAGCTATAGGAAATTGGAGATTAAAGTTCCCGAAAGAGGATTGAGGCTCAAATACCGCAAAGGTTATTTCGCTCCCACCGGGTAGACGATGGGGCCCAATCACGCCACCTGGTTTTCCTGCCGCGAATCCAGAAGGCTCTTCACGCTCCCAAGCTGCTCCGGCCTCTTGATTTCGTTTTCAATTACAGTCTCGATCATCTTCTCCGGACACCCGTCGAAAAAGCGCGTAAGGACGTCGTGGATCTGGTTTCTCGTCGCCTGCCGGCGCGTCAAAACCGGCTTGTAGACATAGGCGCGCCCTGATCTTGAGTGGACCAGCGCCCCTTTATCCTCGAGGATTCCCATCAAAGTCAAAACCGTGGTGTAAGCCGTCGCTTTTTTGCGGGATAATGCGTCGCAGACGTCCTTTACCGTTGCGATGTCCCGCTCCCAAACTACTTTCATGATCTGGAGTTCTTGGCGCGTAAGGATTATGGAGTCTATATCCCTTTTCATTCTTCCTCCAAACTGAACATTATTAGAGCCTACTCCATTTGATTGATCAATCATAAAATAATTATTTATCAGTCTTATAACTTCACACAATAAAATCCTGCTACGGGCCGCCCACAATGCTTCGCGCCGGAGCAAGATCGTTCTTTTCGAAAGCTGCCAAAACCCTGCGAGTTCAAAAACCTGCTTTAGCGGTTGGATTCCCATCCCCAATTCCATTTTTATGAGATAGAATTGCGGCGTGAAACGTTCAATAATTGTTCATTATCATGAAATAAATCTTAAAGGCAAAAACCGCGGCTGGTTTGAATCGCATCTGCAGCAACACATTGCCGCGCTTTTATCCGGGCTTTCGCACCAATACATCCAGCGTTATGGAGGTCGGCTCGTCATCGGCCTGACAGAGGACTCTCCGGTGGAAGAAATCGAGCGACGGCTTCGGGCGGCCTATGGCGTCGCCAATTTCGCGACAACCCGCGAAGTGGAGGCGGATGTTGAATCCATAAAATCGGCTTTGGCGGACCTTGCATCGACAACGTCCTACCGTTCATTCAAAATCGACGCCCGGCGAGGGACCAAGAATTTCTATCTCAACTCCCAGCAGCTCAATCAACTGCTGGGGGAGTTCGTTTTGAAGCTTTCCCCGGCAGAAGTCAGGATGGAAAAACCGGATGCCGTCTTTTTTGTGGAAATTGTCGGGAACCGGGCTTTTTTATATCTGGAAAAAATTCAGGGCGCGGGAGGGCTGCCTTCCGGGACCGGCGGGAAGGTCCTTTGCCTCCTTTCAGGCGGAATCGATTCTCCGGTGTCGGCATACCGGATGATGCGCCGCGGATGTCGAGTCCTTTTCGTCCATTTCCACAGCCACCCTCACACCACGCTGGAATCCCAAGACAAGGTCCGGAGCCTCGTTCGGATCCTTTCGCGCTTCCAGCTGACTTCCCGATTATTTATGGCGCCTTTCGCCGAGATTCAGCGAGAAATTGTGGCCTACGCCCCGCCTGCGCTGCGCGTCGTTCTTTACCGGCGTTTTATGCTCCGGATAGCCGAAGCTTTGGCCCAAAAGGAAAAAGCGCTGGCGCTTGTCACCGGCGACAGTCTGGGGCAGGTCGCAAGCCAGACCCTGGAAAACATCCGAACCATTTCGGCGGCTGTCTCAATCCCGGTTTTCAGGCCCTTGATCGGAAGCGACAAGGAAGAGATCATCCAGACTGCAAAATCGATCGGCGCCTACGAAACCAGCATTTTGGCGGATCAGGACTGCTGCTCACTTTTCATCCCGCGCCATCCCGAAACCATGTCCAGCATCGAGCAGGCAAATCAAGCGGAGGCAGGACTGGACGTCCTCCGCCTGGTCGAGGCTTCTCTGAAATCCTCGACCGTCGAATCCATTGCTCCCGATTTCGGCCCTGTCGTCCGCTCGGATGGCGCCGCAGGAAGCTGCGATGCAATCTGACGGGTTCGAATCTGTCTTTCGGCTCATCAGCTCCGTCCTGACGCGCTGAGGCATGCGCTGCTTTGCCATACCCGCTTTCGATTTTAAACTCGATCCCGATATTCGAAACGGCAACGCGGGAGGAACGGAAGAATGGCCCAGACCCAAATCTTCTCTTAAGGCTTTTGCCGGAAGATGATTGAACGAATCCTGCCTCACAGATCAATCCTCCCTGGTTAATGTTTATAAATTTATTCTTGACATTGTCGATCTATATAATGAACATTACAACCTGATAAAGCTGTTTTCGAAAAATGGGGGATGAATGGGAGATCAGAAACGACGACTGGCAACCTTGGCTTTGCATGCGGGACAGGCGCCGGATCCGGCGACAACAGCTGCGGCGACGCCAATCTACGCAACAAGCAGCTATGTTTTTAAAAACACACAGCACGCCGCCGATCTTTTTGCGCTCAGGGAATCGGGCAACATTTATTCGCGGCTTATGAATCCGACCAACGATGCGCTGGAGAAACGGCTGGCTGCCCTTGACGGAGGCGCCGCGGGGCTTGCCTTTGCAAGCGGCCAGGCTGCAATCACGGCTGCGGTCCTCACCCTGGTCCACAGCGGCCAGAACTTCATTTCATCGACAAGTCTGTATGGCGGGACATGGACCCTCTTCACTCAAACATTCAAGAAACTCGGGATTGAAGCGCGTTTTTTCGATCCGGACCATCCGGAAACCATACAATCTTTAATCGACGATAAAACGCGGCTTGTCTATTTCGAATCGGTCGGCAATCCCAAAAACGACGTTCCCGATTTTGAAAAGATCGCCGGAATTTCGCACCGGAACAGAATCCCTGTCATTGTCGACAACACGGTCCTGACTCCTGCGCTCCTGCGTCCCATCGAACACGGAATTGATATTGTCGTCTATTCCACAACCAAATTCCTGGGCGGCCATGGCGTGCACGTCGGCGGCGCAATCGTCGACAGCGGCAACTTCTCTTGGGCGGAAAATCCTGGAAAGTGGCCGGAATTCACCGCCCCCGACGAGGCTTATCACGGGATGATTTTCACCGAAGCGTTCAAACCCCTGGGCAATTTGTCGTTTATAGTGCACGTCCGCACCCACTGGCTGCGGGATACCGGGGCGTGCATGAGCCCCTTCGCGGCTTTCCTGTTCCTCCTCGGACTTGAAACCCTGCACGTGAGATTGGAGCGCCACGTCCGCAATGCTCTCGAATTAGCGCAATGGCTCGAAAAGCATCCGGCTGTAACGTGGGTGAACTACCCGGGGCTGGAAAGCCATAAAAATCATGCACTTGCCCGAAGATATCTAAAAGACGGATTTGGAGCCATTCTGGGCTTTGGAATTCGCGGCGGACGGACGGCAGGCGCAAAATTCATCGATTCGGTTCAACTCGCCAGCCATCTGGCCAATATCGGAGACGCCAAAACGCTTGTCATTCACCCCGCCTCCACCACTCACTCCCAGTTGACCGAAAAAGAGCACGTGGAAGCCGGCGTCACCGGGGATTACATACGCGTTTCCGTCGGGATCGAAGACATCCGGGACATTTGCGAAGATTTCGATCAGGCCTTGAAAAAGTCTCAGAGCCTTTGACGAATGACGATAAATGGCTTTATCCGGACTTCATGGACCGACAATCCGGTGAAGGATAGGGTTTCGATCTTGATCAGGCTTTTATTTAAGGCAAGTTTCCCGGGGGCTTCCAATGGCCGCTGATCCCTTTCAGAGCAGCGACGCCGTTCGTTCGGCGCGTCCGCTGAAGCATGCTCAAATTTTCAGCCTTTCAGGTCCGCTTGAACTGGAGCGGGGCGGGATCATTCACGGCGCCGAAGTCGCCTTCGAAACCTATGGGAGATTCAATGAATCCGGGGACAACGCCATTTTGATCTGCCATGCTCTGAGTGGCGACTCGCATGTAGCCCGCCACGACGCCGGGGACGATCCCGGCTGGTGGGACATTGCGGTGGGACCGGGCAAATCGATCGACACGGATCGATACTTTGTGATCTGCGCCAACACTCTTGGAGGCTGCCGCGGGACGACCGGACCCAACAGCCTCAACCCCGCAACCGGCCGTCTCTACGGCGACGAGTTCCCCACCATAACCGCCGGAGACATTGTCGAAACTCAGCGCGCCTTGATCGATCGCCTTGGCGTCAAGCGCCTCTTTGCCGTGATCGGCGCCTCTATCGGAGGGCACGTGGCCCTTACGTGGGCGACCCGACATCCCGACAGAGTCGCCGCAACAATTGCGGTCGCCACATGCGCAAGACTGACGACGCAGGCTTTGGCTTTTAACGTCGTCGGCCGCAACGCCATCCGCAGGGATCCGAACTATAGCGGCGGCCGATACCAGGACTGCGGCGTCGTTCCGGCCGTGGGTCTTGCGATCGCCCGCATGTTGGGCCACATCACCTACCTGTCTCCCGAGTCGATGCGCGAGAAGTTCGAACCGGACCGCCTTCAGACGAGAGAATTTGAAACCGAGTTCGAGAAGCAGTTCAGCGTCGGATCTTATCTTGCCTATCAGGGGGACAAGTTTGTCGAGCGATTCGACGCCAACAGCTACATCAAACTGTCGCTGGCGATGGATCTGTTCGAACTCGGCAAAACGCCCGCAGAGCTTTCTGCCCGGCTGGCCCGATCCGAATGCCGGTGGCTTATCCTGAGCTTCACCAGCGATTGGCTGTTCCCTCCCGAGCAATCCCAGGAGTTGACCAACGCGCTTCTGGGGCTCGGAAAGCCGGTGAGCTATTGCAACGTCTCGAGCAGTTCCGGGCATGACTCCTTTCTTTTAAAAGACGGACTCCCAATTTATGGCGGGCTGATCCGCGCCTTCCTCGACAACTGCGGCGACCAGACGCGCGGCGTCCTTCAAAGAGAGGAGAGCGCCTCCGCGCAACCGCCTGAAAGCATTTTCAGATCGTCCGGATCTCATCGGCTTGATTACGACCAGATTGTGGATCTCATCGAGCCGGACGCTTCGGTGCTGGACCTCGGCTGCGGAAGCGGCTCTCTGCTCGACAAGCTTCGGGCATGCGGCGACCGCAGGCTTCTCGGAATCGAGCTCAGCGAAGCGAACGTGCTCTCCTGTCTGCAGCGGGGTTTGCATGCCGTGCAGGCCGATTTGAATTCGGGCCTTTCCGCTTTCCCCGATGCGCAATTCGACTATGTCGTGCTTTCCCACACGCTGCAGGCGGTCCGGGACGTCGAGCGGCTCGTGACCGACATGCTGCGCGTCGGCCGGCGCTCCATCGTCAGCTTCCCGAATTTCGGCTACAGCAAGCTCCGCGAGATGCTCAACGAACAGGGACGATCGCCCGTATCTTCGGGCCTGCTGGGGCATCAATGGTACAATTCGCCCAATATCCGCTTTTTCACCATCGCCGATTTCGAGGAGTTTTGCAGAGACCGTTCGATACGAATCCACAAACGCGTTGCGCTGGACGCTGAGAAAGGCCAAATCGTTGAGAAAGACGCCAATCATCGTGCAGACATGGCAATCTTTGTCATCAGCCGGTGAGTTTGCGGCAATTGTTTAATGTAGCAATAGAACAAGAGGCTGCATATGCTGTCCCAAAAATGCCAGTATTCGATCCGGGCTGTCTTTGAACTGGCCAAACGAAATGGACGCGGCCCCGTGAAAATCGTCGAAATCGCCGAAGCGCAGGCGATTCCATTGCGGTTTCTCGAAATAATCCTCAATCAGCTGAAAAGCGCAGGTTTTGTCGAATCGCGGCGCGGACCGGCTGGAGGATACTTTCTGGCCAAAAAGCCCGAAGCCATTGCCGTCGGGGAAATTGTCCGCTTCGTGGAAGGCCCGCTTGCTCCAGTGCCGTGCATGACCGGCAAAGCCGCCGGGACTTGCGCCCTCGATGGCGCCTGCGCTTTCATCGGCATGTGGAAGCGGATCGCCGAAGCCGTATCGGATGTCTACGACCGCGTCAATTTCCAGGACCTGGTGGACGAAGACGCCGCCGGAATCGCCTCAAACCTCACCTATTCAATCTAGC
>CAZXSV010000003.1:0-41819 GCA_964642735.1 uncultured Acidobacteriota bacterium
GGAAGCCTGCATTATCATTACGGGTTTTTCGACAATATCCGCCACATTCATGATCATCATCGCCAAGACGGCCGGGTTTATGAGCCTCTGGAGTTTCTATTTTTTCTCCACTATGGTCATTACGTTTTTGGTAACGGCCCTGGTGGCCAGAATATGGCCGATCACGGGATTAAGCGACGCCTATTACGACGGCAGGGATAATAAAGGAGAATCTGCAACGGGTAACTTGCTGCGCAACGCGTTTCTTGCAGGGATGAAGACCGCTTCGGAGGCCAAGCCTCTCTGTCGAAATGTCTGGGACAATTTAAAGGGCGGAATCGTCATGTGCTTCACGCTCTCCCCCTGCATCGCTTCCGTCGCCCTTCTCGCCGTTCTCATCGTGAAAAAGACGCCTGTATTCGATGTTTTCGGGCTCCTTTTCGTCCCTTTCACTTGGCTGTTGTCGATGGCGGGCCTTCCCGAGCACCGGACGGTCGCCAAGGCCTGTTCCATGGTCTTGGGCGAGATGTTCGTTCCCAATGTTGTGGTTTCTTCGCTGCCGGCAGCTTCGAAATATGTCGTGGCCGTTGTTTCCGTGTCGGCCATTTTATTTTTCGGAGGGTCCATCCCCTGTGTATTGGCGGCCGATATAAAACTCAAAACCTGGCAAATTCTGGTTATCTGGTTCGAGAGGACGGTTTTGTCCATCCTGCTCGCCGGCATTGTCGCCCTGATAGTGTTTTAACCCGGATGGGCGAACCAAGAGCCGTTCGCGGTCGAAGGGGCGTGCGTCCCTGAAAAAAAGGAGAATCTACATGAGGTTTTGCGTATTGGCATTATGTCTGTTCTGTATAGCCGGTCTTGCTTTCGGCTCCGACATAGATGGAAAATGGACAGGACATTACAATTCGGGCATGGGAGATCCCATGCAGATGGACTTCACATTCAAGGCGGAAGGAACCACGTTGACAGGAGCGGCGCCCGGCGGGCCCGGCGCAACGATCCCGCTCAAGGACGGCAAAATTGATGGCAACAAAGTATCGTTTGTCGTCGAAACCGCCATGGGCGAAATGCAAATGAAGTTTAATTATAAGGGCGTGTTAAACGGCGATACGCTGGAGCTCAGCTTTGAGATGGCCGGCATGCCGCCGACGGAAGGCGCAGCGCCTCAAAAATTCACGCTTAAGCGCGCCAAGTAGCCGCATTCATCCCCTCCTCCTCTCCATCAAGAGCATCATTGCTGCTCCAGCCGCCCGATCGGGCGGCTGGAATTATGCACGGAACAGATTGATCCGAACCGGCGCAGGCAGCAGCCATGTTTGCGCTATGGCTCGCTCAAGAAGGACTGCGTGCCGAGCGCGTTCTGCAGGTTGCAGAAGTGCCAGGACGGGTTCGCCGGCGTCCAGATCCCGTTGGAATAATTGAGGCAGTCGCCAGGCTTCGACAGCGGGTACTCCTCGATCGGATCGTTGATCAAATCGTAGAAAGTGCAGCTGGCGGCCTGTGTGTCCTCCTTGCAGAGGAGCTTGTAGGCGGCATTTTTCGCCGCGACCTGCCGCTCGTCGTTCGCCAGCGGATTGACTGTCTCCGACATCACGAAGCCGTGGTCCGGATCGCGCACCCGAGCCGCGCCGGAGAAAAGAATCGGTGCAAGCGAGAGCGAGTCCAACGCGACGTAGCCGTTGCCCCGGCTGTTCGGGACGCTCGCCGGAACTCGGACTCCCGCCAGGTCGAGAATCGTCGCGAACAGGTCGACGCCATGGCTGGTCGCGGCGCTCTTGCGGCCCGCGGCTATGCCGGGCCCGCGTATGGCCAGCGAGACGCGCACGCCGCTTTCGTAAGTCGTGCCTTTGGCGCGGCCGGCTCGCGTGATGTACATGTTGTCGATGAAGTTGATCGCCGTCGCGCCGTACATCGGCGTGCCGTTGTCGCCGATGACCATCACATAGGTGAACGGATCGATCGCATCGACGGCTTCGACCAGCTTGCCGAGCACGGTATCGAGCGAATTGGTCATCGCGCGGTTGAGCGCCGGGGCCGAGCACGAGCCGATGTTTGCGGCGCCGAATTCGCCGCCGCAGGCGCTTATTTCATTGCGCGTCGGCTCATCCAGCGTGTCGTAGTTCGGCACGATCGTCGGCGTCTGCCCGCTGGCGATGTGCGACAGATTGAACGCCACCCAGGCGAACCATGGTTTGGTCGGATTCGCGCTTTCCCGCGCCGTGATCCAGTCGATCGCATCGGCGGCCTTGACGACCGGCGCGTAGGTCGTCGGTGCGATGCCGGGCAACGACCGCACGGGCGGCGCTTCCGTGCGCCACTGGTTCGCCGCCGTCGTTTCGTCCTGGATTTGATAGTCATAGTCCCAGTAGTCGTCGATCGCGCCGTTCAGATTTCCGAGGAACAGATCGAAGCCCGCCTGCTTCGGTTTCATGCCCGGATAGTATCCTAGGCCCGCCACATGCCATTTGCCGAAAATCGCCGTGCTGTAGCCCGCCTGGTTTTTAAGGAGGCGGGCGACGGTCTCATGAGTCTGCGACAACGAGTCTGCGTAGTCGAAGACCCGGGTCTTTGCGGCGTAGAGGCCCGTCAGAATGGACGCGCGCGTCGGCGAGCAATATGGCTGCACCCAGGTTTGCGTGAAGGCAATGCCTTGCTGCGCCAGCGTATTTAGCGTCGGCGTCGACGCCGGGCGGCCGGCGATCCGGCGATAGTAGGGATGGTTGCGGCCGAGAGGCCCGTACAACGTCGAAAGCTCGTCGATCAGGCCCGGATGCATTTGCGTCGTCGTGTCCATTCCGATGTCATCCATGACAACGAACAGGATGTTGGGGGACGTAACGCCCTGCGGCCGAACGACGATCGCGACCTCTGCCGCGTCGCTAACGAACACGCCGTCTCCGACGGTGAACCGGAGGCTGTCGGTCCCGCTGAATCCGGGGCTTGGCGTGTAGATCAGATTCGGCGGCGTTCCGCTCAGGCTGCCGTTCGTCGGATTCGCCACGACGGTGAATGTCAGGGGATCGTTCCACGGATCGGCGCCGGCGAGCGCGATCGTCCGAGGCGTATCGAAGCCGGCGAACACGGTCTGCTCTATCGCGACCGGCGGCGCATTCGGCGCTGCGGCCACATTCCAGGAGAAGTCCACGCGGACCGAAGCGCGGCCGTCGGTGACGGTCACGGCGACCGCAAAATTGCCGGCGGCGCCATAAACGCCGGAAATCCGGCCCGTTGTCGTATGAATCTGCAGACCGGCAGGCAGTCCGCTCGCGGAAAAACGGAGTGCATCGCCGTCGGGATCGCCGGCCGAAATCTGCAGGCTCGCCGTCTGGCCCGCGACTCCGGCTTGCGGTCCCGGATTGGCCAGCGCAGGCGCTTTGTTCGCGGCCTGCTTGGCGCTCGAGGACGAACCGCAGCCGGCCGACAAAGCCAGAGCCGCGGCCAGCGCGCCGACCGCCATCCCGAAACGGAGCGCCGGCAGGATGAATAACGGCCTGTTTTTCAGATAGCGCATCTTATCGCGACGATTCCTTTCGCTTTCGATGACCGGCAATATCATCACAAACTTAGCCTATAGGAAAATGTTATGGATTTTATAAGCATTTCCATTCCGAGAGGCAAGAACAAATCGGAGCGCGCATTGCCCGCCGCCGGCCGTCCGGTTGTTTTGGAGGACATCCTCAGCGGCCGGAGGCGGCTTTGCGGCAGGCAGATCGGCAATGGATACGGCATGTGGCAAATAACAATATATAACGATAAAAACTGAAACCGGTGCTAATATGCCATTTTTTAAAGTCATGAAGAGGAAGGCCGGCATGGCGATGTGTTCGGTACGCTAATTCCTATGCTGCGTCGTCTCCTGCAACTATGGCGGCCGTTGAAAGAAGACTCGAAAAACTTAGAAGGCAGAAACCGGGAGGATGAATGCCAAATTACAAAATGTACATAAACGGCAAATGGGTCGACTCACTATCGGGCAAGACATTCGCCACTGTGAATCCCAGCACGGGAGAAGAGTTGGGCAGGGTGCCGCTTGCGGGCAAGGAGGATGTTGACGAGGCGGTGAAAGCGGCCATCGGAGCTTTGCCCGGCTGGTCGAAAATGATGCAGGCGGAAAGGGCAAAAGCCATTCTGCGTTTCGCGGTTTCTGTCCGGGAGCATTCAAAGGAGCTGGTCGATCTGGAAGTCAATGAACACGGCACGCCGCTGATGCTGGCCAGAGGGTTTGCCATGGCGGCGGTCGATCAGCTGGAATATATAGCGTCGATAAGCCGCGGCATTATGGGACAGGTGCTGCCGCAATCGATGCCGAACACGGTTGGCTACCTTCAGAGAGTTCCGATCGGCGTCTGCGCGGTTATTACTCCGTGGAACGTCCCGCTCATGATGATGCTGAGCATGGTCGGCCCGGCGATTGCGACCGGCAACACGTGCATACTCAAACCGGCCAGCGTCAATTCAATCCTCGGAGTCAAATTCACCGAAATACTTGAAAAAGCGGATATGCCGAAAGGAGTGGTGAATCTCCTCACCGGCCCGGGAGGGAGCATCGGCGACGCGCTTGCCAGGCATCCGGGAGTCGACCTGATACGGTTCACCGGAGCGACCGATACGGGACAAGTCATTCTCAAAGCCGCAAGCCAGACGGTCAAAAAGTGCATTATGGAGCTCGGCGGCAATAATCCGATCATCGTCTGCGAAGACGCCGACGTGGAAAAGGCCGCCAGACTGCAGGCCGGCAGGCATTTTGGCAACAGCGCCCAGAACTGCTCGACTCCCGGAAGGTACTATGTTCATGAAAAAGCGTACGACAGATTCGTGGAAATATTTGTCGAAGAAGTCAAAAAGATCAAAGTAGGCCTGCCATGGGAAGAATCGACCGCCATGGGGCCGATGGCCAATCTCCAGCAGCTTGAAAAGGTGGAATTCTACATCAAAACTGCAAGGGAGGAAGGCGCCCGGATCGTGTGCGGCGGCGCGAGGCCGGCGGCGCCTCCGCTTGATAAAGGCTACTTCCTGATGCCCACCGTGGTGGCGGACTGCCGGCACGATATGACGATTGTGAGGGAAGAAATTTTCGGGCCTGCAGCGCCGATCCTGAGGTTTTCCACGGAAGAAGAGGCGATAAGGCTCGCCAATGATTCCCGTTACGGATTGTGCGCGGGCGTGTGGACGAAAGACGGAAGCAAGGCATTGAGGCTGGCCAACGAGCTTCGCGTGGACAGCGTTTTCATCAATATGCCGAGAATGATGACGCCGGAATTCCCGTGGGGAGGCAACGTTAAAGAAAGCGGCGTCGGCAAATCGGATTCCGTGTGCGGCATGGAGGAGTTTACGGATCTGAAGTTTATCTGCACATCCTATTCCTGACGGCTATGGAACGGCCCGCTCTGAAAGCGCCGTTCGCGGCGCAGAGCGGGCCGTTCTGTTCAGACTTGCCGCGCCGGAAATGCCGCGATTTCGAATCCGCCTTCCGGGCGATGGCTGAAATCAACGAGAACGTGCGAGGATGAAAAATTGGAGCAGCCAGCGGTCCGGGCGGCGCTGCATTCACCCCGGCGGGGCAGACGGCGGTCCTTGCGTCCGCGGCCTGTCATCCGCTGTCTTCGATCAAAGGCGCTACAACGTTTGAGAATGAATCTTTTCTAAAAAAAATTCTCGAGTTTGCAGAAACTCGCGGGGATCCGGCGGGTTGACGGCCCGCGGCTCTCTCCCGGACAAAAGAGCCTCGTCGGCGGGAATGCCTGCCTCCTTGCCGATGGCGCCGGGCGGAATCATATTTACATGTCTTGCGGGATCTCTTGCTTCTCACGAGGCGAAGACGTTTCCTGCGGAATGGATCCGGAAGGACCCGGCGCTCCTCGGGCTTATAGAGGCGCGGCACGAATGAATCAAGGGCGTCGGCCAAAGGATTCCTGGCCGCGAGTCGAGATAATCCTGCAGTTCGAAAAATGCATTTCGGAACAAAGGCCCGACTGGACATCCTGAGTCAATTCTGTCGGGCAATCGCAAGGGCTTGCGATTTGACCCGCTGGTCGAGCGAAGCGGGCCGCACAACTTTTGCGCCCTGGCCGAAGCTCAAAATCCAGCCGACGAGCTCCGGGGTGTCGGCGACCCGCAAAACGAGCGTCAGGCAGCCTTTCTTGTCCAACGTCGCCTTCTGGCTGGGATGCCAGACCCGGTCCTTGGCCCAGGCGGAGGTCTTGCGGTCGAACCGCAGCTCCACTTCGATCTGCGTGCCTCCCCGCATCACGTTCAGCGCGTCCCGGACATATTCCTCAAGATTGAATCCCAGAGGCATCTGGCACGGCAAATTCGTGACCGTAAGCGATAGAATTCGGTCCACCGCGAACATGCGGATGTCCTTTCGCATGTGGCAGTATCCGATAAGATACAGCCCGCCGGCGGCGTACCATAGCCTGTAAGGGTCCACCTTGCGCCGCGAAGTCTTGTCGCGGGTCGCCGCATAGTAGCGCATCTCCACCGTCCGCTTCTTCGCGATTGCCCGGGCCAGGCCATCGATCTTTTCGCGGTGCTCCCCGTAGCTTTTGTGCGGGCCCATGCCGGCGGAGAACCAGCCCTGAAGCTGCCGCACGAACTCCCCGGCGGAGGCGGGCAGAGCCCCGACGACTTTGACCAGAGCGGAATCAATCGATTCCTTGATCGGCGTCCCTTCCAAAGGCTTCGCAAGGTCGCGCGTGAAGGTCAACGCCATCAGCTCCGTGGCGGAAAACTGCAGCGCCGGCGCCCGATTGAATCCCTCCACCAGTTTCCAGCGGACGGCGCCGTCGACATGTTCGGTGTAGATTGGAAACCGCACTTCCAGAGCCTGGAGATCGCGCCGGACGGTGCGCGCGTGGCAGGCAAAGTCCTCCGGCAGAGAGCGGGCAAGTTCCTCGATTGTAGCGCCGCCGGGCTTCTCCAACATCTTCAGCAGAAGCCACTGGCGCGTCACCTGGTCATTCCGGGGCATTGACCCTATAGTCCATGAGATCTAATATGCAATATTTCAAAAAATTGAGCGTGCTACTAACTAGTTAATTCTTAAAGAGCTTGAGAATTACGGGCAAGGATCTTATCGTCCATCGGAGTTTGGATTATTCGAAAAGATTGCCGTCAGACTTGAGGGTCCGTCGCCGAAGATACTTAGGGCCTGCGCAAAAATAAGTTCGCATTTTGGCGCGAGCGCCGGGCGGGCAGATGCAAGGCGGCGCGACGCAGGCGATGTGGGACATCGTCGAGGAGCGCTAACGCAGCAGATGCCCGCCCGCCGCCGCGCCCCGCAGGGCTGCCGGCTCTCAGAATTGCAAATATCTATGTCACTTTTTCGCATGTTCAACCAACCTGAGAGCCAGCAGCAAAATGCGAAGTTTTGCGCAGGCCCTCAGTATGCTTTGCCGCTCCGATCCCGTTCAATTCCAGCCTGCCGATCTCTTCCATGAGCAATGGGTTTTAGCGAATAATTTATCCAATCCGGAATGACCCCGGATGTCACTTCTGCCGGGTATCCTGGCGCTGAATCCGTGAAAAAGAATTAAAAATATGGAGAGTCAAAATGAGAATTCTGTGCACAAGCATGCTGGTGGCAGGTTTGGCAATAGCGTTTGCCGCCGCTGGCGATAAGCCGCTGAAGCGGAATGCCAAAATATTTATCGAAGAAATGGATGGAGATCTCGACGGCTTCATCCGCGCGGAAATGGTCAAACGGAAAGTCCCGATGGAAATCCTGCTTTCGCCTGAAGACGCCGATTACATAATGACCGGAAACCTCGTCATCCAGGAAAAAAGATCCTGGCACGAAGGCTGGCTTTCGACTGAAAAGGACCACAACGTGGCCAACATTATGGTTGTCGATCCGAAGGAAAAGAAAATGCTCTGGGCTTCCGAGGCCGGCGACCGCAGCTGGTGGTGGGGTGCACTGAAGCGCGGCGGTCAGCGGAAAACCGCCGAGCGGCTGGTCAACAACCTGAAAAAAGCCATTCAATAGCTCATGCCCGAGACGAGAATAATCCTTAAGGTACGAGCTTGAGAATGCCATGGGGTCGATACAATTCATTTCCACGTCAATAATTTCATAAGGAGTTGTTTCCATGAAGAAAACCGCCCGCTTCAAGGACGCATCGGTCTTCGCTCCGCAAGCACATTTCTTCTGCAGCGAATGTGGCAAGAGGGCCGCGATCCTGGTTCTCGTGCCATCCGGTCAACCGGACCCGCGCCTGACTCCCGAACCAGCAGGCGTTCCGCCGGGGATCCATATGTTAGGATCGGAATTCGCAAGACTGTCGATCGATAGCGGGCCGGCGAGCAGCACGATTATGGTCGCCGCTGCGCATGTCGAATCCGTAAAAAAAGCCCTGGTCGCAGAAGACGCCGGAGCTCTTTTCGATGTCAACTATGAGTATGCGCCGTTCTGGTGTCCCATGTGTCGACGCTCCTACTGCAGGGAGCACTATGCGGCAATCCCGACTTTCGACGATGGCTTTTTCGATGCCATGTACGGCGTTTGCCCGCGCGGCCACCGGAGAAAACTCGATGACTGAGGCCCTCTGAACGGCCGAGGCCAATGCGGGAGAGGAAGGATTCGTCGCTGCAAATCCCGTGCGCGAGGGGTGCGATGCCATAGAGGAGTTTCCATGGAAGAATCCGAACGCTACAGGGGGTGTTTGCTGGGTTTGGCAGTCGGCGACGCCGTCGGCACGGCGCTGGAATTCCGACTGCCGGGGAAATTCGAGCCGATCGCGGATATGATCGGCGGAGGTTTGTTCGGATTGAAACCGGGTCAATGGACCGACGACACGTTAATGGCTCTGTGTCTTGCCGAGAGCCTGATCGAGAAGAAGGGTTTCGATCCCTTGGACCAGATGCGGCGATACGTGCGGTGGTGGAGGGAAGGCCATCTCAGCTGCACCGGCCAATGCTTCGACATCGGCAACGCCACCCGGACGGCGCTATGCAGCTTCCTTCAGACGGGAGACGCGATGAGCGGCGCCTGCGATCCTTACAGCGCCGGCAACGGCTCGATCATGCGATTGGCGCCGGTCGCGATGTTTTTCGCCAATGACCCCGAGCGCGCGATAGAGTTCGCCGCGGAAAGCTCCCGAACGACTCACGGCGCAATCCATGCCGTCGATGCGTGCCGTTATTTCGCCGCATTGCTTGTCGGCGCTTTGGCGGGCGCGGGCAAAGAAGAACTGCTTTCCGATCATTTCTCCCCGGCTGCGGGATGTTGGAAAATCCGCCCGCTTTCCGGCGAGATCGACGACATTGCGGCCGGGTCTTTCCGTCGGAAGGAACCGCCGCAAATTCAGGGCGCCGGCTATGTGGTCCGGTCCCTGGAAGCCGCCCTTTGGGCGTTTTATAAAAGCGGGAACTTTCGCGAAGGCTGCCTGCTGGCGGCGAACCTCGGCGACGATGCGGACACGACCGCAGCGGTTTATGGGCAGTTGGCCGGCGCGTTCTATGGGGAATCCGGCATGCCTTCCGAGTGGATTGAAAAGCTGGCCATGCGCGATCAAATCCGATCTTTTGCGGATCGTCTTTTCTCTCTTTCAAAATCAGTCGGCATGAATTGAAATATGGCTATCGTCTCTGCCGCAGAAGGATGCCAGGAGAACTCTGAGATAAATTTTTCCCGATTCCGGCGCCGGCTTGGATGTATTATGTTTCTCATACGACCTGAAAGGGAGACTATGCGCTACGACGAATTCCGTGAACAGCTCCAGATAGCTCTTCGCAAAGCGGGCTTGTTCGGCCAACACATCGGCAATCCTACCGAGACCATCGACCTGGAAAGCACGGGGCGTCGCTGGAAGGTTTACATTATGGGAAGCTCGTCGGCAGCCACAGCGCCTTTTCATGTTTCGGCGAAGATCTCCTTCAACTGGAATCCCTTCAACACGGCCCGCTCCTACACGTGCGAGGAAGACTTGCTGGAAGAACTGCTGGGGCGAACGAAAAGCTCCTCGAAAACTGAACCGCGATTCACCCGCGTAGACCTTGAACTGTACGCCCGCCTTCCCCACGGTTCGACCGGCGTCATCCCGGAGGCGCAGACCTTCGGCTCCTGGGCGGACTCCATCCAGCGGAAGCTTGACAAGGTCTTTGGGGAAGCCAAATGGCGCCAGGGGCGGCTTGTCGCCATCCTCGGGGCGCTGGAGGAAGTCCAGATTGAGTCGAGATGCGATCCCGCCGGCTTTCTGTCGATAACGGGAATTTCCATCGCCGGTTTCCGCCTGGTCCGGGTGCCTCGTGTCTGGGACGATCCCGCCAGGCGCGACGCCGAAAAGGGCGCCGCAGCCGAGCTTTCCCGGCTCGCCGAGAGATTCAAATACTCCATGGACGAATGGAACGCCGGCATTGCCGAGCTGGCCCGGTGGCTTCGTTATACGCCCCCTCCGGCGGATGCGGTCCCGGTCGAGCCGCCGGCGGAGGGACTGGAGGATGAAGGCGAAAACGGCGGCCCGGAAACGATCCATTAAACCGCATGAATAATGCGGATTAAGAGTCGAGCGGGACGCGAGACGCCCGATGCCATTTACTTTTTTTAAAATGGTGTGTTCGAACCAAACTGCCGCGAAGCGGCTGCGTCTTAAAGCCCAGGGTTGGCCGCGCTTTTTGCGGCCTACCCTGGGGAAGTGAGGATTATATGTCTACCCTGAAAGGGTTGATTTTTCTCAGGAAATCCCAGACGCAACCCCATCGGGGTAGGTATTACATCGCCATAACCCAGGGTTGGCGGCGCAGTTTGCGGCCAACCCTGGGCTTTGTGACCTAGCCCTTTCAGGGCAAAAAGCGAAAAAGTAAATGGCATTGCGCGAGATGCAGCCGGCTGCAGCCGGCTGCAGCCGAACGACTATCGGAACGATTCAAGGAAAACGGAATTGAAGCGCGACGCTTCGCGGCTAAGGGCCAAAAAACATGCGCCGGCGGGACGCCCGCCGGCGATTGCGCCGATGCATCCGCCCATGCATTTATGCGGCGCGGACCCATCGGATGAGCGTGGCAATGTTGGGCGCTTTGCCGAACATCAAAATCCCCACTCGGAATACTTTCGCTGCGAACCACACGGCGCAATAGGCCGATCCGGCCCCGATCGCTATCGAGATCCATACCTGCCAGGCCGGCGGCGGCGTGTTGGAAGCCATCCGCAGAAGCATCCCAAAGGTGTTGACGGGCGGCAGGAAGCTCATCACGACGCTCAGCGTTGAATTCGGGTCGCGCGAGATCGGCATCCATAAAAACCATGGGATCATGAACACGATCATCAACGGCATCATCAGGCTCTGAGCCTCTTTGATGTCATTGACCGCCGCCCCTATCGCCATCATCAGGGAGCCCAGCACCAGATAAGTGATCAGGAAGAAGAGGATGAGGTAAAAGATGAGGGTGAAGTCGAACAATCCCAGGAGAGCGAAACTGGCGAGCAGGGCGATCCCCATCAGCAGGTACAATGCCATGCCCACGAGGCTCACCCCCAACTGGCCGAGAAGCTTGCCGGCCATCAGTTCCATCGGGGAGACTGCGGACAAAAGCACTTCGACGACGCGGCTCGATTTTTCTTCGACCATCGAATTGAGCAGCTGCCCGCCGCCGCCCATGACTCCCATCAGCAGCAGGATTCCGAAGGCGGCGGGGAGCAGGAAATTCAGGCCCGGCACTGTTTGACGCTGTTCATTTTGCGTCACGGTCGTGGACCGGACGCTTGGGAGGGTGAAAACCGCATCGATCGCAGCCTTGTCCAGCGACCGGGCCGCAACACGCGCGCCGATGATCGCTTCCCGCAAACCCCGCTGGATTTCGTTGGCGGCGCGGTCGTCCAGTTTGGGCTGCACGTAAATGTCGTAAGCGCCGTAATCGACGTCCGTTCCCGAGGGTTCGACTGCGTTTTTATGGATCACGACGACGGCGAGATGAGGCGTGTCGCCGGACGGCGCGTGGAGCCACTGTTTTTCCCGTTCAAGGTCCGAGTCGGCGGGCCTCTCCACGATGCGCAGATCCGGGATTGGGCCGATGGCATTTTCGACCGTTTTGTCGATCGACTTGCCGGCGATCTGCCGAAGCTGCTGTGGTGCGTTGGACAGGGCCTTGCGGGCTTCCTCCTGTTTGCGCGCGGCGATCTTCGCCGGATCGAAAGCTTTCTTCAGCTCCGGCAGGACCCGCCCTGTCGGGTCGACGACCAGGACTTCGCCCTTGATGACGGCGCTTTTCGAGGCGAACAAAATGGGGCCCAGCAGGGCGAACGCGCCGATGATCGCCGGCAGTATGAAAAGTCCTATAATAAAGGCCTTGGTGGCCGCCGTGGCCAGGAACTCACGTTTCGCTATGAGCAGAATGTTTTTCATCAAAACGCCTCCCCGGCGTTGGCCCGCGCCAAATTCGCCCTCAGCTTCTGTCTTTCTTCGGGGTTTTCCGTCGCGGCGGAGACCAGCCGTATGAAAACGTCTTCGAGGCGCGGCCGCGCCAGTTCCAGGCGCACAGGCGTCGCCGTCCTGATAAGCCGGTGCATCATTTCCGCGGGGTCGGTCCCTTCGGCGAGAAGGACTCGATAGCCGGAATCGTTTCGTTCCACCTGTTCGACTCCCGGCAATCGTCCGATGGCCGAAAGATCGGTTCCGGGATTGAGCGGCTCGAACTCGATGGTCCGCGGGTCGAACTGGCTGCGTATCGCCGACAGTTTTTCATCCAGCACTTTATTGCCCTGGTGGATCATGATGACATGCTCGCATATTTCTTCCGCCTGGGGCATCACGTGGGTTGAAAAAAGGATTGTGGCGCCGCGGCGATTCTCTTCAAGAATCAGGTCGCGCAGAAGCCGCGTGCTGACGGGGTCCAGACCGCTGAAAGGCTCGTCCAGAATCAGCAGATCCGGCTGGTGAAGGGTTGCGGCGACTATCTGCACTTTCTGGAGCATGCCTTTGGAAAGCTCTTCGCATTTCTTCCGTTCGCTGCCGCCGAGCCCGACGCGCACAAGAGCGGCGCGGATGCGCTTGTCGAGATCCGGAACGCGGAAGCCTTTCAGGCGGGCTATATAGCTCAGAAACGCGTCGACGCGCATTTTCCTGTAGACGCCGCGCTCCTCGGGCAGGTAGCCGATCCGGTTCTTCGCTTCGAGCGCCGAGGCGCATCCCAGCACCGAGAGGCTGCCGGAATCGGGAAAGAGGATCGACAGGATCAGCCGGATCGTGGTTGTCTTGCCAGCTCCGTTAGGCCCGATGAATCCGTAAATGCCGCCTCTCGGGATCGTCAGGTCCAGATTCTTGACTGCGACCGTCCGGCCGAAGGTTTTGGTTACATCTCGAAGTTCAATAGCAGCGTCCATAGCCTCCCCATGATTGATCCGAATGCCACTCAGTATAAATGCAAACTGCCGAAGCCGCAAATATAGCCGCGCACCGGCAAAGGCGTGCGGCAATCGCAGCGATCCAGGAAAAGCAGAAGGGGAATGGCGCTGCCGCTTATCGAGCAGCGCCGGGAGCGTCGGCGTCTCGCCGGCTGCAGCCGTGCGGCAATCGAAACGGCTCGAGGAAAACGGAATTGCAACGTATCGATTGAATAGCTTGCTGACGTGTATCGATACTCCGTGCCGGCGGTCCCGGGACGTTGCGTTCCTGCCTGCTGTTCAATACATGCGGAAATCCACCTCGATATTGGCCTGCACGTCCACCGGCACGCCGTTCAGGGTTCCCGGTCTGAAGCGCCAGGAAGATCCGATGGTCCGGATGGCCGAATCATCCAAACCATAGCCCAATCCCCGCAAGATCCTGAAGCCGTCGACCGTGCCGTCTTTCCGAATAATCGCCGCCAGCAGAAGACGCCCTTCGATGCGCGCTTTTCTCGCTTCTTCCGTATAGGCGGGCCGCGGCTTGGATAAAACCATCGGCGGCTTGACGCCCGCCGCTCCGACGGTGTATATCCCGAGCCCTCGATCATTGCCGACGCCGCCGTCCCGGCCTCCGTTCATCCCGCCCCTTTCCCCCGGTCCCACGCCGGGGCCATCTCCTTCGCCGACTCCCGGTCCTCGACCCGGCCCTATGCCTCCTCCGCTCCCCGGTCCGGAGGCAAGCAAGTTGTTTGGAGGCGCGATAATGTCTCCTATTTGCAGCGATGAATCCTGGGGAATGTCAATCGGCATTTGGACGCTTGGAAGCAGCGCGAACAAATCTTCGGCCGGACTTATCGGGGACAGAATCTGTGGATCGGGCGGCAGCAACTGCACTCTCGCGGCGGCAGGCAAACGGCCGGTCGTCCACATCCCCGGCTCGTTTTTACCCCCTCCTCCCCCTCCTCCTCCTTCTCCCTCCCCTTCAAAGAAAGGCAAGGTCATCGGGCTGTTCAAGAAAACCACTTTCTCATTTTGAGGCCGCATTTTTTCGGTTTGATAAACCATTAAAAATGCCGCGCTCAGAACGGCCGCATGAAGAAAAATGGAAACCATGCTCGCTTCTATCTTCCGCGTCCTGCTTTGGATGCGATCTGAAATCAAATCCTTCGGATTGGAAAAGACCGAGGGAATAAATAATGGAGTCCGGAAGCTTGGGAAAATGTCGCCGGCAAATTCCTTCCAGCTGAAGGCCGTTTTCCGCGCGGGCTTTTCCCGGATATAGTGAAAAAGAGAGGGCTGAGTTTTGGATTGAGACAGACGGGCGATTGCGGGGCCAAGTTTGTTTTTCCACATGAATAAAATGTACGTCGTTGCGCCGGGAGGGTTCATTTTTAATTTAAACCGGAACACTTTTCCGTAAAATTGAATTTCTTATACCCAATAAGAATTTGATTCAGGTCGTTTCTCAAATCAGAAACCGGAATCCGGGCTGGATTTTCAACAGGAGGTTTCCATAAAAATCGCCGGTTGCTCTAAATTTATTACATAATTAAGCTTTTTCATCCTGTATAATCCAAAATCCAACTGAATATTTTTACGGAATCAGGCGAATGAAAAGCACCCTCAGGTTTGGAATTCTGGTTTTAACGATCCTGGCGGCGATTCCCGTTTGGATAGTTGTTGGCGGCGAGAAAGAAGACAAAGAAGCGGCGGAACTTGCGGAATTAGCCCGGATAGTTCAATCGCTGAAACCCGATCCGCGCTATCCCGACGATCCATTCATTCTGGCCACCTTGCAGGAGGCTATTTTAGCGAAGAACAACGACGGGGGAGGGATAGGCGCCTGTCTTGTCAGGGAAAGCACCGGCGAGATCGTCATGCGAGGCCGAAACCGACAGTTTTCGCCTCATTTCCGCAGCGACATGCATGCGGAAATGGATTTGATGAATCGTTATGAGGATTTTGCCAAGACTCTGAAAAAGCCCGGCCGGAATCCTCGCCAGGTGGATGGATTGACGCTTTACAGTTCCGTGGAACCCTGCCCGATGTGCCTGACCAGGATCATCAATGCAGGTTTAAAAAAGGTTTTTTATGCCGCTCCGGATCCTGAGGGGGGAATGGTCCACAAATTAAGCGACATGCCGCCTTTCTGGAAAAATGCGGCGGAAGGCCGCATCTATGCGCAAGCCGACTGCTCCCCAATCATGAAGGAAATCGCCGGCCGCCTTTTCCTCCATGGCCAACGCGGAATCAAGCAATAGGCGAAAGCGGATTCACCGAATACTAAAGCATTCGAAGATGGTTCGCCCTGATCTTTCGGTCCGCAACCCGGTCTCCTGGAAAGCCTCCGCAGCCGTTTGCGAAGAATAAATCCGGCTTCAGCCCGCCTCAATTCGCGCCTGCATTTTTGCGACTCCAGCTTCTAAATATTGTAATAATAGTTGACTATAGGTCATTTTTTGGTAATAAGTGTTATTTCTTTAGCTGATTGAAGTGTGTAAAAAATACAAGGAGACGCTTATGTGCCATAAACCTAACCGAATAATCCGCGCTGCGGCGTTGGGAGTCATGCTGATAGCTTTTCTCGCCGGCGCCTCCGGTTTGCAGGCGCAAACCAAGCAGCTCGTCACCTGGGTGGACGACCTCAAATACATGCAGGGCATATCCGATGACGATCTGATGCAGCAGAAGGAAGTGGTCGCTCATATCCGCAATGGAATCGAATTCTGGATCAAACTTCATCCCGGAACCCAAGTCGAGCTACAGTCGGCGCCGCCTGAGCCATGGGGCGCCGAAGAACTGCGCAGCCAGGTTGGCATTCTCCTGAAAACTTCGCAAGCCATCCTGAAAGAAGATACCGGCCAGCCGTTCAATCTCGGAGTGACCGAAATCAGCGTGGCCGCCGAATCTTCGCCGCTTTCTCCGGTCTCCGACAGCATGGCCCGGATCGATATCGTGAATCGTCAGGCGCTGACGGTTGGGACGGCTCTCGATTATCTGCCCGGATTGTCGCTCGACCGCTCCGCAAATCGAAACGAAGCTCAAATCCGCTTGAGAGGCTTCAGCAACAGGGGCCAGGTGCCTTTTTACCTGGACGGCATTCCAATTCAGGTGCCCTATGACGGCACTCTCGATTTCAATCGTTTTCTTACCAGCGACCTCGCCGAGATCCAGGTGGCGAAAGGCTTCTCCTCTCCTTTGCTCGGGCTGAACGCTTTGGGCGGGTCCATCAACCTTGTAACCAAGCAGCCCGAAAAGAAATTTGAAACGGAAGCGCTGCTCGGAACCGGATCGGGAGACATGCTCCTGGCCTCGCTGAACCTTGGATCCCGAATAAAGCATTTTTTCATTCAGGGATCGATCGACTGGCTGCAGCAGGACTTCATGCCTCTTTCGGGCGATTTCAAGCTGCAAACCCGGCCTTCCGGCAGCACCGCTCCGCTGCTGAGGTATCAGACAACCTACGATCGAAACAATTCGGATTCGCGCGATCAGAAGTACAGCGGCCGGATTGGTTTCACGCCCAGGGGCCAGGACCAGTATGTTTTCAGCTACACCAATCAGAAGGGGGAAAAGGGCAATCCTCTCTACGCGGGCCCCAACCCGAATCCTTCCGGCCTGAGATACTGGCGGTGGCCGTTCTGGAACAAGAACAGCTTTTATGTCATTACCAACACCGGCCTGGGGGATACGGAATCCATCAAATTCCGCCTGTTCTACGATCAATTTCAGAACGGGCTCGCGATGTTTGACAATGCGAACTACAACTCCTATACCGGCAACAATGCGGGATTGAGCATCTATAAAGACCACACGGGCGGATTCTCCACGGAGTTCGCAACCAGACGCATCAGCAAGCATGCCATCAGCGCTTCCTTTTTCTTAAAGGACGACACGCACCGGGACTACACGCATTATCCCGCCCGCCCGCTGACAACGGCCAAACTGTTGGATCGGGCGCAGCAGTTTTCCATCGGCGTTCAGGACATCATCACCCTTACGGCCAGACTGCGCGCCACCATTGGATTCAGCTCCGATTATTTCAAAGGTCTTCGCGCCACGCAGCTCAACAGCTCGAGCACGGCGCTGTTGCCGTACACCTGCGCTTCCGATCCGACCAATACCGATTTTTCCGGTTGCACGCCCCATCGATGGAGCCACAACCCCCAGGCTTCGCTTTCCTATAACGTCACGAGCAACGATACGGTGTTCATGACCTTTGCCGAAAGAAGCCGTTTCCCTCTCCTGAAAGAACTGTACTCGTACAGGTTGCGCAGCGCTTTGCCGAACCCCGAGCTGGAATCCGAGCGCAGCAGGAACCTGGAAATCGGATACACCCGCGCGATCGGATCGAAAACGGTGGCGCAAATCCAGTATTTCGAGAGTTACATGCGGAATGCGATACAGTCCGTATACATAGCGGACACGACGACTCCCGCGTCCTGTCCCAACAGCAGCCTTTCCGGATTTTGCACGCAGAATGTGAACGCAGCCAAGGAAATCCATGAGGGGTTCGAGGTCACGCTGCGCAGCTCGCCCATTTCCCAATTGACCGTGGACGCAAGCTACGCTTATCTCAACCGCGAACTTGATTTCAATACCACCGCTGCGATGGTCGGCACGACAGCTTCCAACTATATTTCGCTGCTGCCCACGCTGCCGAAGAACAAGGTCTTGTTCAATGGGACCGTGCGATTGCCGCGCCGGATTCTCGGCCTCGCCACCTACCGGTACGAAGGCGGACTGGTTCTCCAGGACACGACCTACAGCCCGACGCCGACCGAATTCTCGACGTCTCACCATGTTTTGGATCTGGGGACAGTCATTCCGGTCTACGCCGGCTTGTCCCTGCAGGCCGGATTGAAAAATGCGTTCGACCGGAATTATTACTACACGGCGGGCTATCCTGAGGCCGGCCGCAACTGGTATATCAACGGGCGTTATAAATTCTAGCCTGCTGTCGCCCGACGGTCTGATCCGGGTGTTTTATGAAGCTTCTGCCTCGACGTTCTCGGCGCGCCGCCGCACGATTCAGCGGCGGCGGGTCGCGCTGGGAGCGTCGGCGTCTCGCCCAATGCCATTTACTTTTTTAAAATGGTGCGTTCGAACCAAACTGCCGCGAAGCGGCTGCGTCTTAAAGCCCAGGGTTGGCCGCGCTTTTTGCGGCCCACCCTGGGCTTTGTGACTTAGCCCTTTCAGGGCAAAAAGCGAAAAAGTAAATGGCATTGGGCGTCTCGCCGCCTGCAACTACAAGACAATCGAAACGATCCAAAGAAAACCGAATTGATACGTATCGATTGAATGGCGTCGCTGCCGTTTATCGGTGCGCGCCGCACGGGCGTTTCCCGATAATTTTCACGTCGATTTCTGCCAACTGTAGTAAAATCATCTACAAGCACTGAAAATATTCGCTTATACCAATGGATTTTCAGAATCACCAGGGAACGGATCGATAGCGGACTGTTCCAGGAAGCAGGTTATGCTATTTACCCTATCGGCATCTTCGCAAGCGCAGACCGCATGCAATAATCCAGTGCGCTTTGCGGTTCTTCTGCTTCCGTGTGCCGTGCGGCCGCCGCAGCGTTCATTCCCTTAAACTACAGGAGGTCCCAATGAAACGCCATGGAATTGCATTGGCCCTGGCAGCTGTCGCGGCCTGCTTGACACTCTCAATCCCTTCCTATGCTGCGCTGAACGCCTACCTGAAGCTCAAGGGTCAAAAACAGGGCGACATCAAAGGCGGCGTCACCCAAAAAGGCCGCCAGGACAAAATCATGGTCATAGCCTTGGATCACAGCGTGCAAACCCCGATCGACCTGAAAACCGGCCAGTCGGTGGGAAGCCGCCAGCATAAGCCGCTCATCATCACGAAAGAATTAGACAAGAGCTCCCCGCTGCTGCACCTCGCCCAGGCCGACAACGAACTCATCACTGAATTTGAGCTCCAATTCTGGGAGCCCTCGCCAACGGGCGTCGAGAAGCAACACTACACCATCGAGCTGGTGAACGCGCGCATCATATCCATTCATATGGTGATGCCCAACAACAAGGATCCCGAACTCATGAAGTATTCGGAATACGAAGAAGTCGCGTTTACCTACGAAAAGATCATCTGGACCTATATGGATGGCGGGATATCGGCCGAAGACGACTGGGGATCGCCTGTTCATTAAGACTGAAACGCTTCGCATGATCCAGACAGGAGAATTCGAATGAACCGGCGAGCCTTTGCGGGTTCGATAGCGCTTTGGATCCTTTATTCCTGCATGCCTGTGCCAGCCCAAATTTCGCCTTCGGAAAGGGCCGCGCTCATCGCCCTTTATCACAGCGCCGACGGCGCGCACTGGCGGAACAACAAAAACTGGCTCGGCCCTGAAGGCACGGAGTGTCAGTGGCACGGCGTTCAATGCAGCGGGAGTCCGTCCTATGCGGTCGAGCGGCTGTGGGGCCTGGCCATAGACAGGACGAACAACATGGCTCTGGCTGCCGCTTCGGAGCTTGACGCCCTGGTTTCGATGGATCGAAATGCGGGGTATCACTACATTCTGTCCGGCGCCGACCCGGAGCATGCAACTTACGAGAGGATTCCCGGCAACGCTAAAAAAAGCGTTCTGGCCTGGGACATAAGTCTTTTTGGCGAGGCTGCGGCGGATCTTGCGCCGGGATCAGCAGGCAGCCCGGCCCCGGCTGCCGCCGCGGTCGCCGACGAACTGTTTTCCCCCTATCGCGTAACCGTCGACAGGGCGAACAATCGGGCGCTGGTCTCGAACGACGATCTTGAAGGCGTGATCGCGGTGGATCTTGCGACAGGGGTGCGCGCCATCCTGGCAAACGCCGAACTCCCCTTCGTCGACACGATGCGCAGCGTGGTTGAACTGAACCTTTCCCAAAACCGTTTGAACGGGGGAATGCCCGCCGAATTTGGAAACCTGACGAATCTGACCCGCCTGCATCTCAGCGGCAACCAATTGAGAGGGAGCATTCCCTCAGGACTCGGCTCTTTGGCGCATCTGTCCGATATTGATCTATCCTACAACGCCCTCTATTCGGATCATTCCGCCCTGACCGGATTTCTCGACTCCAAACAGACCGGCTGGCAAAACACGCAGACCGTCAGCCCAGGCAACGTTCATGTCTTTGCGCTCGCCAGCGGGTCGATACAGGTTTCGTGGGACCCGATCGCCTATACGTCCGACAACGGAAGATACGAGGTGCTGACGAGCCAGACAAGCGGCGGGCCCTATGCGCCGGCCGGGTCGACCGACAACAAGAGTCAATGCGCGCTGGCCTTCGACAGTCTGACGCCCGGCGGCCCGCTGTACTTTGTCGTTCGCGCCGTGACCGATCCTCACGCGAACAACAGCGCCGCTCTGGCAAGCGAGTTCAGCGGCGAAAGCTTCCTGAAGAGCCGGAGGGCGTTCTCCGCCGATTTCAACGGCGACAGCAGTCCGGACATCCTGTGGCGCAACGGATCGACGGGCGAGGCGCTGGTGTGGTTCATGGATGGAGAAATCTGCATAGGATCGAGCCTCCTGCTGCCGGCTCAGGATTTGAGATGGAAGATAGAAGCTTCGGTTGATTTCAACGGCGACGGCCGCTCCGACATCGTCTGGCGGAACGTCTCCACCGGTGAGAACCTCGTGTGGTTTATGGACGGCGCTGAAAAGATCGGCGATTCTCCCCTGAGCCCGGTTCCGGACCCGGACTGGTTCATCGCGGGGGCGGCGGATTTCAACCGGGATGGGAAGCCGGATCTTTTATGGTGCAACGTATCGACCGGCATGAACTACATCTGGTTCATGGACGGCGCGGCGCACGTCGACAGCGCTTTTATAGCCGGGATGGGAGAGGCCGGTTGGGAAGTTGCGGGGCTGAACGATTTCAACGGCGACGGCCAGCCGGACATCCTGTGGCGCAACCGGTCGACGGGCGAGAACCGCATCGATTTCATGAACGGGACGGTCCTGGCGGGAGGCGCCCGGCTGGATGCCGTGGTGAATCTGAACTGGAAGATTGTGTCGACAGGCGACTACAACGGCGACGGACATCAGGACATCCTGTGGCGCAATACGTCGACAGGCGAGAATTACGTCTGGCATATGAATGGAGCGGCGAGAGCCGGCGACGGATTTATTGACCCAATGGCCGATTTGAACTGGTCGGGATCGGACTCCGGCGGACGCGCCCTTGGCCTCGACTTCGATTATAACGGCAGCGTCGATCTTTTATGGCGGAACCGTTCCACCGGCGAAAATTATGTCTGGTACATGGACCGGGGAAATTGGATCGGGGGCGATGCTCTCGACACGGTGGCGGACGTTCACTGGACGATAGCGGGGATCGCCGATTTCGACCGGGATGGACGCGTGGATCTGCTGTGGCGCCATTCGGAGACGGGGGAAAATCTCGTCTGGTTCATGAACGGGAAGGACCGGATCGACGGAGCGCTTCTGGAGCCGGCGCCGGATGTCAGCTGGAAGATTGCGGGAATGGCGGATTTCAACGGCGACGGCCAGCCCGACATCCTGTGGCGAAACAACCTCAGCGGAGAAAATTACGTGTGGTTCATGAGCGGGACTCTCCGCACCGGCGGGGCGTTTCTGCCATCGGTGGAGGATCTCAACTGGAAGATCGTCGGCACGGGAGACTTCAACGGAAATGGCAAGGCCGAGATCGTTTGGCGCAATGAGGCGACCGGCGAGAACTATTTCTGGCATATGGAAGGGACGGATCTGGCCGGCGGCGGCCACATCGAACCGGTGAGCGATCCGGATTGGAAGATTGCGGGGATCGCCGACTTCAACCAAGACCGCCAGCCGGACATCCTCTGGCGCAACAAGGCGACCGGGGATAATTGCGTCTGGTTTATGAACGGGAGTGCGCATGTCGGCGATCGCCGACTGCCGCCGGTCGCAGGGCAGGACTGGCAGATCTCCCCGGCGAGCGAATAGAGTCGATCCTCCCGGCACGGAGAACGCGGAATGAATTTTCTCGGCGTTCTCCGTGCTAAAAAAAGCATTCCTCCGCCCGCGGCTAAAAATGGATTCCAGGGCAAAAAAAATTCACTGCAAACCGTTTGACAAAAGCCTTCTTCGGACCTATTAAAAAATCGTAAAAATGATGCGGACCACTTTTAACGATAGATTGGAGGGTCAACCATGAGCCTGATGTCATTCGATATTCTTGAAGAAATGACGAGGATGAGAAGGGAAATCGACAGGGTCCTGGGTGAAGGCGGGTTTTCCTCTTGGACCTTCCCATTCTCAAGAATTTCGTTTCTTCCGGGCAGAGCATCCCAAGCGTACCCGTTGTTAAACATCAGCGAAGACAACAACAATTTTTATGTCGACGCCCTCGCCCCGGGCCTCAATCCCGAAACTCTGAACGTATCGGTAACAGGCGATCAGCTGGTCATTTCCGGCGAGAAGGCGCCGATGCCGAAGAACATCAAGTCCGAATTCATTCATCGGAGTGAGCGGGCTGCAGGGCGATTCACACGGAGCCTGTCCCTTTCGGTCGGCGTGGAAAGCGACCGCGTGCAGGCCAATTACGCCAACGGAGTGCTCAAAATAGTCCTTCCCAAGGTGGAAGTGGCAAAGCCCAAACAAATCCCGGTGAAAGTGAGTTGAAATGACCGTCGCCGTCGAAAGGAGGTAAACAATGGCTGAACAAACCGCTGCTCTCACAACCGAAAAAACAGGAACCCCGGACAAAAGGGGCGAAAAAACTCTGTCCACGAGGGATGAATCCGTGTACATTGCGCCGCCGGTGGATATTTTTGAGAACGAAGAGTCTCTCTTTGTGGTTGTCGACCTGCCCGGCGTGGAGAAGGAGGGGGTGGACATCCGCGTCGAGGACGACATCCTCACCATCAAAGGCAATGCGAAGTATTCTCAGCCGGCGACCGCCCTGCGTCAGGAATTCAGTTTGCAGAATTACTATCGCCAGTTCCAGCTCAGCAACGAAGTGGACCAGGGCAAGATTTCCGCGGAATCGAAAAACGGAGTGCTGACCATCACGTTGCCGAAGGCGGAGAAGTCGAAGCCGAAGCAAATCAAGGTGAATGTGGGTTGATAAACCCGGCTTCCGGCGCGAGGCGAAGCGTTTCTCGAAATTGGAGCGCCGCATCCATCCATAGATCGCGGCTGCGAAACGATCCCATAATTATTCGATTGCATCCGGCAGGAGGAACGCTCCGCCCTTTCTCCGCGCCGTCTCCCCGCGGCGCTGCAAATCAAATATTCCGAAATCCCGGCATTCTGGAGGAACCAAAAATTTAAGAGGGCGCGGCAATGGCGAAAAACTATTATGCAATTCTTGGCGTTTCGCCGACTGCAACTTTTGACGAGATAAGATCCGCCTACAGACAAAGAGCCAAGCAGTACCACCCCGATTACTTCGGCCACGACAGTCTGCCGTTCCTGGGAGTTCAGGAAGCGTACGACGTGCTGGGCGACCCGTCCAATCGAAATTCCTATGATCGGCGCCTGCGGGCGGCGGGCGTCGAAATCGAATCGGTCGCGCGGCCTGAGCCCGTGGTTGTCCGTTCACGCAGGCCGGCGGTCGAACCGCTGAAATCCGCCCGCGGGCCGATGGATCTCGGCGGCATATTTCCGCAAACGTCCTTCCGGAGCTTTCGTCCGTCGTTCGATGAAATATTCGACAGCTTGTGGAATCTCGGCCGGCCCGCGGAGACGAAGGGGGAAAGATTCCGGACTCTGACGATGGAGATCCGGCTGACGCGCGATCAGGCCGATCGAGGCGGGCGTTTGCAGGTCCGGATGCCCGTCCGGCGTCCCTGCGCAACGTGCGGCGGCGCCGGCGACGTCGGCCCTTTTCAATGCTGGAACTGCATCGGAACGGGAGTCGATTCGAACGAAATTTCGATTGAAGTCGAGTATCCTGCCGGCATTCAGGACCTCTACCGCATTGCCATTCCACTGGACCGATACGGCATGCCGGACTTTTGCGCCGTGCTGCTTTTCCGCATCAGCGCCGAGGGAGATCTGAGCAGTTCGTGGTGAAAGCGCTGTTCGGCTCTTTCTTCTCCGTCGCTTTTCCGGCTTCCCCGCAGGGCCTTTTTTGCGTCCGGGGATCATTCCGCGCATAGATCTTTGAAACCGCGTTGATCGGCGATACTATGAGGCGGACCGCGTCTCCGGGGACGCCCCCGGCGGACGCTATCCCGTCGAAAGGCTGTGCAAATTATCTCAAGAAGGGCCGATGCTATGAAGAGGCTTCAAATTCCAAACCTCGCGGCAATCGCGCTCGGCGCGTTCATCGCCGGGTTCGGCATCAACGCTTTCAACATCGCCAACAGGCTTGCCGAGGGAGGCGTAACCGGAGCGACCATCCTGCTGAAGCTTTCGCTGGGATGGGATCCCGGCCTGGTCACGCTGGTCATCAATCTGCCGCTGTTGCTTTTGAGCTGGCGCCTTCTGGGCGGACGGGCGCTGGCGTTGACGATTTACGGCACTCTCTGTTTCTCCGCGGCGCTTTCCGCATTCGGATGGGCTCGATTTCCCGTCGAAGATCCTCTTATTGCGGCGCTTCTGGCCGGGTGCGTCGCCGGCGCGGGATTCGGCGTCGTCTTGAGGTTTGGCGGCACCACCGGAGGAGTGGACATCCTGGCGCGCATATTGCGCAAATACCGCGGATGGCGTATGGGTCGCATCATCTTTGTCAGCGACCTGATGGTGATCGGCGCATCGCTTGTCTTCCTGGACCTGCGGCAGGCCGTCTACACGCTCGTCGCCCTGTTTGTGGGCGCCCGGATCATTGATCTCGTGCTGGACGCCGGCTACTCCATGCGGTCGGCGATCATCATATCGGAACAACACGAGAAAATCGCTTCCGGGATCATGACCGAGCTGGACCGGGGCGTGACCATGCTGGAAGGGCGAGGCGCGTTCACCGGAAAGCCGGGCAAGGTGCTCTACGCGGTCGTGAGCAGGGCCGAAGCCGTCCGGCTCAGGAACCTTGTGCTGACGGCGGATCCGCAGGCCTTTTTTTCCATTTTCGACGCCGGTGAAGTGATCGGCGAGGGTTTCGGCGCGCGTCCGTGACGCAGCCGGACGTTGGACATTAGGATCCTTCGGCGAACCGCTCCGGCCTGAGCTTCCGCAGCAGCGGCGTCAGGATGAGATAAGCCAGCGCCGCCAAAACCGGTGCGACGATCAGCCATGCGAAGACGGCGTGCATGGTGGTCGCGGACAGGCGGACGACCGTGTCCCAAAGATTCTCTTTCATCATTCGCCGGATTAATTCCACCGACAGATCGAGCGGTTCGGCGCCGAACAGCCATTCGCCCGCCCGCATGAAGGGGAGCAGCAGGGCGAGCTGAAAGGGGTATACGAAGAAGTTGACGAGCTGAATGGCCGGCAGGTTCAGCCCGAACAGAACCGCCGCCAGCGCGCAGAGCAGCGTCGTGGTCCCGAGCGCCGGAATCAAACCGAGAACGATTCCCAGGGCTATGCACAGCGCAAGACGTTCCGGCGTCATGCCCGTTTTCAAAAATTCCATCAACTTCTTATGAAGGTTCTCCAAAGCATTTCCTATAAAAAGCGTCAGCGCTGCGCCTGAAGCTGCCGCAGCTTTTCAGCCACCCGCTGAGCGTCGAGGACCGGGTCGACGTCTTTTTCAATCGCCCGGATCCGCAAAGATGGATCGAGGATGAAAGTCCAGCGTTTGGACATGCTCACCACCGGCATTTTCGATCCGTAAGCCTTGATGGCTTTCAAATCCGGATCGGCCAGGAGAGTGAAGTTAAGGCTGTGTTTCTTTTTGAATTTCGCAAGAGCTTCCGGTTGGTCGGCGCTGATGCCGAAAATTTCCGCTCCCAGCTCGCGAATCCGGGAGATGTTGTCGCGGAAAGCGCACGCCTGCTTGGTGCACCCCGGCGTGTCCGCCTTGGGGTAGAAATATAGAACGGTCCATTTGCCTTTGCGCGACTGCAGGTCGAAGGGCGCTCCTTCGTCCGTCTGCAGTTTGATCGCCGGCGCCGGATCCCCCGATTTCATGTCGGAAGCCGAACCCGATCCCAGGATGCCCAGGAATAAAACTGCCATCATGATTGTTTTCTCCATTCAAGGACTCCTTGCCAAACGTTGCTCTCACAACATATAACACCTGTCTCGAACAACCACAATGCGCGATGCGGCGCAAACGCCGATTTTCTCCCCTCGCCGAAGCATTTTGATGGAAATCAATTAGTCGGCGACAATCGACTGCGGGCCTGCAGAACCTTGCGAGGATCGAAACGGGTCCAGGAAACCGCGAGAATATTTTTTTGCGTGTCGGATGGCGGCGCTTGACGGCCGAGCAAAAGAAGGCGCCGCGCAGAGGCGAGTCAAGCTCAGGGATGCTAGGGCATGGCAGGCGGTCGGATTCTCCAAAAACTCACGCAGCGTCCTCGCCGCCGCGGGTCATTAATTCATTTCAAATTAGAAAAGTTTCATAAAAAGTTCTTTGGAAATTCTACAACGGGTTTGGGCGTTCAGGCATAATTATCCATGCAAGAGGATTGAATGCGAAGTCGAATTGCAGGCATGGGACATTATGTGCCCGAGAGGATTGTTGCGAACAGCGAGCTCGAGCGGCTGCTGAACATAACCGACGAAGCGATCGTCAAGCGCACCGGGGTGAGGGAACGGCGATATGTCGTTCCCGGGACAAGCTGCTCGGACCTCGCTCACGAGGCGGCGAAGAGGGCTCTTGAGCATGCGGGCATGCTGCCGGGCGATTTGGATCTTATAATCCTGGCGACTCTTTCCCCGGATCATTTTTTCCCCGGATCCGGCTGCTTTTTGCAGGCGAAGCTTGATGTCCCGGGCATCCCGGCCATCGATCTGAGGGATCAATGCTCCGGCTTTCTTTATGGTCTGAGCATCGCGGACCAGTACATACGCACGGAGACGTACCGCAATGTGCTGGTCGTCGGATCGGAGGTCCATTCGACCGGCCTTGATTTTTCGCCCGAGGCCAGCGGCGTGACCATTATTTTCGGCGACGGCGCCGGAGCGGCCGTCCTTAGCCCTGCGCCGGACGATCCGGGGATTATTGCCTGCCGGATTCATGCCGACGGCCGCTATGCCCATGAGTTGATGGTCTCCGCGCCCGGGACCCGTCATTCCGTGCAGATCGATCACGAAATGATCGACAAAAAAATGCATTATCCGAAAATGAACGGCAAAGCAGTTTTCCGCTCCGCCGTGTTGAATATGACGAAGACGGTGGAGGACATCCTGCAATCGGAAGGATTGAGCATCCGGGACATCGCCCTGTTCATTTTCCATCAGGCCAATTTGCGCATTGTTGAAGCGGCGGTGTCCCGCCTGGGGATCGAAGAATCGCGAGTCCACAACAATATCGACCGTTATGGGAATACAACGGCGGCGGCGGTGCCGATCGCGTTGAGCGAGGCGTTGGAGAGCAAAAAGCTGCAGCATGGCGATCTGGCCATGCTGGTTTCATTCGGGTCCGGCTACACCTGGGGCGGCGCCTTGATCCGCTGGCTGGATTGATGAATCAATCAGGTTCGATGTGCTGTCTTATTCGGGCGGATTTCCGCCAGAGAGGTTTTTATGACGAGAGTATTGGTTATTTATTACAGCATGTACGGCCATGTGGAGTCGCTTGCGGGCGCGGTTGCGGAAGGCGTTCGGAGCGTCGAAGGGACGGAAGTCGCAATCAAGCGCGTGCCTGAGTTGATGCCTGAAGACGTGGCGCGCAAGGCCGGCGCCAAGCTCGACCAGCCTGCGCCGGTGGCCGCGGTGTCCGAACTGCCCCATTATGACGCCATCATATTCGGCACACCGACCCGGTTCGGAAACATGTGCGCGCAAATGCGCAATTTTCTTGACCAGACCGGCGGGCTTTGGGCCAACGGAAAGCTGATCGGGAAGGTGGGGAGCGTGTTCACCTCGACGGCGACGCAGCACGGCGGACAGGAAACCACGATTTCTTCGTTTCACAACACGCTGCTGCACCACGGCATGATCGTCGTCGGAACTCCTTATTCCTGCCGGGAGCTTTCGAACATGAGCGAAATCACCGGCGGGTCGCCTTACGGCGCCGGGACGCTGGCGGGAAGCGACGGCAGCCGCTGTCCGTCCGAAAATGAGCTTGCGATTGCGCGCTTCCAGGGGGCTCACGTCGCGAGAATCGCCGGGAAATTGTCCGAATAGGAATAATCGAAAAACCAGCCGTGAAGCGGCGGCGCCGGCATTCGCGGCTGTTCCGTCGACGGCGGGAGAATGGACGCGCATGGGAATTAAAGCCGGCCACATGATGGCCTTGATTTTTCCGGCTCTGGCTGCGGTCGCCGCCTTTTCGGACGGACCTTCAACCCAGGAGATTGTCGATCGCGCCGTCGCCCGCGCCGAAAAGCAGCACCGGTCGATGGTGGATGCGCAGTTCGAATCCGGGGTTTTTATGTCGGTGCAATCGCTGGACGAAGGGGGGGCGGCGACAAAAACGAGCGCATCCCGTTATCGCCAGCATCCCGTTGGCGGAGCTCTGTTTGAGGAGCTCATCGAAAAAGACGGCAGAATTCTGAATGCGCAGGAACGCAAAAACGAGGAAAACAACAAAAAGAAATTCCTCCGCGAAGTTGAAAAAAGGAAAAGGGAGGGGAAGCACCCGCAGCCTCTGAAGAAGCCGGGAATACAGTTCAACGCCTGGTTGATGGGACGATATCGTTTCAAAATGCTGCGGACGGAAGAAGTCGACCGGCGCCCGTGCTGGGTCATCGCCTTCGAGCCGAAAGAAGGGGATCTTCCGGTGAAGGAAATGATGGATCACGCCCTCAACCAGTCGACGGGGGCGCTGTGGGTGGTGCAGGAGGATTACGGCCTCGCCCGTCTGGATTTTGTGATGCGCAAACCATTCAAATACTGGGGCGGATTGCTGGCGGTGATTCGCAACACCGAGGGGAGGCTCGATTTCCATCGCGTGGAGCCCGACGTGTGGGCGCCGGTGAATTTTGATCTGAAACTGGACCTCAATGTGATGATGGTTAAAAACATCCGCCGCCATATCACGAAAAAATGGAGCGATTACAGGCGCGTCGACGTCTCCCGCGCTTTTGCTGCCGAAAGCACGGGAATTCATCTCAGTGTTTTCCGTGCCTGCCTCTCCGTACTCTCCGTCAGCGGATATTGAATATTTCTGTTCCAGAGTCGCGGATTATAGATTAATCTGAATAAGATGACTGCGGTCCTATTAGCATGCCAGTATGGAGCTCGGCGTGAAGAACGGGATGACCGACAGGCCGGAGATGGGATGGGGAACAAGGCCTGCGCCTGGCCGGAAAAGAGATGGCTTGAGGGCCGGCGGGTTTATAGGGACAGATGGATTGAACCAGCCCCGGGAGGGGCGGGGAAGATATGCTTACTGGAGGGATGAAGCGTTGAAACGGATATTTTGCTTTTTATCAGTCGCCGCCATGCTCTGGACCGGATTTGCAATCACCGAAGAAAAGGCCGCAATGACCGCCGACAAGCACAAGGAACGCGGCCTGAAATGCGAAGTTTGCCATAAAGAAGCGCAGCCCAAAGCGGCAGCGCCTGCGGAGGCTTGCCTCGCCTGTCACCAATCATTGGAAAATGTCGCAAAGAAAACGGAAAATTACACGGTCAATCCTCACGACAATCATATAACCAAGTCCAGCGAAGTCGAGTGTACGATGTGCCATCAAGGCCACAAGGAAGACATCCTGCTGTGCCACAACTGCCACCAGGGCTTGCACATCGATAAAGTGGAGCAAGAAAAGAAATAAAGCCCGGGGCGCTCGGAACGCGGCCCTTTGCGCTTTCACCACGCTAAAGCGGGCTTTCGTCCAGTTCCAGCCGCACGCAGTCATAGATCACGCCGCTCGTAAGAGGTCCGGACGGGATGGTCAGGGTGAGAGTATTGCTTCCCTGACTCATCAATGCGGCGTCGAAACCGATTTCCCGTTCGAACCAGATCCCCTGGATATTGTGCCGGACAATCGAGGAATCCCCCGACGAATCAAGCTGCGCCACCTCGCCGACGGGCCGGCCATTGAGCGAAACCTGCAACGCCCGGACGTTGGCGGTGCAGAAAGCAAGGCGCAGCCACGCCTTTCCCTTCGGCGGTTTGGGCAGATTGAAAATAATATTGTAGGGCGTCGCCCTCCCGGGGCTGCTGCGCACGCCGCTGAAAGGCGCGACTACGGCTTTTGGATCGATGTTATGGGGGATGTGTTCAAAATGCCAATCCCTGGCCGGGTTGCTTTTGCCGACAACGAAGCTCACGTCTTCGGGGAAGAGTCTGGCGTATTGAATCGGCGCGTCCGGCGCAAAATAGCGGTCGGCGGCGGCGAATTCCGTGGCCGTGCGATTGGGGACGCCGATCTGCCACAACTCCCTGCCGCGCCGCACGGGCGTCCATCTTATCCCGCCCAGATCCAGGGGCTTTGCTCCCGGCTTTACCCGGATGTCGGCTTTGGCGAATTCGCCCAGAACGCCATCGGCATAAGCGCGAAGGGTGTAGATTCCAGGTCGCACGCCGGCTATCGTGAAATTCCCGGTGCGATCGTCGGTTTTCGTCCAGAACTGGTAATTCTTCGCATCCGTCTGCCAGGTCACGACACGGCCGGACGGGCCGAAACGGAGAGCCCGGTCGGCTGCGGCGAGTCCGACCGTTATTTTCCCGATAAATCGCGCCCCGCCTGGCATCAGCGGATCGACCAGTTCAAAACGCCCGCGAACGTCGCTGCGTTCTTCCCCGGTCGGGTAATGCGGGTGCCGCACCCAGCCGAACGGCCATTGAGCGGACTGTTTTTTAGCCTGAGCCAGCGCGTCTTTCCAAAGCTCCTGCGGGTCGCCGTCTGCGTTCATGTAGAGATAAAACGGTCCGACGACTTTCGCCCAGGACTCTCCTTCGGCCACATCCACGACCGCTCCGCCGTAGTGGCTGGAGCGCCAGTAGTTCAGCACGCACGGCGCCTGCACCGGGGTCGTGTCGCGGTGGCAGAGAAACTCGACCTTTGTCGGGCCTCCGGATAAATATTCAATGGTCGGATTGATCATCCACCATCCGATCCTTTTCGTCGTGCTCGACCATCCATACGCCAGGTTTTCCGATTGCACCGCCGTATAGACGTACTTGTCTTCGTTCTCCTCCTCCCGGGGGTAGTATTTGTTGCGCCGTGCGTCGACGCTTATCCAATCGTAAAATTCGGCCAGTTTGGCGCAATAACGCGCCTCTCCGATGGCGCCCGCCGGGTATTCCGGTTTGTGATCGAGAATGCTGTAAGTGTACGCCCCCGATTCGCCCCGCGTCAGGGCGTAACGGATTTCGATGTCCGCCGGGAAGTCGCCTTCCGCTCCCGGGGCGAGGCCCGCGGGGCGGCCCATACGGCGTCCGCCCGAAATCGCCCGGACCGACACTTCGCCGCGCTCGCCTCCGTTGGCTTTGGGGTCGATCGTGATTTTCGCCTCGTGGAGAGCGCCGCCGGAGGCGTCATGCGACCAGTATCCGCCAGGGTGGCCGGAGCGAGTGGTCAGCGTTTCGACGCCTTTGAAGATCAGCGATTTCATGTCGCCGGAGCGCTTGTCCACGCAGAGCGACACGAGGCCGTTGGCAAGAGTGAACGAAGTTTCATCCTCGGAGATTGCGACCGGGCTGTTCTTCGCAGGGCCTGCAAAGAGCAGCGTGCTCAGAACGACGGTCGCGGCCAGCGTCCGCATCATATTCGCCAAGCTCATAGGATCCTCCCCGCGCCTGGATCCGGCGGCTTCGAGGCAGCCTATACTGTTTCCCGGACAGGCGCCTGAATCCCGGCTGCTTTCCTCGCGGCAATTTCCTCCTGCATCTCGAAGACGCGCTTGTCGTCCAATTTGTAGCCGAAGTAAAAAATAACGGCCGCGACTGCATACCCCAGGGCCGGGGCGAGCGTCATGATGGAATGAATGCCTTCCGTCACGCGCGGCGTGGGAGTGGCGTTCGCCACGAAGCCGATCGCCATCAGGCCCACGGTCAATACGGCCCCCCGGATCAACACGCCGACTTTTATCGGCAAGTTCAGCAGGGCCATGGTGAAAGCTCGGATGCTTTTGCCGGTCTTCCATTCTCCATAGATCACCGTGTCGGCGAACAGGGCGGTGGACATCGAGGAAGCCACTGCCGCAATCAAAGTGGAAATGCTGAAAACAAACGTGTAAATCCAGATCGATTCGTGCACGAACCGTGCGGCGCCGTAGCCGACGGCCGCAAGCGCTGCAAATAAGAAGTAGGACTTCCGCTTTCCGTAGCGCACCCCGATCCACCGGGCGACGAATGTTCCGAGGAACCGCGCGACGCTGATGGCCAAGATGAACACGGAAAGGAAAGCGGGGCTGGCGGCGACATAGGTAAAATAGTACGCGGCCATGGTCGTGATCATGATATAGCTGGTGTTGAGGAAAACCTGCGAAAGGATCAGCAGCAGAAGAGGGGAATTTTTAAACACCAGCACGACGATTTCCGACAAGCTCTGGCTGGAGGCTTTCCCGGAAGAGTCCACCGGGGCTTCGTCGTAAGGGTCCCGGCCGGCGGTGATCCTGTAGATGTACCAGTACCCCAAAATCATGAGGAAGGCGTAAACGGCGACCGTGAGCGTAAAGCCGGATATTTTGTCCGTGCGGAGGGTGAAAAACGCGATCATAGGCACGGCGGTGGCGGAGAATATCAGACCCGCCGCGGCCATCCCCTGCGCCCTGCTGGTGGACAGGACGGTTCTTTCATCGGGCAGTTGGCTCAACCGGCCCAGCATCGCCCCGTTGGCGGAGAACACCACGTTGAAAAGGAGGTGGCTCGTGATAAAGCCGGCCATGACGATAATGGCGGCAGTCCAGTCGCTCCCGATCTTTGTAAACTGCAGAACGAACAGCGGCGCGATGACCGGGGGCCCGATCAGGAACCAGGAGCGGTATTTCCCGCCGTATTTTAAAGTCGCTTTCTGAAGGATGGCGCCGCCGGCGAGGGCGCACAGTATGTCGATGGCAGCGGTATAGGCCAGGATTTGACCGGCGACCGCCAGCGAGAACTGCGCATAATCGGTGAGAAAAGCCGCGAAGAAATACAACTCCATGTTAACCATCAGGGTGAAACAGAGGTCCGCAACCCCGTAGGTGTAAAGCAGCAGCCTGCTCAATCTCTCCGCCATCCGAAGCCCCCCGGAAGAAGATTTATCCAGCCACCTCGACGTGTTTCTACTTTGTAACAGCATTCAGCGCGGAAAGAAAGCCGATTGAAACGGCGTCTTCCGCTTTCTCCGCGGGCCAAAGGCTCATTCCAATCCAATGGAGGCCGGCCCCAGCGGCGGAGTTATGACAGCGACAAACCCGGCCCGAAACGATGAAAGATGCTTCGATCAAGACAAACCTAAGGCAACTAAATAGTTAGTAGAAAAATGCGCGCGGCTTTATGTTTGGATTCAAGGCTGCCGATATGAAGCTGAAGCAATCAAAAATTTTTAGGATGGGCTTGAGATGGACTATCGGCTCCAGGATCTTATTGACACCGAAGAATTTCAATCGCTTCAGGACAGGCTCAACAGGGTCTACTCCTTTCCCTGCGCCATCATCGACAATGAAGGCGAAATTCTGACCCGGACGGCGTGGCAGGATGTATGCACGAAGTTCCACCGGCGGAACCGCGAGTGCGAGAAAATGTGCATTGAGAGCGACCAGTACATCCTGTCGCATCTTGCTGAAGCGAATCCCACGGTGAGCTACCGCTGCCCGCACGGCCTCACGGACAATGCGACGCCCATCATCGTTGAAGGCCGGCATCTCGGGAATTTCTTCGCCGGCCAGTTTTTTATGGACAAGCCGGACCTGGAATTTTACAGGGAACGCGCACGGCGCTATGGATTCGATGAACAGGCCTATCTGGAGGCTGTTCGGAAAGTCCCGATCTGGACTCAGCAGCAGCTGAACAACTATCTGTTTTTCATCAAAGGATTGATTGAAATCGTCACCAGCATTGCGCTGAAAAACATGAGGACGATTGAATCGCAAAAAAGGCTTCTGGAGAGCGAGGAGAAACACAGGGCGATAGTCCAGACGGCCATGGACGGATTTTGCCTGACCGATACGGAGGGGCGGCTCTTGCAGGTCAACGACGCCTACTGCCGGATGAGCGGATACAGCGAGCCGGAATTGCTGACGATGAAGATCGGCGATCTCGACCTGGACTGGAGCGAGGAAGCGATCCAAACGAACATGAAAAAAATTATGGCGCATGGGGAGGATCGTTTCGAAACGCGCCACCGCCGCAGGGACGGAAGCAGTGTTTTCGTCGAGGCCAGCATCAAGTATTTCAATGTTCAAAACAAAGAATTGTTTGTCGCTTTTCTGCACGACATCACCGCCCGGAAGCAGGCCGAAGCGGAAAAGGCCAGACTTTCGGCTCAGCTCCAGCAGGCGCAGAAGATGGAATCGGTCGGCCGCCTGGCCGGAGGGGTGGCGCACGATTTCAACAACATGCTGGGGGTGATCCTCGGGCACGGCGAGACGGCTCTCGAGAAAATCGATCCGGCGGACCCGCTTCGCGAAAACCTGACCGAAATCCTCAAGGCGGCCCGGCGTTCGGCGGATCTTACGCGCCAGCTGCTGGCGTTCGCCCGCAAGCAGACCGTCGCTCCCAGGGTGCTGGATTTGAACGAAACCATCGCCGGGATGATCAAGATGCTCACCCGGATGATCGGCGAGCATATCGCGCTCAACTGGCGCCCGGGATCAGACCTGTGGCCGGTCAAAGTGGATCCCTCCCAGATCGACCAGATCCTTGCCAACCTGTGCGTCAACTCCCGGGACGCCATTTCCGACATCGGCAGGATCGACATCGAGACCTCGAACGTCGTCCACGACGAAGCTTATTGCAGCGGCCAGCCGGGCCTCAAGCCCGGGGAATACGTGCGGGTTGCGGTGAGCGACACGGGTTGCGGCATGAGCAGGGAAGTCCTCTCCCATGTCTTCGAACCTTTCTTTACGACCAAGGAAGTCGGATTGGGGACCGGGCTCGGGCTGGCGACCGTGTATGGCGCGGTCAAACAGAATGACGGATTCATTCATGTTCGAAGCGATGTCGGGGCGGGAACGACGTTCACGATCTATCTGCCGCGATGCCGGGAAAAAGCGGCGCAGTTGCGGGCGGAAGAGGCGGCTGCGCCCAGGCGCGACAAAATCACCACCTTGCTGGTCGAGGATGAGCCGGCGATTTTGAAATTAACCGAGGCGGTTCTCAAGAAGCAGGGCCACAGGGTGCTGGCGGCGAACGCTCCCAAAGAGGCTATCCGGCTGGCCGGGGAATTCGACGGCGACATCCACCTGCTCATCACCGACGTGATCATGCCGGAGATGAACGGGCGCAACCTTGCCCGGAGCATCCAGTCCCGATACCCCAACATCAAATGCCTTTTCATGTCCGGCTACACGGCGGACGTGATTGCCAGCAACAACATGCTGGATGAAAAGGTCTGCTTCATCCAAAAACCGTTTTCGCTGAAGGGACTGGCTTCCAAAGTGACGGAAGCGCTCGAAAGCTGAACGCATTTGCGCTTGGAAACAGGCTCTATTTCGCGCTTTTCGCGGCAAAAGCTTTGCCCATGACGGGATGGGCGTAGTGCATCGGCATGTCGCTGCGGCCTGGCCAGGCTTTGCGCGCCACCGGCAGAATTTCGTCCGGCCCAAGCGGGTTTTCCGGATAGGTTCTGGTCGCCGGAACCAGATGAGCACGGGTGTGCGCCAATCCCTTCCCGTAGGCGGCCTGCCACTGGACGACGTAATCGAGCTTCTTGATTTTCCAAATTCCTTTTTCGCGGACGTATTCATTTTCGTATAAGCCGGCTTCAGAGAACTCTTCCGGCGGTTCCGGAGGCTTATAAGCCCGGCTTTCGTGAGACCCTCCGAGGAGCAGGGCGCGGAAACGGCCCTTTGCCGTTTTCCGGTCTTTAGCGACCGTGATGATGTCCTGCATCTGGAAGTGGTCGAGCACAAAGCCGTCCACCGGCCCCGGCTTCCCCTGGGTGAACAGGTTCTGAAACCATGTTTTCAAAAGCCGCGCAATGCTGCCGTGTCCGCGGTAGATGCCGGACAAAAATATCATTTCGCCTGTTTCCGAAAACAGCTGCACCACTTCATCGTACCGGCAGAAATCGATGTAATACCCGTAGGCGTAATGCAGTTTGCGGATGGCGTTGAGATCCTCCAGAAGATCCACGCGTTTGCTCAACGAATTGACAGTTTTTTTCAGCTCTTCGATCTGGCTCATTCTTGCCTCGCGCCTGAAATTATTGGATTTGCCCGCATTGTCGCATAAAAAGCGGTTTTTGGCCATTCACTCCCGGTTTTTGACGGAGCGCGACTTTCGATTTTTGGGTCGGCATCGGCATTTTCTTATGCTTTTGGATAAAAGCCGATGGCGTAAAGCCGACAGGCTGTTTTAATATAGGCTCAAACGCAATCAGCTTGAGGTCTTTCCCCGGGAGGCAGGCATGGTCCAAGGCGTGTTGCCGTCCAATATTATCGAAACCGACGCTGCTGTGCTCGACGCTTATTCCCGCGACATGAGTTTCGTCGATCCGGTCAGGCCGTCTTTTGTGGCAAAACCGGGAAGCGGCGCCGAGGTGCGGGATCTGGTTCAATGGGCGAGGGAAACCCGAACGCCAATGGTTCCGGTCAGCTCCGGCGCCCCTCATTTTCGCGGAGACACCGTCCCGACGACCGGCGGCGCAATTGTCGTGGACTTGAGCCGCATGAAAAAAATTCTGCGAGTCGACCGAAAAAACCGCGTGGCCATGTTTGAGCCGGGCGTGACGTTCCTGGAGCTTTCCAGGGCTGTCGGAGACCATGGGCTGCGATTGAATATGCCTTTGCTGCCACGTTCGACCAAGTCCGTGGCGGGCAGCCTCCTGGAAAGGGAGCCGGTCCTGATGCCGGCTTACCACTGGGACATAGCCGATCCGCTGGCCTGTACGGAAGTGATTTTCGGAACGGGAGAGATGTTCCGGACCGGGGCGGCCGCCGGGTCAGGAAGCATCGAAGAACAGTGGGCCGCCGGAGGCAGCCAGAAGGAAGCCGCGGGCCCTTCCTCGGCTTCCTGGTACCGTTTGATCCAGGGCTCGCAAGGCACGATGGGGATCGTGACATGGGTCAGCGCCCGATGCGAACTGGCGCCCCGGATGGAATCGCCTTATTTCGTCGGGTCGGCGCAGCCGGCGCCGCTGCTGGATGCGATGCACTGGCTTGTGCGCCTTCGCCTCGTGAACGAGTGTTTGATCTTAAACCGCGTCAATCTGGCTTTGATCATGGCTTCTCAAACCGGCGCCGATTTCAGGCGGCTAGCGCCGGAGCTGCCTCCCTGGATCCTGTTCTTCAACATCGCGGCCTGCCAATACCTCGCTGAAGAAAGGATCGCCGGCCAGACCGCGGATATGCGGGATCTGGTTCAGCGCCTTGGAGTCGATGCCGTGCAGGCGCTGGGCGGCGCCACGGCCGCTGATTTTTTGAAGGCGATCCAAAAACCTTCGCCGGATCCCTATTGGAAGCTTACGCGAGCGGGGAACTGTTCGGATATTTTCTTTTTGGCCCTTCTGGAAAAGATCCCCGATATGATCAGGACGATGGGGGAAGTTTCACAGGAGGCCGGCCTTCCGGCGGCGGATATCGGCATTTACCTTCAACCCATAGTCCAGGGCGCCAACTGTCATTGTGAATTCAATATTTTCTTTGATCCGGACAACCCGGGAGAAGCAAAACAGGTCCGGGAAATGTGCGCCGCGGCCGCCCGACGGCTTATGGCGAAAGGCGCTTACTTCTCGCGGCCCTATCCGGAAATAGCGCCGCTGGCGATGAACCGCGATGCGGCTACAGTGCAGGTGTTGAAAAGGGTCAAATCGATCGTCGATCCGGGCGGTTTGATGAATCCCGGCAAATTGTGTTTCTAACGAGCAGCTTTCGGGAGGAAAAATGGCGCTATCCGATTACCGGGGAGACATGGAGGCCTGCTGCCGTTGTTCAGCCTGCAAATTCATTCCCCTTGAAAACGTCAAAGGCTGCGGCAATGTCAACATCTGCCCGAGCATCGCTCGATATAATTTCCACGCTTATTCCGGCGCAGGACGCCTCGCGCTTGGCGTGGCCCTGCTGGAGAAAAAGATCGGGCATTCGGAAAAGCTGATGGAGATTGTCTACAACTGCCAGATGTGCGGAGGCTGCGATGTTTCCTGCAAATACGCTATGGATATGGATGTGCTGGCGCCGATCGCCGCTATCCGGATCGATTGCGTGGAAAAAGGATGCGCGCCCCCGGTCTTTGAAAAGCTTGTGTCCGCCATGCGCAAGGGCGGTCCGCTGTCGCCGCCGAAGCCATCGAACGGGAAGCGATGGTTTGACGGCCTGAATTTCCGCGACTGCGCAAAGCAGAAAACCGACGTCGTCTATCACGCGGGCTGCCGCACGGCCGGCGACCCGGCCCGGTGGAAGATTGCGCAGTCCACCGTTAAACTTCTGCAGAAAGCCGGGATCGACGCCGGCATTTCCGGCGATCAGGAACTCTGCTGCGGAGGGCGGGCTTATCAGGCGGGGTTCAAGCAGGCTTTTCTCGACCAGGCAGAAGCTTATATGCAAAAGCTGCAAAATGCCGGGGCCAAGACTCTGGTGACGAGCTGCGCGGAGTGCTTTCATTCCTTCAAGGTTCTTTACCATCAGTTCAATTTCAAAGGCGGTCTGGAGGTTCTGCACGCCACGGAATATTTCGCGCGATTGATCGCGCAGGGCGCGCTGGTCCCGCGAAAAGCCGTTCCGTTAAGCGTCGTCTATCACGATCCCTGCCACCTCGGCCGTCTGGGGGAGCCTTACATCCACTGGTCCGGAAAACAAGTCTCCGGGCACATCCGGCTTTTCGATCCGCCCAGGGAATTCAGGAGGGGGACGTATGGAGTTTATGACGCTCCCCGGGAGGTTGTCAAAAGCCTGCCCGGCCTGAAGCTGACGGAGATGGAACGTACAAGGGAATACGCCTGGTGCTGCGGCGCCGGCGGCGGGGTCTATGAAAACAATCCTGAATTCGCGCGTTGGACCGCCGTCGAAAGGCTGCGTGAAGCCGCGGCGACCGGAGCGGAAGCCGTCGTTACGGCATGCCCGGGCTGCGAGTCGCTGTTTGAAGAATGCGCCGCGGAAAACAACGGCAAGCTGCAAATATACGACGTGGTCGAGCTTTTGGCTGAGTCCGTCCTATCGGGGGAGTGAGCAATGACGCTTAAAAAAGAACAGTACGAGGCCCTGGAATCCATCCTGGGACCGGAAAACATTTCAGACGATCCGGAGGTTTTGTATCCCTATTCCTGGCGCTCCGGTTTATACGCCGGGGCGGATAAATTCACTCCCCTGTTCGAAGCGGTCGTGCTGCCGCATAGCGCTCTGCAGGTCCAGGCCATCGTCCGGCTGTGCAACAGGTTCAAACTCCAGTTCAAGGCTTCGAGCACGGGTTGGGGGCCATACAACGACGCAACCGGACCGGGCGTCGTCAAGATCGATCTCAGGCGGATGAACCGCATCCTGGAAATCAACGAAAAAAACATGTTCGCCGTGGTGGAGCCTTATGTTATCGGCGCCCAGTTGCAGGCGGAATTGATGAAGCGCGGTCTGATATGCAACCAGTGCGGCGCCGGGGCCAACTGCTCTGCGTTGCCCATCGCAGCGCACCAGGGAATCGGGCACCTCAGCCAAAGCGCCAGCTATGGCGAGAGGAATCAACTTGCGTTGGAATGGGTGACTCCGGAAGGGGACCTCGTCAGCCTGGGATCCCTGGGCTCGATCGGGGAATGGTTTTGCGGCGACGGACCCGGCCCTTCTCTGCGGGGGCTCGTTCGGGGCAATGTCGTGCCGTTGGGGGGATTGGGGGTTTATACGAAAGCCGCCACCAAAGTGTATCACTGGCCCGGCCCGGCGACGTTCGCTATTGAGGGGATTTCGCCGCGCTATGCTCCTCGGAGCATCCCGCCTAATTTTTTCATCGGCATCTATTCCTTCGCTTCCATGGACAAGTTGGACGAGGCGCAAAGCAAAGTCGGCGAAAGCGAGATAGCGCTGGAACTGATGGGTTTCAATGCCGCCATGGCGTCCGCCAACATCGCCACCAGCAACGAAGAAGACGTCAAACTCTTCAAGGAATTTTCGCAATACGTGCAAGGCCCCTCTTTCATGATCATTATCGCCGGGAATTCCGCCCGGGATTTTGAATACAAAACCGGCGTCCTGAAACAAATCATCGAGGAAACCGGAGGGCGCGCCGTGCCCAAGCTGCTGGACAATCCGAAAACCGCCGGCGGGTGCCTGTGGCGCTGGATCCGCAGCACCGGCTCCATCCGCGAAGTCTTCAGGGTCTCCGGCTGCTTTGGAGGAGAAGTGGGCGGGACGGATTCGTTCAGGCTGATGGCGGACTACATCTCGAAGACAGGCCGGATGAAATACGATTTGATCAAGCGCGGCCTGGTGTATGACGACGGCACGTCGCCTTTCACCCAGTCTTTCGAACACGGGCATTTCGGGCACGGAGAGCTGTTGATCCGTTATCTGCCGAACGCCGAGACTTTCCGCGTGCTGACGCAGGAGTTCCTGGTGCAGGCGAACGAAACGGCCATCCGCGATCACTACGGCGTGCCCGGGCATGTTTTTGGCGACGCGCCCCACGACATGTATGGCCCGCACTGCAGCAACTATCACGTGTGGCTGAGACGCATCAAAAAGGCGATGGATCCGAACAACGCTTCCGAATCCACGCACTACATCACGGGCAAAGAATAATCCGCAGCATGCGGCATTGTGCGGTTTGGATGTCCGATTCGTCTTTTTCTATCCGATCGGTTTGTAACGTCTTGGATCCTTGGGATCTTTGGGCGTGTAGGAAAAGGGTTCCAGGGAGCGGCCTGTTTCGGACTCGATATGGGAATAGGAGCGATTTTGTGCAGAATCCATGCCAACGGCGCCGGCCTGGCGGACTTTCTTCAAAAAAGCGACAAGGGGCAGCGCCAGGATCAGCAGCGGCGAATAGGGTTTATATTCAGGCGGCAGAAAAACTCCGAGCAAAAAGACGGCCGCAACGATCATCAGGCGCGACCACTTTTTGTCCGCCGTCGCAGACTCGGCGCCGTCGTCGTTTTGGAAGGCGTTTTTTTCTTCAACCATGTTTTCTCCGGCAACCCTAATTCCAATATACTCCCTTCCCATTCGGAAAATCCATTGTCACAGGAAAGCCGGGTGCGATTCCGGCGCCGGCGTGTTAAACTTCGAGCCAATGACATCCGATGCGCAATTCATGCTGATGAGGAAAAAATGGAAAAGAGACCGAGTGTAATTCTAAATTTCGCGGGAGGACTGGCGATGGCGATTCTGGTCGTCGCGACAGCCATGGCGGTTTCAGCTTCCTCGGCCACAGGGCAGGAAGCAGCCGGCAGTAAATCTGCGGGCGAACCGACTTCCTCCGGCTGGATCGAAAACTCCGTGGTGAA
>CAZXSV010000003.1:41829-156541 GCA_964642735.1 uncultured Acidobacteriota bacterium
ACCCGGATTTGGGAAGGCCGTGGAGCAAGCAGGCGGGCAATGAGATTTCGGGGACCGGGGTCGTTATCGACGGCCGTCGCATTCTCACCAATGCGCATGTCGTCCTGTACGCCGGACAGGTTCAGATACAAGGCAGCCGGTCCGGCAACAAGCTTTCCGCCACAGTGGAAGCCATCGCTCCGGGCATTGATCTTGCCGTGTTGAAGCTCAGCGACGAATCGTTTTTCGACACGCACCCGGCTCTTCCGCGCGCCGACTCTTTGCCCAAGGTCAAGGATTCGGTGATGGTTTACGGGTTCCCGACCGGCGGCGACAATATATCGATCACGAAAGGGATAGTTTCCCGCATCGATTACGCCGGGTACAGCTACTCGGTGTTCGGACTGCGCGTCCAGATCGACGCCGCCATCAATCCCGGAAACAGCGGCGGCCCGGCCATCGTGGGGGACAAGATTGTCGGCATTGCATTCAGCGTTCTCGCAAACGCGCAGAACATCGGCTACATCATCCCATGCGAGGAAATCGATCTCTTTCTCAAAGATGTCGCCGACGGCCATTATGACGGCAAACCGGCCATCCTGGATGAATTCCAGACTCTGGAAAATCCGGCTTTGCGTGATTTTCTGAAGCTGGATAAATCGGTCGAAGGCATCGTGGTCAGCACGCCTTTTGAGGCCGACGCATCCTATCCTCTTAAGAAATGGGATGTGATTACAAAAATCGGCGACACCCCGGTGGACAACCAGGGGAACATCATGCGTCAGGACGATCTGAGACTGAGCTTCATCAGTCTCGTCCAGAGAATTGCACAGAACGGCAAGGTTTCGCTGAGCATCGTGCGCGCAAGCCGGGCGATGACGGTTCAGTTGCCGACCTACAAGTTCCGCCCGAAGCTGATTCCGTATCTCCAGGGCGGCTACCCGTCCTATTTTATCTGCGGACCTGTGGTTTTTTCGGTTGCGACGGAAGAATTGGCTTCGGCGCTTTCAGGCGGAAGCAATAGCAGGATGTTTTTGAATGCGCTCAGCCTCCGCGGAAATCCTATGTTCACCCGGCGGAGCGAAGGGCCGGCTTTCGAGGGAGAGGAGCTTGTGGTTGTGCCTTCTCCTTTATTTTCACACCCTTTGGCAAAGAACTATTCTTCTCCGAGCTTCATGGTGGTGACGAAAATCAACAGCAAGGCAGTTAAAAATCTCCGGCACCTTGTCGAAATCCTTCGCGATTCGAAGGAAACGTTTTTTACGATTGAATTTGCCGGGCTCGGGACCGAGACGCTTGTGTTCCCACGCAAGGAAATGATCGCCGCCACGGAAGAAATACTCAACGACAATGGGATCCGCTCCCAGGGCTCTCCCGACATGCTGGCTGTCTGGAATGAAAAGCGGCCGTGACGCCGGCGCGGCGCTGCCTTTTAGCGGTTCGGCAGCGACAATCGAGGCGCGCCGGCAGAGGCTCCCGGCGCTCGCGCCAAAATGCGACTTTTATTCATTGCCAGGCCTTTAGTGGCTGCCTTCCTGGACCACTTCGATCAGGTAGCCGAAGGCGGCTTTTTCCGTGGTCTTCGGGTGAACGAAAAAGACCATGGTCCCGCGCGATCCTTTGCGCGGAGCTTTGTCGATAAGTTTGAATCCGTTTTTCTGCAGATAATCGAACGCCTTCTGAATGTCGGCCACGCGCAGCGCCACATGCGCCAGGCCGCCGCGCCCGCCGTTTTTCTCGATCTGTTTGGCTACCGGCGATTCGGAATTGAGGGGCTCGATCAACTGCACCAGGTTCGGCCCATCGCCCACCTGCAGCAATACTTCGCGCACCTGATCTGTGCCCAGCACATCCTCGCGGTGCATTTCCTTGAATCCCATCGCCTGATAGGCCTTGACATGCTCTTCCAGTTCGCCGGGTTTGACGGAAATGGCTATATGATCGAAAAACAGAAATCCAGGAATTTGTTCCATTGGTGAATTCATCATTCAAACTCCGCCAGAATCTGGCCCATTTGGACGCTGTCGCCGGCGTTCACGAGGATTGTGGCGATTTTGCCCGGGCCTGGGGCCGTAATATTCGTTTCCATCTTCATCGCTTCCAGCACGAGCAGAACATCGCCGGCCTGCAGGCTCTGTCCGACCTGCGCCGTCACACGCATCACGATCCCGGATACGGGGCTGCGACATACTTTGCTCTCTTCGACCGGTTTATTGTCGGCGGCCGCAGGAGGAGCGCCGGCAACAGGAGCGGCGGGCAGTCGCACCGGAGCGGAACCGACGGCGACGTTGCGCAACATTGGCACAGGCGAATCCGGCTCCACGGCTTCGACATCCACTTCGAATTTTTTTCCATCAATTGTGACGTTCAGTCTCACTGCGCCTCCTAATTGTGTAATGTATGATGGGACGCCTGGATGGAAACGCGCCCCTGTTGCGCCCATGCGGACGAACCGATCAATCGAATCTGACGGATTCGGATCCGCACTCCCAGAAATGCCGCCAGAGCGGCAGAGACGGCCAGCAGTTCTTCTTCCGTAATTTCAGGCTTTGGCTGTTGTGGCGGCGCCGCTTTCTTCGCCGGAGCGGCCGGGACCTGGGATGGGGGAGTTTTCACGCCCTTTTCCAAGCGCTCGATGCGCTCGGCGAGCGACGCCAGTTGCGCCTGGACCTGTTCCAGGATTTCCGCTAAATCCTTTGTTTTTTTCATTCTATCCCCTCAGACTACAGCGGTATCAGGCCATGCTTCTTGGCCGGCCGCAACTCGCGTTTGGTGTGCATGTATTCGAGCGCTTGCGATACGTGGCGCCGGGTCATCGATGGTTCGATGATGTCGTCCACCAGGCGTCTTCCCGCCGCTACATACGGATTCGAAAATGCCTCCCGGTATTTGGCGATCAACTCCTGTTGTTTCGCCGTTTTGTTTTCCGCTTCCTGAATTTCCTTTCGGAAAACGATTTCAGCGGCGCCTTCCGCTCCCATGACCGCAATTTCGGCCGTCGGCCAGGCGTAGACGCGGTCGGCCCCGAGATCTTTGCCGCACATCGCCAGATATGCGCCGCCGTAGCTTTTGCGCAACACCACCGTGATTTTGGGAACCGTTGCGGCGGAATAGGCGAAGAGCATTTTCGCGCCATGGCGAATGATGCCATTGTGTTCCTGCTGGACGCCGGGCAAAAATCCCGGGACGTCCACGAAAGTGAGCAGCGGGATGTTGAAGGCGTTGCAGAAACGGATGAAGCGCGAGGCTTTATTGGATGCGTTGATGTCGAGCACTCCCGCTTGCGCGCAAGGCTGGTTGGCGATGATTCCGATCGAGCGTCCGGTAATGCGCGCAAAACCCACCACGATGTTGCATGCATAGCCGGATTGGACTTCCAGGAAATCGCTGAAATCCACCACCTTTAAAATCACATCGCGGATGTCGTAGCCTTTTTTTACTTCGGTGGGAACCACGGCGTTCAGCTCCGGATTGGCGTCTACGTTCGGATCGCCTTCCAGTTGCGGGGGATCTTCCAAATTGTTTGAAGGCAAAAAACTGAGCAGTTTCTGGCACAGGGCGATCGCGTGATTGTCGTCTTCGGCGATGAAGTGAATCACGCCGGAATGGGCCATGTGGGCTTCGGGCCCGCCCAGCTGTTCGGAAGTGACGTTTTCTCCTGTGACGCTTTTGATCACCGACGGTCCGGTGATGAACATCTGAGCCTGGCGGGTTTGAATGATGAAATCGGTCAGCGCCGGACTGTAGGCCGCTCCGCCCGCGCATGGGCCGCAGATCAGCGAAATTTGCGGAACGGCGCCCGAGAGCATGACGTTGGTGTAGAAAACTTTGCCGTATCCGGAAAGCGAATCGATCCCTTCCTGCACGCGGGCGCCGCCGGAATCATTAATAAAGACGAACGGCGAACCGGTTTTCAGGGACTGCTCCATGATCTCGGCGACTTTAATGGAATGGACTTCTCCGGCCGAGCCTCCCGATACTGTGAAATCCTGGCTGGCCAGATGAATGAGCCGTCCGCCGACCGAAGCGGCGCCGGTGACGACGCCGTCCGCCGGGAAGCTTTTCTTGGCCATTCCGAACAGAGTGGCTCGGTGCTCGGCGAACAAACCCGTCTCTTCAAAACTGCCGGGATCCGCCAGCGCGGCGACTCTTTCGCGGGCGGTCAATTTGCCCGCCTGCCGCTGCTTTTCCAGTTTGTCGGCGCCGCCTCCCAGCTTTGCGCGTTCACGCCGCTTCTTAAGCTCTTCTATCTTTTCCTGCATCGTTTGCTTTGTTTGATTGGTCATCGGTCAAGACTCTCCCGTTGGTTTACGCCGGCGTCACCGTCACCCGGTGGGTTTTTCCGTTCAGTTTCACGTCGTAGGCGGTCATTGTGCGCACTGGGCCCTTGCCCGGATCCTGGGTTGAACCGGCCGCCGTGGGCGTCGGCGCCGCTGCCGGCTGAGCTTTGGGATCTTTCCCCACGTTCTTGGGGCCTTCGGCCCGAGTGCCGAAAAACTTGGGCGCCACCTGGGGGAACATGGCGCAAGTGAGCACATCTTCGTCGGTGCCGTTGCACCCGGGGATTGCAATTGCGGTTTCGCGCAGATCCTGCCATTCCGGCTTCAGCAGATCGGCCGGCCGGCAGACAATCGGTTTCTTTCCCGTCTGTTTGGCGGCGAACTCGATTACCGCAGGGTCTCGCGGCCCGATGGTTTCCCCGTAGTAGCCCAGCATCAGATCGGCGAACTCCCCGGTCAGCACCTTGTAGGGCCCCATCAGAATATTGAAGACCGCCTGCGTTCCCACAATCTGGCTTGTCGGGGTGACCAGAGGCGGAAATCCGGAAATGGCGCGCACTTTCGGCACCTCGGCCAGCACTTCGTCGATGCGGGTGTCCGCGTTCTGCTGCTTCAGCTGGCTTTCCATGTTGGATATCATGCCGCCCGGGATCTGGCTTTGGAAAATCTCCGTTTCCACGCTGATGATGTTCGAGAGATATTCCCGATAGTTCGGGCGGATCTTGTTGAAGTATCGCTTGAGCTTCAAAAGACGGCTCATGTCGAGCTTGGAGGTGAAATTTGTTCCTTCAAGCATTTCCACGAAGCTTTCGGTGGGATTGTGGCCCGGGCCGAGGCTGAACGAGCTGATGGAAGTGTCTACTCCGTCCGCACCCGCTTCAATGGCTTTCATAAGGCTGACCATCGTGACGCCTGTGGTCGCGTGTACGTGAACCTGGACTCGCACATTCTCTCCGCAGGCATCTTTGATCCCTTTGACAAGATCGTAAGCCGGCTGCGGTTTGAGCAGAGCGGCCATGTCTTTGATGCAGATGGATTCGCATCCGAGATCAATAAGCTTTTTGGCTGTGTCGACAAAGCCTGCAATAGTGTGCAAAGGGCTGACAGTGTAGGAGATAGCGCCCTGGGCATGCTTGCCTGCCCGTCGGACCGCCGCGATGGATCGCTGCACATTGCGGATGTCGTTCAGGGCGTCGAATATCCTGAATACGTCGATGCCGTTTTCAGCCGCCTTGTCCACAAAGCGATCCACGACCGTATCTTCATAATGGCGGTATCCGAGCAGGTTTTGCCCCCGCAGCAGCATCTGCAGCCGGGTGTTGGGCATGAGTTTGCGAAAAGTTCGCAGCCGGTCCCAGGGATCCTCATTGAGAAATCGGATGCAGGAGTCAAATGTGGCGCCTCCCCAGCATTCCACAGACCAGTAGCCTGCTTTGTCGATGTCCTCGCACGCGGGCGCCATGTCCTCGGTCGCAAGACGGGTCGCCATTAAACTCTGATGCGAGTCTCGGAGGATGAGTTCGGTAACGTCAATAGTCTTGGGCATATTCTTCTCTCTCTTGCCAAAAAGCGTTTATCCAATCCCGCCCTCATCTCAATCGAGAGCGGCCATGGAATAATTATAGGATCCTCTTCTGAAAATTGCTGCCAACGGGACCAGCAGCTGCAGGGGGGCGAACTTTTAATGCATCCTTGATTCCACCTTTGTCCTTGGGCGGCCACGGGCTGCGCAACGGCCTGTCCATAAACTGCTCTCCGAAAAAGGCCGGTTTGCAGCCTCCTTTTCATTTTCGGCAAAGCGGCAAAGCGTCTTTAAAGATAGCAGAAATGTTTTTCAGTCAGAAGTTTTTTTAATGGAATGCGTGAAATACATTAGTTTCATCGTTTTCGGCGAGCCTGTTTTTCTGGGTGCGTCGCCCAGGCGGGACGGGAGCGAACGCATTGTTGTTCGGTTTGCGAACCAGCCTGCAATTCTAAGTTTCAAAGCGACCGGATGAAGTCCGGTTTCGGCCATGTTTCCGGCGCTTTTATTTAAGCTCCAAGACTTGGATTTTGCCGTTGCCGTATTTCCGGGCCAGCCCTTCGAGAGTGCGGCCGCCGAATTTGGCGGCCATGGCCTCGATGGAAGCCTGATCCGGAAGCGTCATGCCGGCGCCGTTTTTGCACTCCTCGATATTCCCGCTCACCAAAACGACCAGTTTGTCGGGCTGCAGCCATTTCCTGGCGACGCGTCTGATGTCGGCGACCGTGACTTTTTCGTATTTGGCTTCGTAGACGTCGTAGTAATCCATGGGCTGCTCGTTGAATTCCAGCGAAGCGAAATTCCTCACGATGGCAGAGATGGAGGGAAAAGATGCGGGAAACGAGTCGAGCCTCGATTTTTTAGCCATCGCCAGATCCGCCGCAGTCACTTCTCCCGCCCGCATGCTTTCGATCAGGTCCAGCATGAGCTGCGCCGCGAAAACCGCGGTGGAATTCTTTGTCTGGCAGAACGCCGTAAAAGTCGCCGGAAATTTTGTCCCGCCCGGATAGCTCGAGTAGGCGCTATAGGCAAGTCCGTGGTCGGTGCGCACTACCTTGGTAATTCGAGAGGAAAACGAGCCTCCTCCCAGGATAAAATTCATCAGGTCTACGGCGGGGAAGTCAGGATCGTTTTGAAGAATGCCGATGTGGCCGATCTGGACAATCCCCTGATTCGGGATCACTTCCGGCTGGATCATGTAAACGCCGGCCCCGGCGGCCTGTTGAACGACCGGGATGGGCGGGACGGCTTTTTCCGCCGTCCGCCATTTGCCGAAAGTCTCTTCAAGCTTCCCGAGCATTTCCGTTTTTTGAAAATCTCCCGTGACGACCAGGATCGCGTTATTTGCGCCCCAATACTTTCGATGCCAGGCGACGAGGTCGTCTCGTGCGATGTTTTGGACGGTTTTCTCGGTCATTTCTTCGGCGATGGGGGAATTTTCGCCGTAAAGGAGCCGGCGCCAGGCCCGGCTTGCGACCTGAGACACGTTCTTGTTGCGGTTGCGGATGGAGGGGAGTGCAAGATCCTTCTCCCGCCTGAGTTTGTCTTCGGGGAAGGCGGGATTGTTCAGCAGGTCCATCCAGATTTTAAGGCCTTCGTCAAGGTGGCGGGTATGAATGGACAAGTTTGTCGGAGTGACGGCGCCGGCCAAGAAGTCCATGCGCTCGTTGATCTGTTCTCCATTCATCGTGGCGGTGCCGCCCGATCGGATGATTGCGCTGGTGAAACTGTCGACGCCCAGCTTTTCTCCCGGTTCAAGAAAAGGGCCGGTCCGCAGCATCAGCGAACCGTTGAACCACGGGATGTCGTGGTCTTCCGCAATGTAGACCACGAGGCCGTTCGACAACGTCGTCCGGAAATCGCCCGGCTTCGGAGGTTTGAAATTAAGAGGCCGGAAAGCAAAATGTTCGGGGCGCGGTCCCAGGGAAGGCTTGACCCTTCTGGCCGGGTTTTGGACGGTCTTTCCCGGCGGCGCTTCGGCCGCAACAGGCTGAGCCTCGGCCTTTGCGGCTATTGCGATAAAGAGCAGGCTTGGAATCAAGCCGAAGCAGAGGGTTCGTTTTGGCATCTTCTTTTCCTTTCCGCAAGAGTCGGCGGGGTTGCTACTTCTCACGCTCCAACACTCCGGCGACGCTGTTGTCCCGGGTCAGGTATTTCCCGGCGACGCGCATCAGATCTTTCGGCGTCACGGCCATCCGTTGTTTGAACTGCTCCTCGATGAACTGCCAGCGATAAATGATTTCCATCCTCTCAATCGAACCCGCGATATTAACGCCGGCCAGGCTGCGCAAATAAGACGCTTCAGTTGCGTTCTTCACCCTCTGCAGCACCGTTTCATCGCAAGGAGTCGTCCTGGCGTCTTCGATGTAGTCCCAAAGCTCTTTTTCAAGCTGGGCCATCGGAACGGCCGGCTCATTTTTGAGTTCCTTGGCCATGGCCCGCACCGTGAAGCTCCCGTCGTATTCCGACATCGATGCGCCGGCGCTGACGCCCGTGGCGTGTTCCTTGTCAAGCACGAGGTCGAGGTGCATCTTGCCGGTCCTGGCGCTCATGACTCCGCCCAGCATGTGCAGGGCGGCGACGTCCTGATGCCAGACGGGAGGGATATGAAACATCAGGATGACGTAGGGATTGGCCGCCGCTTTGCCGGCGACGCGCTTTTCGATGTAAGGCGCCTTGAAGTCCGGTCCGTTCAAGCGCCGGTAATATTCCGGCGAAGGCTCTTCGGTGCGCACGCGCGGCGCGGCGGCGGGAGGATTTTTGACGGGGCCGAAATATTTTTTCACCAGAGCCATCAAGGGTTCCACGTCCACCGCGCCGGCCAGGACGAGCACGGCATTGTCGGGGCGATAGTACTGGTTGCGGTACGCAGTCATTTCTTCCTTGGAGATCCGGAGGATGTCGGACATCCACCCGACAACCGGCCAGGAATAGGGGCTGGCTGCATAGAAAGCGGAGTTGAGCTGCTCGAGGAAGAAGAAGCCGGGCCGGTTTTCGCTCATCCGGCGCTCCTCCACGATGACGTCGCGTTCCGAATAAAATTCGCGAAAGACCGGATTCTGCAGCCGGTCTGCCTCCAGCGCCAGGAAGAGTTCGACTTTGTTTTTGGGGAGCGTTACGTAATAGTGGGTCATCTCTTCGCCTGTTGAGGCGTTCAGCCCGGTCCCTCCCGCCATCTGGTAGGCGGTCCAGATCTCCTCGCTTACAATTGTCTCGGCTCTTTGCTTTTTTTGCAGGTCGGAAACCTGTTTTTTCAGCTGGGAAATCTTCGCTTCGTCCCGCTCTTTGATTTTTGAGTCTTCTTTTACGATCGCCGCTTCCAGGATGTCGATCCTACGGTTGTATTCGGCGTCTTTTTCGAATGTTCCGGGTTTGATCCCCATGCTCCTGGTGCCCTTGAACATCATGTGTTCATGGAAGTGCGAGATCCCGGTTATCCCGGGACGTTCGTTCACGGACCCGACGCGATAGGCGAGCATGCAAGTCACCAGTGGCGTGTTGGGATCGCTGACCATCAGCACCTTCAAGCCGTTGGGAAGAACCCGCTCCACGACTTTATCCGCAAGGCTCCTTTGCTGAGAGGACGCGGTTGCGGGTCCCAGCGAAAGAATCAGAAGAATAAGCGCTACGGCCGTCACGGACCTTTTTCGATCCATATCCCGCTCCCTTGATAAATTTCGGAATTGGCAACTTTGCTTTAACCTAGTCCTGCGCCGCTCCGGTGTCAACGAATTCCCGGATGGAGGACAGCTCATCTTTGCGGCGGCTGAAAAGCGTCGGCGGACAGTTTTCGGGCATAATTGCGAACGTCGTCGGGCCAGGCATTGGTGCATTGCTCGAAGCGTTCGGAACTGCCTGCGAACAAGGCTCTCGCCGCTTCTTCGAAACCGGGCATGTTTCCCGCTATTGCGGACATGAATCGATAGGCCGCTTCCTGCGATCGGCGCACCCGGTCGCGGCCGCGGTTTGCGCGTTTCCCTTCTTCAACCAGTTTGCGGATCGCGGCGGATGCGCCTCCGGGCTGGGCGTTCAGCCACTCCCAATGCCGCGGAAGCAGGGAAACCTCCCGGGAAACGACTCCCAATCTCGGACGACCCGGACCGCGAACGGCGCCCTCCTCCGGATTTGGCGCCGCCGTTGACTGCTGTTTTAGCTTTTGCAGAACGTCCTCTACAGAGCCGCGAAAATCCACCTCGACAGGCTCGCTCGTGTTATCATCGAAAATCAGGATCGATCCTCGTTCTGTTTCGCTGACCGTTTCTTTCACTTTCCGGGCGACTTCCGCCAGGCGCCCGGAGGCGACGCAGCGCGCTCCCAAAAACGCCGTGCAGGATTCGACTTCCATCTTTTCATCCTTTCATAAACCGAGTTGTTTCGAAGTTTCTGTTGCGCCACTTCGCAGCGAACCTTCATGTACATAAAAGATAAGCGCCATAATATTACCCGGGTGATATTGTTTTGTCAATAATATCCGGATAAAAATAAGAAGAGGCTCGACAGTTATGAATGTCCTGGCATGGACTGGGCGCTTCGCCGCAATTGCGCGATACTGTTGTTTTTTTGAACACTATTCGGCGCCCGTCGATTATGATGAAGCGGAAAATCAGCGGGGCGAGGCGGGAATGGATCTGCAGGCGAGTTTTCCGGTGTCGGGCGTGGAGACCTGGGTTCTGCTGCCGCCGCTTGTGGCTTTTGCAATATCTCTATTTACATCCATGGGAGGCGTTTCCGGCGCATTTTTGCTTCTGCCGTTTCAGGTCACTTGCCTGCATTTCGTCTCTCCTTCCGTCAGCTCCACCAATTTCGTCTACAATATCGTTGCGATTCCGAGCGGCGTCTATCGCTACATTCGGGAAGGGAGAATGGCCTGGTATCTGGCCTGGACTGTGGTCGCGGGCACGCTTCCGGGCGTGTTTTTCGGCTACTACATCAGAATCTACTATCTGCCTGATCCGAAAGCCTTCCGGCTTTTTATCGGCTGCGTATTGTTCTATGTGGGCCTGCGGCTTCTGCATGAGATGATGAAAGGATTGCGAGGCAGTGTGGGCCCCGGGCGGCGGAGCGAAACGTCGGGAACGGATGCGGATGCCATGGTTAGACTTCCGCAGAACGCTGCCGCCAGAATCGTTTCGTGCTCCCTGAAAATCACGGAATATGAATTCTGCGGAGAAAGGTTTTCATTCGGGACTTTGAGAATGCTGGCGCTCGCTTTTATCGTCGGGATTGTCGGCGGCGCCTACGGAATAGGGGGCGGCGCGATCATCGCCCCGTTCTGCGTGACTTTCTTCGGCCTGCCGGTTCACATGGTGGCGGGGGCCGCGCTTCTCGGCACTTTCCTGACTTCCATCGCCGGAGTTTCTTTTTACAGCATGCTGCCTGCGGCCGCCGGCATTTCCACTTCACCGGATTGGTCCCTGGGGATTCTCTTCGGCCTCGGCGGCATTGCGGGCATGTATTGCGGTGCGCGGCTTCAGAAATATGTACCGCAAAAACTTATCAAAACAATGCTCGGCCTCATGATGGTTTTTCTCGGGGGCGGCTATATCGTGAAATCCCTCCAGATTCTCTAACGGAACAGTAAAATAATCCTTGCTCCGTCCAAGCCGCCTGGATTATTATTATATTCGTATAGGCGAATATAGGAATGGCTATGAAACAATACCGGCTTGATCAGCTATTTAAAGCTCTTTCGGAGCCTACGCGGCTGAGGCTGCTCAATCTCTTGAGGCTGGGGAGCATCTGCGTTTGCGAACTTCATGCGGTCCTGGGCGTCCCCCAGCCGACCGCATCCCGTCACCTGGCGGCGCTGAGGCATGCCGGCCTTGTCCGGGACCGCCGAAGCGGCAGCAGAATCATCTACTCTCTTGCGCCCCCGGAGGCGCCTCAAGTCGCAGCTCTTTTCGAACTGCTGGACAAATGCTGCCCTTGCGAAGAGATCATGAACGACGATTTGGAGCGGCTTGAGAAGGCGGTTCGAAGCGGCGCCTGTCGATTGGATCCTTATCCTTCCGAACAAAAGCGTACCGCTATGGCCGGCGGTTTCCCCGGAGCCGCGAAGTAGGTTGTCGACCGCCATCAGTTTTCGAGAGGCGTTATGGAACGGAACCACGCATGCAATCCTCTGCAGCAGCCGTTCCGGCTTCTTTCCAATACGATTGGATGAATAATGGATTGCAGGAGAAGCAAGCGTTTATGAAAGAGTTTGAAGCGGAGGTGGACGAATCCGGACGCCTGGTCCTTCCGGCGGAGGCGGTGCAGATCTATGGGTTGAATCCCGGGGCGCGGGTTCGGCTGGAAGCGAACGGCGGCGGTTTGAACCTGCGCCGTCCCATAACCCGTTTGTCCAAGGTCTACATCGAGCCGACCAATCGCTGCAATTTGAATTGCGTCACCTGCATACGCCACAGCTGGGATGAACCGCTGGGGGAAATGAGTCCAGAAACTTTTACCCGGATCGTCGATGATTTGCGGAGCGTTCCTCTACCGCTGGGGGTATTTTTCGGCGGTCTTGGAGAGCCGTTGGCTCATCCCGGGATCGCCAATATGGTGAGAAGGATCAAGATGCTTGGCGCATCGGTGGAATTGATTACGAACGGGACGCTTTTGACAAAATCGATGTCCAGGCAGCTGATCGATGCGGGACTCGATAAGCTGTGGGTATCGCTCGACGGCGCCACTCCTGAAAGCTACACCGACGTCCGGCTCGGCGCGGCGCTGCCCGAAGTGATTTCAAATCTTCAGGAATTCCGACACGCCCGCTGGTCGAAGCATTATCCTGCAAGCCTGGACTTGCTTCTGCAGCCGCAGCTCGGGATCGTGTTCGTAGCCATGAAGCGCAATATCGCCGACCTTCCCGCCGTCATGAGTCTGGCCGGACGGCTGGGGGCGATCCATTTTCTGGTGACCAATGTCCTCCCCTACACGCCGGACATGCAGCAGGAGATCCTCTACTCCCGCGCGATGACAGACGCCGTATACACGCCTGCGCCTTCGTTGAGATCCCTGGATTTTCCGAAAATGGACATAAGCCCGGCTACTCGGGAGGCTTTTTACTATGCCATGCGGGGAGACCACTCCTTGACTATTTCGGGAGGCGGATTGAATGAGAGGACCAATCGGTGTCCTTTCATCGAAAAAGGATCCTTGTCGATCCGCTGGGACGGTGAAGTGAGTCCGTGTCTTGCGCTTTTGCACGATCACAAAGCCTACGTTCACGGGTATGAACGATCGTTGAAGCGCCACGCGTTCGGGAATGTGAATCGGCGGCGCCTTGGCGACATCTGGAGCGAGCCGGACTATCTGACGCTCCGCAAGCGCCTCGAGGGGTTCAATTTTTCGCCTTGCGTCGTTTGCGGCGGCTGCGAGTATTTTGAATCCAACCAGGAGGACTGCATCGGCAGCCCCGCTCCTGCGTGCGGCGGATGTTTGTGGGCGCAAGGAATCATCCGTTGCCCATAAAAGACGAAGAAGGAGAATCGATGAGGAGCGCAATGCGTCCCGGACTGATCCTGTGCGTCTGCACCGGGAAATGCCCGGGTTTTTCGAAAATGGATATTTGGGATTTCATCAACCGGGCGCGCATCGAACTTCCGGTTGAATTCGCCGTCATCCATCCCCAGCTGTGCGAGCAGGACGGCGACCGTTTTCTGTCGGACTTTCTTCAGGCGAAGCGCCCGCTGATCATTGCCGGATGCGCGCCCAACATGCAGTACAAGCTTTTTCGGGACGCGTTCTCCGCTCGAGGGATGGATATAAAAAAAGACATGACTCCTCTGGACGTGCGCGACATGTCCACGGACGATGCCATCGCCAAAGTGGCGGCGGCGCTTCATGAGATGGGAGTTGAAGATGTCTGATACGACGTTCATGGGCGTCCAGCGGGAGAAGATACCCTGGTTTCCCGTCATTGATTATTCAAAATGCGATTTCTGCATGGAATGCGACAAATTCTGCCCGCATCGGGTGTTCGAGAAGCGCGAAAGCAGTCCCGGTCTGGTTGTGGCCAACCCGAACAACTGCGTGGTCTTCTGCCGCGCCTGCGCCAAGACCTGCGGGCCCGACGCCCTGTCGTTTCCGGACAAGCCCGACATTATTGCGCTGATCAAGCGGATCCGCGAGGAGGAGTCGGCAAAATGAAACATGCCATTCTTTCCTGCAATGGCCTGGATAAACCTGAAGGATCCCTGGCTCGCGAAGCAGCCATCCTGGGATCGGAGGCTCTCGGCGGAGAGATCATCTGTCCGGTGCTTCTCAACCGTGCGCCTGTCCGCTACCGGAAAATATTGAGTGAAAGCTCTCTGACAGTTGTGGACGGCTGCTCCACCCGCTGCGCTTCAAAACTGGCGACTCAGCTGCAGTTAAAAATAGACCGTAAAGTCCTGATATCCGACGCTGTTAAAGATTCTTCCTCAGCGCTTGAATCGACTCTGCGCCCCGGCCCCAATGGCCTGGCTTTGGCGCAATCGGTTGTCGATCGACTGATTCGCGATTTGAATGCGCCCTCCCCTCCTGTCGAACCGTCCGCAACCTGGGAAACTCCCGCGGAATTCGTTGCCGTCACGGTTGATAAGTTCATATTTCGCATCCCTGTCGTTGATTTTCTTTTTAATGAAAACGACTGCTACGCCCATATTTCGGAGAATGTGGCAAGGATCGGCATTTCGGACTACATGCAGGAAAGCCTTACAGACATCGGCTTTTTTGAACCGCCTGAACCCGGAATCCGGGTCGAGCAGTTCGGTGAATGCGGAACTGTGGAATCAGCCAAGGCAATCTTTGAAATCCTATCGCCCGTTAGCGGGACCGTCGTTGCGGTCAACTCGGCAGCCGTCGAAAATCCGGGCTTGATCAATCAAGACCCTTACGGAGCGGGATGGCTGGTGGAGATTCAGCTTTCCAATTATGAACAGGACCGTGAACTGCTGCTGGAAGGCTTTGCCTACGCGGAAACGGTGAAGCGCAAGGCAACCGCAAAACAATAAGGAGACTCCGATGAATGACAAAGCTAAAAACAGACCCGTGCTGGTCGTTCCCTGCAGCGGGATCGGCAAGGTGCACGGGCTGATCAGCCGGGAAGCCGCCTATATCGTCACGGACGAACTGGCGCCGGGCAAAACCGACACCCTTTGCCTTGCCCTGCTGGTCAAACGGGATCCCGAAGCTGTGGCGGCCGCGAGAAACCTGGCCTGCATCACCATCGACGGCTGTCCAAAAGCATGTGCCGAAAAGAATGTGGAATTGGCAGGAGGCCGTCCGGCCAAAGCGCTGCAGTTGACGGAGGCGTTCAAATCGCATCGCGGCGCCCGGCCCGGCACGGCCACGGAACTGACGGACGACGGATGGGCTATTGCGCGCGATGTTGCGGCCATGGCGGCGGATGAAGCGGCTCGCTTGAACGCTGCAGGGGAGGGGAAAGAATGAGCGAAGAAACGATCAAAGTCGGCGTCGTCTCGTGCAGCGGCGAAGCCATAGCCGAAGGCACGATTTCCCGGCTGGCCGTGCGCCGGGTCCTGGAGACTCTTTGCCCCGATTCGACCGTCACCATCTGTCTGCCTCTTTTCCTCGCCGGAGGAGAAGGGGAACGCAGTTTTGCGAAGACGCACCCGACCATCACGGTCGACGGATGCGCAAAGCAATGCGCGCGCTGGGGAACGGAACAGCTCAGCGGTCCGGTCAGCGCGGCAATCGTGGTTTCCGAGATCCTCGGGACGTGTCCTGCCGGATGCACGCGCTCTTCCCGCAACACATCGGAGGCGAAGAAGGAAGCCGTCGGCAAGGTCGCCGATCGCATCGCGGCGGAAGTGGACAGGATTTTCGCGGACAAGAATCCGAACAAAGCTGGATAAAAATAAACCACATCCCTTTACTCGACAGCGGAAGCACAACAGGAGTCGCAATTTCGGCGCCTGCGGCGCCGCAAGACTGCGTCAGCCATGAAACAGACGGCAATCCCAAGCCGGCGGGGACTCGGATTGCCCCCGTGGCGCCGCGTGAATCCCAAGGCGACGGCGGAGAAAGCGCCGGAAATCCGTCAGGACATCGCCGCAGTCCGCGGCATGGCGAACCGGGCGCGCGGAAATATCTTGACATCGTCGAAAATTGACACATTATAGGATTCTCGTTTCTCAAGGAGATGAATGCACATGAAATTCGCATTCGCATTTTGACAGTGATGTGAGCTGTATGGCTCCCCGTGCGGGAAGCCGGATTTTCCAGCTGCGACAGTTTGCCGCAAAGGGAAATTGAAAGGCGCACATCCGATGAATCCTCTTCTCTGATCCCCGCCCCGTTTCCCTTTCGCAGACTTCGCTGATTATTAACAACCGCAACCCCGGAAATTGAAGGGATCCAATCCGTTCGCTTCCGCCGTTGTGCGATGAATCCCCGCCGGATGCGTGGGTTCAGAGCTGCTTTTACGAAAGGGAAGACTCATGTTGAATAACAAATCCGAATGCCAAGGCTCGTCCGGTTCTGACCGGCGCCGAGCGATCGCAAAGAGCAAACGCAAATTCCAGCGGCTGGCGCCTCCATTGGGCGCGGCGTTTTTTCTCTTTCACCTCTTTACATTGCCCGCCCTCTCCGGAGTCAAGACGAAGCTGGACGACGACCGGTGGTTTGAGGTGGGCGCCAGAGTTCAGGGATGGTATCAATCGGTGGGTGAAGAAGATGCGGCCTATATGCACGATTTTATGGTGCGGAGGGCCTACTTGTATCTTCAGGGGCAGGTGGCGCCCAAAGTCACTTTTTTCACACACATTGCCGGTGACCGATTGGGGCAGCAGGGGGTCGATACACCCGGTTCCGGCCTGGGAACAGGCATCAGCCTCCGGGACGGCTGGGTTGCCTATGCGCCCTTTGAAGAACTTAAGATCCAGGCAGGCAGAATGTATGTTCCGTTTACCCGATCGTTCGGGACTGAAAGCACTTTCGCTTTGCTGACACTGGATTTGCCGTTTATGCAGGGAGGCGTCCGCGGAAAAGGATTTTTCCCGTGCAATGTCGGTAGAGATGACGGCGTGACCGTCTGGGGGAATCTGGCGAAAGGAATTTTCCAGTACAGAGTCGGAGTATTCGACGGGCAGCAGGGAACTCAGAATGCCGGAAGGAGCGTTCGCACCGCCGCCAGGATTTCTCTAAATCCGCTGGAAAGCGAAGGCCAGTGGTTCAACAAAGGCAACTATCTGGGGGCCAAAAAGGTTCTGTCCTTTGGTTTGGGATTCGACCGGCAGGCCGATTTGAAATGGGCGGCGGACCGTCCGACGTCGGATTATTCCGCGTGGACGACGGACGTCTTTTTCGACCATCCGATAAAGTCGAGCGCCGTCAATTTGGAATGGTCCTATACGGGCATCAAAAATTCGCAGGAGCTGGGAGACGCCAAAACCTGGTATTTGCAGGGGGGATTTCTGGCGCCGGCGTTCACCAAAGCTTTCAGGCTGCAACCCTATGCGAAATACGAATCCGTATACCGGGATACCGCCGCAGACACAAAATATGCGGGCGGGGGCGCCAATTTGCTGTTCAAGCAGCATGATTTGAAACTCACGCTGGAGTTCAATCAAGTCATTCCGGAAACCGGATCGGCGGAAAAAACCAAATCCATATTCACCGTTCAAATGCAAGTCGGCATTTGACTCCCCTGCAATCCGCACGGATCGCTCCCAAAGCCGGGAGCGGCCGAAGGGATCCATGGGATATCTTGAGGGAATAGAATTATCTAAACCAATCAAATTCAAACACTATGGATAAAGACTATGCCTAAACTTGTGCAGTTTTTTGCGACTCGCTGGGGGATTATTCTCACAGGCGCGTTTATCGGGATTCTCGCCCAGCTTTTGCAGAAGTGGGGAAATCCCGCAAACATGGGCATTTGCGTCGCCTGTTTTGAACGGGATATCGCCGGCGCTCTGGGACTTCATCGGGCGGCGGTCGTTCAATATATTCGGCCTGAAATCATCGGTTTTGTTCTGGGTTCGATGATTGCCGCCTATGCATTCAAGGAATTTCGGGCGCGCACCGGGTCGGCGCCCATCGTGCGCTTTGTGCTCGGCGCCTTTGCCATGATCGGAGCGCTGGTGTTTCTGGGCTGCCCATGGAGGGCCGCGCTTCGCCTGGCCGGCGGGGATTGGAATGCGATGTTCGGTTTGCTGGGCCTGATCGGAGGCGTGTGGATCGGGACGCTATTTTTGCGAGCCGATTACAACCTGGGGCGGTCTCAAGCCACACACACCGCGGTCGGCTGGATGCTGCCTTTAACAATGCTTGGGTTTTTGATTCTTCTGCTTGTCTTCCCGCAGGCGGAAGGACAGGAAAAAAGCGGAGTTTTGTTCTACAGCCTTAAAGGCCCCGGATCGATGCACGCTCCTATTTTTGTCTCTCTGGGAATCGGCCTGCTCGTCGGTTTTCTGGCGCAGCGAAGCCGTTTTTGCACCATGGGCGCCATTCGGGACTTTGTGCTCTTCAGGCAAGCCCACCTGCTGACGGGTTTCGCCGCCTTGATCGTGTTTGCTTTTCTTGCCAATTTAATCCTCGGTCAATTCCACCCCGGTTTCGCCAAACAGCCGGTAGCGCACACGATGGGCCTCTGGAATTTCGGCGGGATGGTTTTGGCGGGATTGGCTTTTGCCCTGGCCGGGGGCTGTCCCGGGCGCCAGCTTTTTCTTGCAGGCGAAGGGGACGGGGATGCGGCTATCTTCGTCGTCGGGATGATCTTCGGCGCCGGCATTGCGCATAATTTCGGCCTGGCAAGCTCGCCTGAAGGCGTGGGGCCCTACGGGATCCCGGCCGTGATTCTAGGGCTGCTCGTGTGCCTTTTCATCGGCTTCACCATGAGGAAACAAACAGCTTAAACAAGGAGAATCGAGATGAGCACTGTCGTTGATGCAAGAGGCCTTTCGTGTCCGCAGCCGGTCCTGCTGACCGTGAATGAAATCAAGAAAGTCGGCAAAGGGGAAATTATCGTCCTTGTGGATACCAGCGCCTCGAAGGAAAATGTCTCCCGTGCGGCGGCGTCGAAGGGATGGGAGCTTAAAAGTGTGGAAGCCGAAGGCGCCGGCTTCCGCATAACAATTTTGAAAGATTAGCCTTAGGGCCTGTCAATGAATAACGTTTACACTTTGGCGCGAGCGCCGGGCGGACAGATGCAAGGCGCCGCGCCCCTGCGGGCTTGCGGCCCGCAGGCTCGCCGGCTTTGTTGCTCGCTCCTTGCATGCACGCCAGCATGCTCGTCGCTCGCGCCTGGCCAGCGAGTCTGGGGGCCGGCAGCAAAGTGCAAACGTTATTCATTGACAGGCCCTTATGCCCCGGCGGCGACGCCGGGGCATTTCGAACCCTCGCTGAAACCGGGAACTCTTTTTGCAGATACAGAGCGCGGGTTTTCATTGAAATACAGACCATGAAGATACACGAAAGATGCGGGTGAAATGATATATCTGGATCACGCTGCGACTTCCTGGCCCAAACCGCCGGAAGTTTTGAAAGCAATGAACGATTTTCTGGAACGCGCCGGAGGGAATCCCGGCCGGTCCGGCCACCGGCTGTCTGTCGAGGCGGGGAGAATAGTCTATGACGCGCGCGAGGCGGTGGCGGAATTATTCAACGCCGCCGATTCGATGCGAGTGATTTTCACCGCGAACGCGACTCATGCGATCAACCTTGGACTGCGCGGACTGCTGCGCCCCGGCGACCATGTAGCGACCAGCGGCATTGAACACAATGCCGTTATGCGGCCGCTGCGGGCTTTGGAGAAAGAAGGCGTTCGCGTTTCCGTCGTCCCCTGCGCCCGGGACGGATCTCTCGATCCTGCAGATCTGGCGCGAGCGCTGCAGTCGCCCACGCGAATGGTTGTCGTCGCTCATGCGAGCAACGTGACCGGGACGATCCTGCCGGTGGCGCAGATTGCGGAGTTGGCGCATCGGGCGGGTGCATTGCTACTGGTGGATGCGGCGCAAACAGCCGGCGTTCTGCCGATCGACGTGCAGTCGATGGGGATCGACCTGCTGGCGTTTACCGGCCATAAGGGGCTGCAGGGGCCTCCAGGGACGGGAGGTCTCGTAATCGGGAAAGGGGTATCCACGATCGAGATGGCGCCGATCGTGCGGGGCGGCACGGGCAGCCGATCCGAATTTGAAGTGCAGCCGGAGGATTGTCCGGACAAATTCGAAAGCGGCACGCTCAACGGCCCGGGGATTGCGGGCCTCGGCGCAGGAGTGCGCTGGGTTTCCCGACGCGGCCTGCAGGCGATTCGGGCCCATGAGCTGGAATTGACCCGGACATTGATGGAAGGAATACAAAATATACCCGGCGTCGAAATATACGGTCCCTCGGAACTGAAGGATCGAGTGGCCATCGTGTCCTTTGCCGCAAAGAAGCGGCGCGTGTCGGAGATAGGATTGCTTCTGGACGAGGAGTTCGGAATCCTGAGCCGCGTCGGATTGCATTGCGCGCCGGCGGCTCACCGCACCATCGGAGCTTTCCCGGAAGGCGCCGTCCGGATCGCCCCGGGAGCGCAGACTGCGATGGCGGAAGTTTGCTCCGCGATCGCCGCCATCGCCAGCATCCTGGAGCGAAAATAACATGCCGGACGGAACGCCCGCCTATGGAGTGGTTATCTTTTATACGAGCTCGGCGGCGCTTCGCGCCGAGAAAGTGCTGCGCCGGGAGAAACTGACGATCAAACTGATTCCCACTCCACGCGAGTTTTCGAGCGATTGCGGGGTTGCGTTGCGATTCGACCGGCGTCAGGAAGCGCGCGTCCGGGAGCTGCTGGAAGCCGCCCGTGTGGAAATCGGTTCGATCCGCGCCCTGGAATAGGCGCCGCCTGAAAAGTCCGGCGTTGATGATTGGATGCGCCGACCGATCTATGGCGCAACGCCCTGCAATTCAGTGAAATATTCATCGGCGCCAGAAGGCCGGGGTGAAGATGACGATGGCCGTGTAGAACTCCAGCCGGCCTGCCAGCATGCAAAAGCACAGCGTCCACTTCGCCAGCATTGGAAGGCCGCCGTAATGCTCCGCCGGCCCCACGGCGCCGAGAGCCGGACCGACATTGAACATGCTGGAGGCGACGGCCGTGATGCTGGTCAGCACATCCAATCCGGAAGCCGCAAGCAGCAGACAGGAGGCGAAATTCACGAGGAAGGCGAGATAAACCATGTTCAGAAGGCTTTGAATGGCATGTTCCGGGATCGTCTGGGATCCCATCCGGACGGCGAACACTCCCCTGCGTTCCACAATGCGTTTGAACTCCCGGCCGACGACTTTCACCAGCATCAGGACGCGGGAAGATTTCAGGCCGCCCGCCGTGGATCCCGTGCAGCCGCCGATGAACATCAACGCCAGCAATATCAATTGAGAGAATGAGCTCCATTTTTCAAAATCGCCGGTGGCGAATCCCGTCGTTGTCACGATGGAACAGACCTGAAACAGAGAGTTTCTCAAAGCTTCGCCCGGGGCGTATCGATCGTGCAGGATCAGGCTGATCAAAATCGCAACCGTCGCAACGGAGACAATCAGCAGGTAAAAACGCAATTCGAGGTCGGCAAAGAATCTTCGGGGCTGCCGTTCGACCCAGAGCCGGTAGTGAAGCGTAAAATTGACTCCGGCGAGCAACATGAAGACGATGACGATGCATTCCACCGCAACGCTGTTGAACGCCGCAATGCTCGCCGTCCGCGTTGAGAAGCCGCCGGTCCCCAATGTGGAGAATGCATGGCATACGGATTCAAACCGGTTCATGCCGGCCCACCGCAGAGCAAGATATTGCGCCAGGGTCAGGGCGAGGTAGATTTTCCAGAGCGCAAGAGCCGTCTCCGCGATCCGGGGCTTGAGTTTTTCCGATTTGGCGCCTGAAAACTCCGCGCGGTAGAGCGGCATCCCGCCAACTCCAACAAGGGGAAGAATGGCAATGGCCAGCAGTACGATGCCCATGCCTCCGAGCCAATGAGAAAAGCAGCGCCAGAATTGCAGGCCGTGAGGAAGAACCTCCACGTTCGGCAAAACGGTGGCGCCGGTGGTGGTAAATCCCGATGCGGCTTCAAAAAATGCATCCGTAAAACTTGAAAAGTACGGGGAAAAATAAAAAGGGAGGCAGCCGAAAGAGCTTGCTGCAATCCAGATGATGGAAACGAGGAGCGCGGCTTCCCGCTGGGACATGTCGCTTTTGGAGCGCTTCGTCAGCAGGAGAAGGATCGATCCTGTCAGGGCGGTTGCGGCAATGGCGAACAGAAACGGCCGCAGATCTTCGCCGAGGTGCAGGCCGTAGAAAAGAGGCGCCAGCATGGAGGCTGCCAGCCCAAGCAGGAAATGTCCGAGAATGCGCAGAATTGCAGCCGGATGGATCACAATCGCCGCCCGTATCCTCGTTCAGTTGAAGAAAAGAGATTCCAGGGTTTTTACAATCCTGCTGAGCGCAAAAAAAATCACTCGGTCTCCCGCCTCGATGGAATCGTCGCCGCGGGGCACGATCACTTCCCCGGAGGGCCTGCAGATGGCCCCGACGACGCACTCACGCGGCAGGTTCAAATTCTTTAGCTTCTTTCCGACGACCCTGGACTTGGCCGCGGCGATCAGCTCGATCGATTCCGCTTCCACCTCGCGAAAAGAGGTGACCGAAATGACCCGGCCTTTGCGCACAAAGCGCAAGATCCTGTCCACAGCCGTCAGGCGGGGGCTGATCGCGGTGGTGATGCCCAGGCGCTGGGCTATCGGCAGATAATTGAGCCTGTTGATGAGAGCGACCACTTTGGGGACTCCAAGCTTTCGGGCCAACAGGGAGGCCATGATGTTGTCTTCGTCGTCTCCCATCAAAGCGAGGAGGGCGCCGATCCCCTGGATGTTTTCCTCCGCCAAAATCGCCTCTTCTGTGCCGTCGGCATGGATGACGATCGATTTTTTTAAAACCTCCGAGATCAGGCTGCATCGTTTGGAGTCGCGCTCGAAGACTTTGACGGACACGCCCTTTTTCTCCAATTGAAGCGCCACTTCGATCCCGACCTGTTTACCTCCAAGGATGAAAATTCTTTCCAGCGATTCCTGAGTCTTCAAACCCATGAACCGATAGGCGTCTTCGAGGCTATCGGCGCGAGTCACGACATAGATGCAGTCGCCCGGCCGCAATATTTCTCCCGCGTGCGGGATGATCGCCTGCTGGCTTCTGAAGATCATGGCGATGATGCCGTTCCCCCGCAATCCCGTGGCGCCCAGTTCCTCGATGCGCTTGTTGGCCAGCCAGTTGTTTTCGTCCACGATCATGCTGAAAAGTTTCACCCTGCCTTCGGCGAAGTCCAGAATGTCCGCGACGCCGGGGACGTTCAGGACGCGCAGGATGCGTTCGGATATGTCGGTCTCGGGATGGATGATCAAATCGACAGGGATGCCCGCTTCGCGACAAATCCGTCTCCAGTGATCCACTTCATGCGTTCGCAAGCGCGCCACCCGCACCTTGGCGCGCGATTCCACGGAAGCGATCAGGCAAAACAGAACGTTGATGTGATCCGCATTGGTCAGAGCGATGAGCATCTCCGCGTCGGCTATTCCGGCGCTCCGCAGAGTGTTGATTCCGGCGGCGTTCCCCCGGACGATTTTGGCGTCCAGAGTCTCCTCCAGCTCCTGGCACCGCTCGGGATCCTGCTCGATGAGGGTGATTTCGTTGCCTTCTTTTATAAGGCGCGTCGCTACCAGCGCGGCGGTCTGGCCGCCCCCTGCAATAAGTATTTTCATAAGCCCGAATTTGAAAGGCATCGTATAGCATTATTTTGAGAGGATTCCAATAGTCTTCGATTTCTCCCGACCCGGCGGACCGGACGACGGTCGGGACGAAGCCGAAGCTTCTGCTTGTCGGTTGCAGAAAAAACGTGGAGAAAACGGGAGAGAATTGTTTCAATGGACGATATATTCATAGTGATTCGGAGCGGGCCCGCTGCGCGGCAGCGAGGCCTGCGAACCCAAAGGAGACGTTATGAGCTGCAAAATCGCATCAATTCGGGCCATAGAAATTCTGGATTCGCGCGGCAACCCAACCCTGCGAGCTTTCGTAACTCTGGACAATGGGATATCGGCAAGCGCTTCCGTTCCCTCCGGCGCATCCACAGGGGAAAATGAAGCCTGCGAATTGCGGGACGAGAACGACAGGCGCTATGGCGGCAAAGGCGTGCTGACGGCTGTGGCCAATGTGAACGACATTATCGCCCCCAAAATCGTTGGAATGGACGCCGGCCGCCAGGTCGAAATTGACCGGACGATGATTGAACTGGATGGAACCCCCAACAAGACGAGGCTGGGCGCCAATGCCATCCTCGGAGTTTCGATGGCTGTCGCCCGGGCGGCTTCAATTTCCGCGAGCCTTCCGTTGTATGCGTATCTCGGCGGGCCCGGAGAGGTCCGGATCCCCGTGCCGATGATGAATATTCTCAACGGCGGGAAACACGCCGACAACAGCGTCGACCTTCAGGAGTTCATGGTGATGCCGGTAGGCGCCCCGACTTTCGCCGAGGGGCTCCGGTACTGCGCCGAGGTCTTTCATACTCTCAAGAAGATACTCAAGAAGAGAGGGTATGCCACTGCGGTCGGCGACGAAGGCGGTTTTGCGCCGAACCTCAAGAGCAACGACGAAGCGTGCGAAGCGATCGTCGAGGCGATTCAGAGCGCGGGGTACAGCCCGGGCAAGGATGTGGCCATTGCCCTCGATCCGGCCGCCAGTTCGTTCTTCGAAAACGGCGTTTACAATCTATCCAAATCCGGCCAGGGCAAGAAGACCAGCGCCGAGATGACGGCTCTGTATAAGACCTGGATTGATAAATATCATGTTATTTCCATCGAAGACGGTTTGGCTGAAAACGACTGGGACGGTTTCCGGGAACACACCGCGGCTCTGGGTTCGCGCATTCAGATCGTCGGCGACGACCTCTATGTGACGAATACGAAATTCATTGCTCGCGGCATATCCGAAAAATCGACCAATGCCGTGCTCATCAAGCTGAATCAGATCGGGAGTGTGACCGAAACCATCGAGGCGATCCAGCTCTGCAGGAAAGCGGGCTGGGGCTTCGTGATTTCACACCGTTCCGGAGAAACCGAAGACGCATTCATGGCCGATTTTGCGGTAGCGATGGGCGGCGGGCAGATCAAGAGCGGCTCCGCCTGCCGAAGCGAGCGGATTGCGAAGTACAACCGGCTCCTGGAGATCGAGGCGGAACTGGGGAAGGCCGCCGTGTTTCAAAGCCCCCTATAAAAGGCGTCGCCCGATACGAGCCGGAAATCGCGGCGCGTGAGGTTCGCCATGCCCGCGCCGCGCATCCGCCTCAACCACAACCTGCAAACGGCTTTGCCTGCACCAGCCCTCCGGAACGCCTCCAATCGACTTCCCACCCCTCTCCGAACGGGATTTGCGAGGATACGTTCCGGCCGATCGTGCGCCGGGCCGTCGAAGGGCTCGCCTTTGAAAGGACACGCCCGCATCGCCGCTCTGTCGCGATGCGATCCCGGCCGGCCGGGCGGCAGCCGGATGTCCATGCCGCAGAGTTCGCCGATTCCTCAAAAGCCGGATTGCGCGGCGTCCAGAAGGCAAAGCCATCGTTCCGATGCGAACCCCGCGGCGTTGGAAAATCCGCCGGCGTTCATCGCCGTCGTCCTCATGTAAAACGGATCCCTTGGAATCCCCTCCACGAATTTTCTGTTTAAAAATGTCTTGGAAAAAATAAATGTGTCGTATATAAATATCGCACAAAAGTTAAGGAGAAGAGACAGGTGTATATTATAAAATACATACTCGGCGTTATCGGGAAGGCGTCGGCGGGATTGCGGCGGCCTCCCTGGCGCGGCGCCTTGGGACCGGACGGCGGTTCTAACATTGAGCGCTCGTGTTTGTGGTTGCGGCAACGCAATTGCGAACATGGGCGCCCCGGGATTTTTGACGTTTTCACGGGCGTTTTCTCAATCGGGATTCCAACAACGGCCCCGGAATACAAAGGAGAATTTCAAATGAGAGATTTAGCGAAGCGTCTGGCGCTGATTCTGGCGTTGCTGGGCGCCGGCGTTGCCAATGCGGCCCAGGGGAAATTTTACATCGTCGGCATGGGAGTTGCTCCCGACCTGATCACCCTTCGAGGCGCAGAAGTCATACGGGAGGCGGACGTCATACTGTTGGAAGAACCTTCTGAGAAAGAGTACTGGAAAGAATTCATCGGCGACAAGGAGGTTTGGTACTGTCCTCACGGCGCCAGGGTAGGATTGGGCCTGGATCCCAAAGAAGTTTCCGATCCGGACGTGCGCGCTATAGTTGAAAGAAACGCCAGGCATCGCCAGGAAGCCGTGGACAAAATACGCGCGGCCGTGGAGGCGGGGAAAAAGGTGGCGGCCCTGGAAGGGGGCGATCCCATGATTTACGGAACCACTTTTTATCTTGAAATGCTGCCGAAGGACTTTCCTTCGGAAATCATACCCGGGATCGGCGCGTTCCAGGCGTCCAGCGCCGCCGTGAAGATGAGCCCGGTGTTCGGCTATGACACCAGCGCCGCCGTCATTACCATGGACGACTGGCCGGGCCGCAGCGACCTCAACAAGAAGCTTATGGCCGCCCGGTCCAGCATGATCTTCTACACGATGAACTTGAATTACGCGGCGCTGTTTTCGCAGCTTAAGAAGTATTATCCGGCAAACACGCCGGTCGCGGTGGTGTCTTTCGCGGGAGACCGGCAAAAGCAGAAGGTTGTGCGCAGCACGGTCGGCCGTTTTCTGACCGAAGTGGATTACAAAAAGCTGCCGGTCGATGCGCACACCGTGCTGGTGGGCAAGTTTTTGGAAGTCGGTCAGGCGCGTCGCGACGCGCTGATGGGCACGAGGCGGCAGATCGAAAGGATTCACGGAGGCACTCCGACGACGAAGTGACGGCGGTTCGGCGCGATGGCGCCCGAGGATCTGTTTTATAAAAGAGAGGTCGCTGTTGTTTCAGGCTGCATCCCCGGGCGGCATGTCGCGCCTTTTTGAAGATATGCCGTCCGGCAGTGCGGAGCGGATCGATGGTTTTAATCAAACGGATTTGTCGGATGGGGGCGATGGCGGCGCTGGTCCTTGCGTTCTGTGTCCTGGCGGCAGACGCTTCAAAAAGAGACGGCGGCAACGTGTTGTATCCGGTCGCATCGGGCGGCACAGGGCCGGCGCTTTTCAGCCACAAGGTTCATGGGCCGGACGGAGCAGGCTACAAATGCAAAAGCTGTCATGCGTCGGACGCGGGGGGATCGTTGGGCGTTGCGATGAGCCTCCTGCACAAGTCTGAATCGTGCGGCGCCTGTCACAACGGACAAACGACAGGTCCGCGGCGGAGGCGCGCCGCACATCCGGTTTCGGAGTGCGCGACCTGCCACATGCCGGGCGAAGACGTCGCCATCCGACTGAATCGCATGGATGCGGCGCTCTTCTCCCACGAGAGGCACGTTCGCGTCGGCGCCCGGGATGAATCCTCAAAGCCTGCAGGCTTTTCGTGCGGCGATTGCCATCCTGGGCCCTTTGAAAAAGGCGCCGGAGGGTTGCCGCGGATGGAATTGCCGCATGAGCGCGGCGGGTGCGCAATCTGCCACAACGGGAAAAAGCGGAAGGATGGCTTGCCGGCCGCCTTCGCGGCCACCACTCGCTGCATGGCTTGCCACAAGCCCTCGGAGACGTCGCCTCCGCCGAAGTAGCAATGCCCCCGAAGCCTGCACGCAATCCGGGCTGAAAGAGATTTCGCGGGAACTAATCTTTCGTTGACCTGCGCGGGTTCCCCTTGCTTTCAACCTTCAATTCAACGGCAAAGGATCCGGCTCCTGTATTTTTCACTCGCGCCCTTGTGGAATACCTTGGACGCCTGGGATGGATTTGGAAACATCGGCGGAGAAGATCCTGGAACTCTTAAAAATTCTGGTTATTCCTCCCCCCCGCTGTGATAAATAATGTCATTTATAATGAACAATATGTTTATATAAAGAACAATAAGGGCGGAATTCATGCTGCAGGGCGTTTCTACCCGGCAGCAGGCCGAGGATTCGGGTATGGGTTCTCGGAAATCTGTAACATCCATTTATAGAAACGGATGAGCCGATTATGAAAGAAGACATGGAATATTACCTCGGATTGAAAGAGGAATTTGCGAAAACAGCTGAATCGATGATGACTGAGATGGTCTCGGTGGTGTCGGCAAGGCCGCTGACTCCTGAAGAAGCCATCGGCAAACCGGACCGAACGGATTTCCCCATTCTGAAGGGCAAAGAGGTGATGGTGGAGGCGGTTTTTAGAGACTCGCGAGCCCACGCATTCACGGACATGCCGGGAAATTTTCACGGCGCGCTTCAGGATATTCTCGGCCTCGAGCTTAAAAATAACTTTGAAAGGGCCGTATTCATCGCGGGATTCAATGCGGTCCTGCGCCATCTCGGGCGCGTTTCCAATACGGTTCACTGCAAGGACAAGGATCCAAGGACCTGTGCGGAGCAACTCCCGGCGTTTATCAGAGAAAACTTCGGCAATCCCAGAATCTCTTTTGTAGGGTACCAGCCGGCAATGATTGAAACTCTTTCCAAATCCTTTTCACTTCGCGTCATCGATCTTGACAAGGACAACATCGGAGCGGACAGATTCGGGCTGGTCATTGAGGGGCCTGAAAAGACGGAGGAAGCGCTGGCCTGGGGGGATGTCATACTGGCGACCGGTTCCACTTGCGTCAACGGCACAATCGTTTCTTTTCTCGATAATAAACCGGTGGTTTTCTACGGAATCACCGTTGCAGGCCCCGCCATGCTTCATGGCTATCGCCGCTATTGTCCGTGTTCGAAATAGCGGGAATTCCGCCCCAAAATCTCCGGCATTTAGGCAAAGGCTGATTTTTGCGACAGGGAACGAGCCAGGCAGAGGGTGTCCTGGCGGGTTAACGCTGCGAATAAGGATCATTTCAATTCGAGGACGCGCAAGGTTTCATTCCTTGGATCATTTCATGAATCGGACGGTTAAATACAGGATCAAACCAAAAATTTCGAGCCGTCCTAATAACATGACAAGCGTCAAAACGTATTTCGCCTCTCCGGGCAGATGGCCGTAATTTGCCAATGAACTCACGGAACCAAATCCGGGGCCCACGTTTCCCATAGCCGCTGCAGATCCAGAAAATGCGGAAAGCATGTCCATGCCGAAAGAGGTTAAAATGACGGTTGAAACAAATACAATGATCAAATAAACACATATGAATAAAAGACTGGTCGCCAAAACATTGTCATTCAATAAGACATCCTCGAACTTCATGGATACAACCGCCTTCGGATGTTTCAGCTTTATGAGTTTTAGCTTAATGGATTTGAACATAATGACAATTCTCTCGACCTTTATTCCTCCGGAAGTGGAACCCGAGCAGGCGCACTGAAGAGTGAAATAGATCATAATCAATATGGAAAAAGCCGGCCATCCCGATGAGTCTGCCGTGGCGAATCCTGAGCTTGTTCCCAATGTGATTATTTGGAAGGATGCGTAACGAAACGCTTCCGGCCAACTTTGATAGACATTCCCGTGGACGTTTGCCGCGACAAGAAGAATGCCCGCTAAAAGTGAGCCCAAGTAATACCGGACCGCCGTGGATTTCCAGAGAGCCTGAAACTTCCCGCTCGATGCCAGGAAAAGAAGACCGAAATGAATTCCGGAAAGAATCATAAAAATGCCGATCACCGATTCAACTGCAAAACTGTTGTAATAAGCAATGCTCGAATTTTTGGTTGAAAATCCCCCGGTGGCGATCGTTGCGAATGAATGGGCGACAGCATCGAGCAAATTCATTCCGCAGAAAAGCAAAGAAACGGTTTCGGAAAATGTGAGGCCAATGTACACTATCATCAGAATTCGAAGCGTCGTTTTCGTCCTGTACCTGAAATTGTTTTTTGCCAGGCTTGATATTTCGCTTCTGGATAGAACCATGCCGGCTTGGCCAATCGACGGCAAAACCGACAGAACGAACACAATGATGCCAATGCCCCCAATCCAGTGGCTGCAGGCGCGCCAAAATAAGATGCCGGAAGGCAATGCTTCAATGTCGGAAAGCACAGAAGCTCCGGTGGTTGTGAAGCCGGAAACGCTTTCAAACCAAGCGTTGGTGAAGGTAAATTCGCCGCCGTATAAAACATAGGGCAGTGTTCCTGCGAGGCAGGATAGAATCCAGCTGGAAACAACAATGACGAGGCCTTCATCATTGCTGATCTGGTTTGTAGCAGGGACAAATATTAACGGGAATATTCCCAAAAGCAGCGTCACTACTGAGCTGTAGATCAGGGCTAGAAAATCAGGCTCATGCTGCGAAGCGGCTATTCCTGCCGAAAGCGCCATAAAAGCGGCGTTAGCGATCAAAACGACGCCGATGTATCGAAAAATAATGTGAGGTCTCATACTGTTTTATGACGTTCTAACGCCAATTCTTTTATCGCTAAGGCCAGGTCATGAAGCTCGTCTTTTGTTTCAATGCTTATTTCTATGGGTTTCTTCACGCTTATATTTGTTCTGACTTCTCGCGTGAGAACGGCTATAGGCTTGATGATATAATAATTAATGAAATAATTGAAAATAAGCACAAACACAAGCGAAGACAAAATCGCGACGATTCCGGGCATTATAGCCCGATTGGCTCTTCCATATAAATTGGAGGCTGTTCTATACATGGCTTCATCATTCAGTTCGATGAGTTCTTCCACTGATTGTTTTACGGCTTTAAACGCTTTATGGGCTTCCAGGAAATACCAATCCAGGTTTCGATCCTTTTGCGGATCCGATAGAGAATGCATCCAAAGGGCTTTGTAAATCCTGTATTCAGCGTCAATCTTATCCACGTATTCGTTCTCATTGGGTATTGTTATGTTGTTGCGCGCGACTTGAAACGCTTGCAGGAAAGAACTGTCGCCTGTTTCGATCATGCTACGACCTTCCTGCCATTTGCCGGAGATCCAAAGCAATGTTCCCGTATCTTCAGCTTCAAGGGCTTTGCCCATGATTTGTGCGGCGTCAATGCTTCTGTAATTTTCATTTAGAAGCCTGTTTACTGAAGACCCGATCGATAGCAATTCATGAATCGACAGCACGCCGGCGCCGGCGAGCATTGTCGCAAGAATCAAAAATCCTGACAGTATCTTGATGCGCAATTTCATCGAAAGGCTCCTTCCTTCGGCTTATATATTCAGGTCGAACCTTAGGTCCAGCCGGCATTGCAGAAGACTATACGCGAGCGTGCTTGAGATAGAAAAGTGATATCTATAACAATCAATCGGTCCGGGGACGCGGACTTACAGCATTCAAGCGCTTCAAAAGCAGGGCATTGAATATTTGGAAATTGCGGTTTTCGCCCTTCGTTCAACAGCCTTTCGGAAGAAAGGCGCCATCTGCCTGGCGCCGTTCCACGGTTCATGACAAACGGAAGTTCAGACAATACCTATCCTTCATCGCTCAGTTCATCTTCAGCATGCAGCGTTTCCCTTGGCTTTTGGGCCAAGGGCAGAAGATGACGGGGCAAAAAGAAAAGCCCCGCGATCAGCGTCGGGACGACGGCGCTGGCGATAACGACCGCGACGAGGAAGGAATACTGCTGCTGCGTTACGATTTTATGCGAGAAGCCATAGAGCGCCGAAATCGTGCCAAACGTCAGCCCCGTAGACATCAACAGCGTGTAATACCATCGTTCGTCTCGTTTCTTGCGAAACACTCCGATAATCGGATAGAGGCCGAATATCTTGGAGGCTACCTTGCCTGCAAGGAGCAGGAGAAAAACAATGGGGGCTGAAAGGAGCGCCGGCAGCGAAACAAAAGTCCCGGCGCGGATAAAATAGAACGGCGTCAGAAATCCGGCGGTTAGCGTCCGGAGACGCCGGACCCAGAAAGCGTCCGCACTTGAAAATTCCGCCAGCGCCATACCGACGATATATGCGGGGAGCACCGCTTCGCTTCCGGACCAAAGCGCCAGGGCGCCCAACCCGAAAAGAATAAAGATGATCCATTTGGTGCGAATGGCCGCGGTGCGATGCGCATAAATGCGGGTCAACCATCTGCTGGTAAAAGGCAGCAGGGCTAAAACCAAAGCGGTAATGCCTATGAAAAGGACGGTTTTGCAGGTGAACGGGGCGAACAACAGCCCCAGGGCGATGACCGTGCCGAGATCATTGATGAAACAGGCGCCCAGGATCCCTTTGCCGTAATCGGTTTTGTTGAAGCCGGTTTCCAGCATAACCGCATAAACAACCGCCATCGAGGTGGTCGAAAGAGCAACGCCGCAGAGAAGGCTGGACTTGACATCCCAGCCCAAAACATGCCGGGCGACCGCGGCGCATCCCAAAAACGGGGCGAAGAAGCCGACAATCCCAACGATGCTCACTTCCTTCAGCTTCTTTTGAAAAACTTCCGGCTCAAGCTCGGCGCCTGCCAGAAATGTGAGCAGGACGGCGCCCGCGCCTGCCAGGAACCGGAGCCATTCGGAGTCGGCGCCCAGCATATCGAATTTGCCGAGATGAGTCGCGACGGCGGCGGCGATTACTCCAATGCAGATTTCAACAAGGGCGATGGATATCCGCAGGTGATAGGCGACGACAGCGGAAATTACGGCCAATCCAAGCCATAGGGCAGCGAGGGCATAAATTTGTTCCATCGAGGAGTCCTCCTTCCTTCGCAACACTGTCGGGCATGGCGCCGACACAAAAAAACCCGCTGTGCGGCGGGTTGCCTGTTGCGGTGTTTCGACCCTGCCGTTGCATCAGCCGGCGCGGCAGGAGTCATCAGCCCGACTCGGGCGGTTGCGGGGGACTCCATCCCCTCAAAGAGTGAAAAATTTACCACCGGCCAGAAAAAAAGCAAGCTAAATTGCCGGCAAGGAAAAGGCGGAACGAGGGCCGTGCGCCGGTTGCGGCCTCAGACAGCTTCACGCCGGCTGAATAGAACCTTTAGGGATGCCGGTCCGGCGTCGCCAGAATGCGGTTTGGTTTCAATGAGAGGGAACAATAGACCGTTCTCGACCGCATGCAATATTCCAGCCGACCGATTTTCCGCTATCCGGTCCGGATCGGCTTCGCGTCGAACCGTTTCTTTCCATTTCCTGCGGCGCCGGCGCCGAACGAAATGGAATTTATTCCGCGCCTTTCGCGGCCGCTGAAAGCCACGAGGCGATTTCGCTGCTCGCGGGAATCCGCCCGCTCGACTTCACCTTGTCGTCGATCACCAGCCCCGGCGTGGACAGGACGCCATATCGGATGATTTCTTCAATCTTCTCGACCTTCTCCAGGTCTGCTTTTACGCCGGAGGATGCGATCGCTTTTTCGGCTTCCGCATAAAGCTTCCTGCAATTCGGACACCCTGCGCCCAGGATTTTTATTTTCATTTACATGCCCTCCCTAACGAATCGATCCGAACAGAAAACCTGCGATGGTCGACATGCCGCTTGCCGGCAGGCGGAAAACAAATGTCTTCTTCCAGCCCTTCAAGAACCGCTCTCTTTAAAAAGCTCCGCGATGCGACGGGACAACTCATCCCGCACTTTTCGGAAAGCGGTCCGGAGCGAATCCTCCGATCCGGCGGCAGTAGCGGGATCCGGCAATCCCCAGTGCAGCCGCTGAGCTTCGCCAAAAAAAACCGGGCACTCTTCTTCGGCGCAAAGAGTGACGACGGTATCTACTTCAGAGGCGGGGATTTCGGACACCGCTTTCGAACGTTGGTTTGAAATGTCTATCCCGATTTCCTTGAGTGCGGCAATGGCTTCAGGCCGGACGATTGTCGGACGGGAGCCTGCCGACCAGATTTTCACCCCGTCCGGCGCAATCGACCGCGCAATTCCTTCCGCCATCTGGCTGCGCGCCGAATTGGCTACGCATAAAAAGAGGACGCCTTTGCGCATTCAAAATTCCTCCGTCCGGGGGCGATTGCGGGTTTCGCCGAGACGCATGAACGTGGCGGATCAAGATCGACTCGCCGGAGCGCCGGCGACATTTCCGAAGTGCTTGCGCCCGAGCCATAGCGAGACGTTGACCAGGCCGATCAAAACCGGCACTTCGACAAGAGGCCCGATAACCGCCGCAAAAGCGGCGCCGTGCTGAATGCCGAAAGTAGCGACGGCCACCGCGATCGCCAGTTCAAAGTTATTGGAAGCCGCGGTGAACGAAAGAGTCGCCGACTGGCCGTAGACCGCTCCCACTTTTTTGCTCATGAAGAAGGAAATGAAAAACATGAGCACAAAATAGACAAGCAACGGGATCGCAATGCGAACGGCATCCATCGGCAACTGCACGATGGTCTCGCCTTTAAGCGAAAACATCACCACGATGGTGAACAGCAGCGCGATAAGCGTAACTGGGCTGATCTTCGGTATGAATATTTCGTGATACCAGAGTTTATCCTTGACCTTAATGAGCGTAAAGCGGGTGATCATGCCCGCAAGGAACGGGATCCCAAGATAAATGAAGACGCTCTTGGCAATTTCGCCGATCGTGATGTCTACGGCTACGCCTTTCAACCCAAACCATGTCGGCAGAACGGTGATGAAAACATACGCATAGACGGAATACAAAAACACCTGAAAGATCGAATTGAAAGCGACCAGGCCGGCGCAGTATTCCGTGTCTCCTTTGGCCAGGTCGTTCCAGACGATGACCATCGCGATGCAGCGCGCCAGGCCGATCATAATCAAACCGACCATGTATTCGGGTTTGTCTCGGAGGAATAACACGGCAAGAACAAACATGAGGATAGGTCCGACCACCCAGTTTTGGACCAGGGACAGTCCGAGCACCTTCGTGTTGCGAAAGACAGGCCCCATCTCTTCGTAGCGCACCTTGGCTAGCGGAGGATACATCATCAGAATAAGGCCTATGGCTATCGGAATGGATGTCGTTCCCACGTTCAATCTATTGAGAAACGGGACGACGCCCGGGAAATAATAACCCGATCCGACGCCTGCGATCATCGCAAGAAAAATCCAAAGCGTTAAATAACGATCCAGGAACGACAATCTCTTCGTAATGCCTGCGCCATGGACTGCAGAGGATGGATGGCTCATCGGACGCCTCCGGAAAAGCATGATGGCGGAATGCCGCTTTTTGCGTTCTTTGCGGAGCGGGCGGCAGGATTGATTTTTTGGCAGACGTCTCCGCGTTTTTTCGTTTTCAGCCAGGCGTTCAGTTTTGCGGACAGTTGTTTTGAATCCGTGCATTTCGCGAGACTTGTCTGCAGAAGCTTCATATACGCTGCCGCGACTTCATCCTTGGCCGGGCGGAGAGAATAATACGACCAGAGACCTTCCCTCCGATCCGTCGCGAGGCCGGCGTTGCGCAGGGCGGCGAGGTGCCGCGAAGCTTTCGACTGAGTGATTCCGAGCGCTTCCATGATGTCGCAGACGCACAACTCCCGTCGGTTGAAAAGCAGCCAGAGCATTTTAAGACGAGCTTCGTCGGCGAGGACTTTAAAGAACCGGGCCGTTTCCTTCATGTTTTTCTCCTTACAATGGATTCATATATCCGGTTTAACGAATGTAGTCAAGCGCGATTTTATAAGCCGCCGCAGGTCTAATTAACGCAATATCTTGGATTTAGCCAAGGAAGATTCGGCCCGGAGTCCGGGATTCAGTCGTTTTCATGATATGCTCAATCTGTCGATGAACAAGGCGCCTGAATGGAATCGGCCACAGAAGCGCGCGCGGAGAAAACGGGAACATGTCTTCTCCGTGTATGTTCCCGCGGCTCTTCGTGCCGGCGGCCAGGGCGCCGGACGCAATCGCTGGAGGGAAGCTGCGATGATCAACAAGTTTCTCCTGAGATGGATGCTGGTTTTCGGACTGGCGGCAGCCTTGGTTTATCCGGCCCGGAACGTATCGGCTCAAAAACCCGCAGTGTCCAAGGCCGGCGCCCATAAGGTGATCGCCTATTATTTTCACACCAACGCCCGGTGCAGCACCTGCATAAAAATCGAAGCTTATTCAAAGGAAGCGATCGAAAAGGGTTTCCCGGAAGAATTGAACAACGGGACCCTGGAAATGCGGATCGTCAACTACGAGAATCAGGAAAACCGTCATTTCATCAAGGATTACAAACTGGTTTCCAAATCGCTTGTTCTGGCAAACACGGTCGACGGCAAACAGACCGAATGGAAAAACCTGAAATTGGTATGGCAGCTGACCGGGCACAAGGATGCTTTCCTCAATTACGTGCGCAAAGAGGTGCGGCGCTACCTGGGCGGGCCGGGACACTAGCGGGGAAGAATTCATGCAGAGCTATTTCCTGGAGGTCTTCTCGGCTTTTTGGCTGGGGATTCTGACCTCCATCAGCCCTTGTCCGTTGGCCACAAACATAGCGGCCGTGTCGTTTATAACGAGGGATTTGAAATCTTCCAGGAAGGTTTTGTGGAGCGGAGCGCTCTATGCCGTCGGAAGAATGATCGCCTACGTCGCCATCGCCGTCATGGCGGTCGCCAGCCTGCTCTCTCTTCCGGAAGTTTCTTTTTTTCTCGAATCCAACATGCACAAAATCATAGGGCCGCTGCTTATTGTCGTTGGAATTTTCCTTTTGGAGGCGTTCCCCATTTCCTTTTCTGCATCCTTTGCGAAAGCGTCGCTTCAGGAGAAAGCCGGGAAGTGGGGCTTGTGGGGCGCCGGGCTGCTTGGCGTCATCTTCGCCCTGACATTCTGTCCTCTGTCGGCCTTTCTTTTTTTTGGAAGTCTTATTCCGCTGGCGATTGACGGGAAATCCGCCGTCATGATGCCTTCGGTCTACGGCCTGGGCACCGCGCTCCCGGTCGTCGCTTTCGCGCTGGTCATGGCGTTCAGCGTTAAATCTATCGGCAAATTCTTCGACAAACTGACGCAGATCGAAAAATGGGCGCGCAAACTGACTGCAGTCGTTTTTATTTGCGCCGGCATTTATCTTCTGTTGAAAAACCTGCTGGTTTTCTGAAGCCGCAACCGGTCGATCCGGCGGAGCATTGAATTCTGTGAACGAGACAATGCAAACCCGGAACCGCCGCCGCAGCAGATGCTCCCGAAGCGATGCGGTTGAACGGATTCCGAATCCCGGCGCCGGGATTCCCTATCGATGGCCACCCCCCCTCCGTACCGATCTTTGAACGCCGCTTGGTGCAGACCGAATGCAAAATTATATTGGTTATTTTGCCAAATAGTGATAAGGCTAATGGCCATCGAAGACATTATTTGGGGATTTGCTGACGCCAAAAGGCGCCGCGCGTTCTTCAGGATAATCGCAAGGGGTGGCTTTCATGAAAGCACAAAGGGAAAAACGATCGGTCCGGACAGGTTGGTTTTTGTCTGCGGCCGCCGTAGCGGGCATTCTTTTTTGCGGCTGCAGCAGCCTTAAACCTTCCCGCGTTCCCGCCGCATCGGTGGAAGCGTCGGCGCGAGCCATCGGAGTGTGCCCGCCATTCCCTTTGCGGGATGAAGGGGGCAACGCGATCAATCCCGCAAAAGGCGAGAACGACGCTGCGCCCTATTCGCCAAGGCAGACCTGCGGAGCGAAGGGCTGCCACGACTACAACAAAATCACCGAGGGCTTTCATTTCACGCAGGGCAAGGGTGAAATCGTCCCGCAAAAAATGGCCGAACGCTATCGATGGGCGACCTCTCCCGGGAACTACGGCGGCAACTGGTGCTCGCCGGCGCCGTTGTATCGTCAGCTTGCGCCAAAGCAAAACGCCGATGCGCGAACGATCGACATGACCTCTTTTGATTTCATTACCGCCACCTGCGGCAATTGCCATCCCGGAGGAGGGCCTCTCGAATTCGATCGGGACGGCAAGCGCTATGACGCCTGGATGAGCGACCCCGCATCCGGTTTCACCTCGGGCGGCGACAACAATCTGGACGGGGACTACTACAAGGCGCGCTGGTCCGAGACCGGAGTGGTCGAAGCCGACTGCCTGCTCTGCCATCAACCGGAATACAATCTCAACCGGCGCAATGCCGAGTTGGCCAACCTGAACTTCAGGTGGGCTGCAACAGCCGGAGCGGGATTCGGGCAGATAGAGGGAAAAGTGCAGGCGAAAGAGCACCCCAAAGTTATTTACGACAAAGCGAAGTTTGATTCGGATGGCAACGTTTTGGTCCATATGGCGCCGGAGCCGCGCAATGAGACCTGCCTCAATTGCCATGCCAAACCCGATTGGAAGAAACGGGGCGCCGGCTATATGACGCGCACCGACGTTCACATGGTGGCCGGATTGAGCTGCGTGGATTGTCATTCCGCCGGAAGCAACGCCGCCGATCCGCGCATCCGCGGGCGTGAAGTGCATCAATTCGGCAAGGGGGACGACCCCTCCGGCTGGGTGCGCAACGATCTGGACGACACGGCGAGGACTTGCGAAAGCTGCCACCTGGAGGGATGGCGCAACGCCCCTCGCGCCACCCACGCCTGGCTGCCGCCGCTGCACATGGACGCAATCGCCTGCCAGACCTGTCATATCCCGGCGCGGTCTGTGAAAAGCGCTCTCGTCCAGGCAAGCGATGTTTACAATCCGGCGCCGCGGATTTCTCCTCCTCCGAAGCATATCTGGACCTTCTATGATCAGGAAATGAATTTCTGGAATCATTACGGCGAGCTGGAGCTTTTCACCAGCAAGGATAAGCCGACCGATGTCACCCGCCCGACGCTGCTGCGCTATAAGGGCAAGATCTATCCGGGCAACCTTGTTCACAGCGCGTGGGTGGGATTGGAGCAGCAGGGCGCGCCGGGATTGAATCAGCTGTTCATGAAGGACTTTTTCCAGATGTGGATGCAGCATCGGGCGGATCCCAGAAATAAATATCCGGAACTGGGAAGGATTGCGGACGACAATAAAGACGGAATCATCGAAGTAAACCGTCCAGAAGAAATAGACGCGCTGATTTCTTCCGTGAAGGCGCACCTGGAGGCGACCGGCTTCCCGATGAGCGGCCGGAAATTGGTCTGGGTGTCGGACAACAGGGCCTACTTTTCATCCACCGAATACCGCGATCTGGACCACGAGGGTCATGAAGCGACTGCCTATGCGTCCGCTTATAAGTTTTCACACGATATTTCTCCGGCAAGAGCGGCGCTCGGAGCGGGCGGCTGCACCGACTGCCATAAATCCGGCGCCCCATTTTTTCAGGGCGCAACGCTCAAAAAGGCATTTTCAGGCGACGACGCCCGCCCGGAATGGGCGCCGAACTATGGGATCCTGGGGCTTTCAGCTTTTGAGGTGCGTCTCGGGGCGTTTCGGGAGGCGCAGCTGAAGCCCTTTATTTACTGGCTCGGCGCCATCGTGTTTCTTTTCCTGGCGGCGCTCGGGCTGAATTTGCTGCTGGCAGGGCATTTTCGCATGCCGCCCGCGAATGCCACGCTGATATCCGCTTTTGCTGCGGCCGTCTGCGTTCTGGGGCTTCTATGGCTCGCATGGCGGCCCGGATGGCTTGAATACGTGACGATACGCAGGTTCACGCTCGATGCCAATCATTTGTGGGTTTCGATCCTGTGCTCAGGCCTTGCCGCTGCAACAGCGCTGCTGCCTTTGAAGGAGTTTGGCCGCCGGCGCAGCGCTCTGCGCACGCTTGCCAACGGGATCCTGGTTTGTCTGGCCGCGGCGGCGTTTTTCGGGCTCATCATGTTATTTAAATCAGGCTGGTGGCCCGGCCTGACTCGCTTTTCTTATACCGGATTTGAAATAGGGTTGGCTCTGGCTCTGATCGGCGCCTGTTTCTCGCTGATCGTTCGTTTCCTGATTCTCGGCGCCGGCGGAGATCCATTGCAACGGTTGTTCGTCGAGACTTCAAAAAAAGAAAAAGCATAAAAAGCCGTCCTGGCGCGAGTTCCAGTGTGGAAATTTTCAAAACGCAGCTGATTAATGGTGGCATTTGAATTCTATGAACGAGACAATGCAAACCCGGCTGGCGACTCGCGCCAGAGTTTTCAAGGCGCTGGCGCATCCCTCCCGCCTTTTCATGCTCGAACAGCTTGCCGAGGGCGAACGCTGCGTTTGCGAATTGACGGAAATGATCGGCGCCGATATTTCCACCATTTCCAGGCACTTGTCCGTGTTGAGGAGCGCCGGCGTTATTGTCGCGGAAAAGCGCGGCCTGCAGGTTTACTACAGGCTGAAAATGCCGTGCGTTTTGGGATTTTTCGAATGCGTCGGGCGAGTCATTGAAACAAATGCAAGGGAGCAATGGGCGGCCGCGGATGTCGGGCGGCGTTTGCCTGCCGCAATCCGGAAAAGATGAAACGCCTTGCAACGGAGATTCCGGGCAAAATACAATCCATCCGGGCGCGTTTTCGGCGCCCGGTCAAGCTGACAGGGAGGAATTATGGAGGAGAAAACAATTGGCTTTGTCGGCGCCGGAAGGGTTGCCCGCATTATCCTGGGCGGCCTGAGGAAGGCAGGGCGAATGCCTGGCGGCATTATTGCCGGCGATGTGAATCCCGAAGTTCTGAAAAAACTGCAATCGGATTATCCGGATGTGCAAATTGCGCTGAATGACAATGGCAAGGCGGCCTCCCAGGATTTTGTGTTCCTTGGATTGCATCCTCCGGCCATCTCGGGCGCCCTGGCCGATTTGAAGGATTGCTTCAAACCGGACGCGATCCTGATTTCGCTGGCCCCGAAACTGTCGATCGACAAGCTTTCCAAAGCGTCCGGAGGCTTCAACCGAATCGTGCGCCTGATTCCCAATGCCGCTTCCATTATCGGAAACGGCTATAATCCGTTGGTTTTTTCGGAAGCGTTGCACCAAAAGGAAAGAGAAGAAATCCTCCGTCTTATAAGCGCGTTGGGCAAATGCCCCGAAGTTGCGGAGAATAAGCTGGAATCCTACGCCATCGTTACTGCGATGGGCCCGACGTATTTCTGGTTCCAGTGGCAGGAACTGCGCAGTTTGGCGCAATCCTTCGGAATGAATCCCGAAGAAGCCGAAGCCGGCGTCGCCGAGATGGCCACCGGAGCGGTCCGGACTCTCTTCGGATCCGGCATGAAGGCTGAGGATGTCATCGATCTAATTCCAGTCAAGCCCTTGGGCGAATCGGAAGAGACGATACGGTCGTTGTACCGGTCGAAGCTGGGGCCTTTGTACGAGAAGCTGAAGAATTAGAAACTTAAATATCCATATTTCACATTAACGCGGCAGCATCGTTTTGCCGCAGTCGTTCCGGGTTGCTGTCCTGTCCTGAAGGTCGTTACCTGTTTTGCCGGCTCTCGACGCCGCTGGCGGCGTTGGGCCTCCTCGGAATATTTCCGATATTCCATCGTCGGCCCGCCTTGCCAGCGCCGCCGATAGCTCGCCGATATTTACGGCGAACTTCAGGGACGCTAGGAAGGAAGGTTCCTGGCGGCGGCGCTCACCGCTTCCGTGTAACCTTTGGGATCGCCGACGGTAAACCACCGGCCGGTTTCCAGCGTGCGGGCGAAAACCGGCCGGTTTTCCGCCAAAAGCCGGATGACTGCGTCGACAAACCAGAGTTCGCCATTCTTCCCGGGTTGGATCGTTCTCAGCGCATCCATCAGCTCCGGGGTTACCAGGTAGCGGCCGAAGGCGGCCAGATTGGAAGGAGTCTCGCCCGGCGCGGGTTTTTCAATCACCCGGCGAATTCTCTGAAACCGTCCCTCCGGGACGCATTCCAGAATTCCAAAAAGGCTTGTTCTGGCCGGCTCGATCTCCTGAGCCGCCATGACGGGCGAGCCGGTGTGAGCATGCACGTCGATCAATTTGGAGGCGATATTTTCTCCGAGGACAATATCGTCGCCGAAGGCGTAAATGCAGGGCGCATCGCCGATTTGATCCGCCGCCCCCATGAGAGGAGTCGCATTGCCGTAAGCGCCCGTCTGATTGAAAATGGCGATATCCGCCTTGGCGATCCTCGCCGTGAAGGCCTGAACAAGCGGATCGCCTGCGACATTTTTGGGCGGGGGCAGGCTGGGATCCAGCAGTTTTTTGATCAAGTCGCGCCCATGGGGGGAAGTGACGACCAGGATTCGCTGGATCCCCGCGTCGACCAATTCCATGATCAAATGTCCTAATGCGGGGATTTTCCCAAGCGGGAACAGTTCCTTCGGGATAGCTTTGCTGGCGGGCCACATTCGGGTGGCCTGGCCGGCAGCTGCAATCACAGCCGACGTCACTTTTTGAACCGTCAAGTTCGTTTCTCCCATCCGCAACATTTCCTCTTCAGCGTCCCAGCGGAGGAGCTTTTCACAGGCCGCCGATTTGCCGGATTCGACGAGAAGCCTCCCCGTTCACCCATCGACCAATTCTAGCTTCAAGGCAAGCTTTTTTTAAGCGCAAATCCGGGATTTGCATCGGCACGGCCGCCGGTCTGTCTTCCGGCCGGTCTGCCCCAAGAGACTGTTTTAAAGCGATCCCGCCAAGACAGTTCTGCCGCCGCGTCATAGAAGACAATTAGTCCTTGAAGCCGTGGCATTTCGGGAGTATTCGATAGGAGAGCTGACGGGACAATCTTGGATTTAATGAGGCGGATGCATCCAATGCGGAAAAATATTTCACTGTCGGACCGAGGCAAATACTACAGAGGTCTGTTGGTTTTGATCCGGAGAGACCGGATTATCGGGTCTGCCGAAAAGGAGACGATGATTGGACTCGGCCAGTCCCTGGATTTCGACCGGCGGTTTTGCGAGGCTGCGATTCGGGATGTGCTGGAAAACGAGCATATCAAGGACGAACCGATGAAGTTTTCGAACCAGGAAACGTCGAAGCTATTCGTGCGCGATGCTTTGATGCTGGCCTGCATCGACGGGGAAATGCACCCGGAAGAGTTGACCTGGCTGAAAGCGGTTGCGGCGAAAAACGAACTGGCCGATGAATGGCTGAGCGGGGAAATGAAAGCGCTGCGCCAAAGGGCGCATTCCGACCCATCTTCTTCACAAAAAGCAAAGGAAGCAGCCGTCGAAAAGTCAAAGCATGTCGAAACGCCGACGGCATGATTCCGGGGCCCGCTCAGCGAGGAAGAGGATTTTTCCTTTCGAAGGCCGCTCGGATCAGCTCGCGAAACAACGGCGCCGGCTCCTCCAGCTTCGATGTCAGCTCCGGATGAAACTGGCAGCCCAGGAAATAAGGGTGCTCCGGCAGCTCCATCACCTGCATGATCGCGCCGCTCGGATCATGTCCGGAGAAAATCATGCCGGCTTTCTCCAGACGCTCCACGTATTCGGGATTGACTTCGTACCGGTGACGGAACCGTTCCCGGATTTTCTGGCTTTTATAAAGGCGGGCTGCGCGTGAGTTTTCCTCGAGGAGGATGTCGTGGCCTCCCAGCCGCATGGTCCCCCCTTTTTGGGTGACGCCGACCTGCTCGGGGAGAATGCAAACGACCGGCTCGGAGACTTCCAGGCCGTCTTCGGCCGCTTCCGTCGTGTGCGCGCCGGTCAGGCCGACGACGTTCCGTGCATATTCCACCACCGCCAGCTGCATGCCGTAACAGATGCCCAAAAAAGGGATGCTGTTTTCACGGCAGTGCCGGATTACCTCGATCTTGCCCTCGATCCCCCGAGTGCCGAACCCTCCGGGCACGATGACAGCGTCCACATTGCGCAAAAATTCTCCGCAGGAGGAGCCGCTGCGCTCCAGTTCCGCCGTGTCCAGCCAGTCTATCTCCACCTGGCCGTCAATGTGGGCGCCGCTGTGTTTCACCGCCTCGATCACGCTGGCGTAGGAGTCATGCAGGTTGGTGTATTTGCCGCAGATAGCCACTCGAATCTGAGGGCCGGAGGGCGAAAGCAGCCGGCCGACAAGATAGCGCCACTCCCGAAGTTGCGGCGGCGAGTATATGGTAAGCCTTTTATGCACAATTTCGGTCAACCCTTCCTCTTCAAAAATCAGCGGGATCTGGTAGACGGAGGGGACGTCGAGGCCCGATATCACGGCATTTTTATCGATGTTGCAGAACAGCGAGATCTTGCGTTTGATCTTTTCCGTAAGCCGCTCCGTGCAACGGCCAATCAGTATGTCGGGACGTATGCCGCGCTCGTTGAGAAGCTTGACGGATTGCTGGGTTGGTTTGGATTTCTGCTCCTCCACCCCGGCCGGCACCGGGACATAGGTCACATGAACGAACAAAACGTTTTCCTCGCCGATTTCCTGGCGAAGCTGTCGCGCCGCTTCGAGATACAGCTCGTTTTCCATGTCCCCGACGGTGCCGCCGATTTCGATCAGACCGATGTCCGCCTGAAGGCGCCCGGGTATTTCGTACAGCCACTCTTTGATTACATCCGTCACATGCGGGATCAGTTGAACCGTTTGGCCAAGATAAAAACCCTCCCTCTCCTGTTCCAGAATTTTCTTGTAAACTTTGCCCATCGTAAGGTTCCATTCGAACCGGCAGGTCACGCCTAAAAAACGTTCGTAATGGCCGAAATCCATGTCCACTTCGCCGCCGTCGTCCAATACGAAAACTTCGCCGTGCTCGATCGGATTCATTGTGCCGGGGTCCGTGTTGAGATAGCCGTCGCACTTGATGGGCACAATCGCCAGACGAGAGCTCAGCAGTTTGCCGATGGAAGCGGCCGCAATCCCTTTCCCCAGGCCCGAAATCACACCTCCGGTAACCACGATATATTTGGTGTGCGCCCGCGCCCAGTCGACAGCCTGCCTCCATTCCCGGCCGCGTTTGACCGCGGCCACCGCCGACGTATCCGGCTGCTGCGCTTCCTGGTCAGCCAGGAATTCCTCGACATCTCCCAACCGGATGCGGTACTGGCCGCGGTTTCCTATCTTGATCGCCCTCAGCTCATTCGATTTCACCCACCGCCGCACCGTGCTGACCGAGACTTTCAGTCGCTCAGCTACATCCTCCAGTGTTAACAGCTTATCATCGTCGTTCATGAATAAAATATCTCCAGTAATAGCCAATAATATCCAATGCTAATCGCATATAGTTTTATTGGTCAAGAAAATTCTTGAATGGCTTATAAAATTAAATTCAAGTCGCAAAGTGGAGAAAATGCCGGAGAATTTGACGTCTATTCGTCGAGCATCCAGAACAGGGCGTTGCGAGGCAGTCCGACCAGGCTTGTCTGGCCGTCGACCAGGCCGAAGTAATCGACTATCTGGCGGCCAGAATGAAGTTCCAGGACGAGGTTCGAAGCGGTTTGAAATTGAATGATCGACCTGGGACCCATATCGATAAGGCGGATTTTGCCGGTCAGCATGTATTCGTCGGGTTTCGGAGGGTGCGCTGCGTCTCGAAACGCCACATTTTCGGCAAGGATTCCCACCGAGACGCGGGTTCCGGCGGGCGGAGGATCGTTCCCGGCGGCAAGCAGCGCCGTAATGCCTGCCGCCGGGCATTGCACGGTCAGAAGGCCGCCATCGCAGCTGGAGACGAGGCCTTCCCAAAGATTGTTCACTCCAAGAAAACGCGCAATAGACCGGGTGGCCGGGCGGCGATAGACAGCTCCTTTATTGCCGGTTTGCCGGATGCGTCCGTCCATCAGGATGCTGATCCTATCCGCCAGGTAATAAGCCTCGATGAGGTTGTGGGTGACGAGAAGCACGGTAAGACGCTGGTTATGTTGAAGTTCTCGCAACAGCTCCCAGAGTTCGCGCCGCAGCGATTCGTTCAGCGACGCGAATGGCTCATCCAGCAATACCAGCCGGGGCCGGCTGGCAAGGGCGCGCACGAGGCCGACCCGCTGGCGTTCTCCTCCCGAAAGCGTGTGCGGATAGCGCGCAAGCAGATCGCCGATTCCGGTCGATTCGACCAGTTTATCGATAAGCGGCTGATATTGATTTGTGGGCAAACCGCGAGCCCTGGGGCTGTAGGAAAGATTGTCCCGGACGGTTAAGTGAGGAAACAACCCGATCTGCTGCGGCAGGTAGCCTAATCCCCGGCTTTCGATGGGCAGATCGGTTATGTCGTCGCCATTGACGCCGATGCTGCCGGCTTCGGGGGGGAGCATTCCGAGCACCGCGTTGAGCAGCGTGGATTTGCCTGATCCGGACGGGCCGAGCACCGCGTGGCATTCGCTTTCCGCCACAACCAGGTCGATATCCCGAAGCCGGAAAGCGCCGGCGGCGACGCTAAGACCTTTGACTTCAAGCATGCGCGACCTTTCCCAGCAGCCATCGCGACAGGGAAAGGGCTGCGAGCCCGGTGACGACGAGCACGAGAATCAATGCCACTGTCCCCTCGATATCGGCGCCGGCCAGCCGCATGTAAATGGCGATCGGCAGGGTTTCGGTGCGCATGGCCATTGTGCCGGCCACCATGATCGTGGCTCCGAATTCTCCCAGGGCTTTCGCCCATGCCAGAATGAAGGCGGCCAGGAGCCCCCGGCGCGCCAGCGGCAGCGTAATGGAGAAGAACGTGTGGCGTGGAGTCGCTCCAAGTGAGCGTGCCACCGTTTCCAGTTCGAGCGGCACTTCGTCAAAAGATGTTTTCAGGAGGCGCACCGCGACTCCCAGGATTGTCACAAATTGCGCCAGCACAACGCCGGCAAAAGTGAAAACGAACCTTATTCCGCGCTCCTGCATCCATTCGCCGATCGGATTATTGAAAAAAATCAATAGAATGGCGCCCAGAGCCGCAGGGGATACGATGATGGGGAATTCCAGGATGGTGTCCACCAGGTCCCGCCCGCGAAAGTTGAATCGGGACATTCCATAGGCGGCCGGAGCGGCGAGCAGAATGGCGAACAACGCGGCGACTGTCGCACCTATCAACGACAGCCGGATGGAGAACAGAGTGCGCGACGAGGTCAAGGTCTCACGCAGCGTGGGCAGTTCCAGAAACCATCCGAGAGAGACGATCAGCCCGCCATACAATGCCAGGACCAACAATGCGGCAATAATCGTCGTGCGGCGCAGATTCATCGGCGGCTCGCTTCTCTCTTTATTTCTGGATCCAGCCGGGCGGCAAAGAGTATTCGCCGCCAACCGGTTTTGAAGCGCCAAGCCAGTCCATCGCCTCTTTCGCCGTCGCAAAATATTGGTAGCGCGCAAAAATCTTCCGGCCTTCGGGGCCGGCGAGGAAATCGATGAAACGCCGGGCGGCTTGCGGGTCCCTGGAGTACTTCGATACTGCAATCGGGATGTAGCCGACGCGCGGAATCTGGCCGGGCTGCAGCCGGACGGTTTCGATCCGGGCCGGATCCCAGTGTTCGAATACGCTCCATCCAATGACTGCGTCCGCCATTTTTAAAGAAATCGCGGTGGCGGTTTTTTCGCACGATTCCGTGTAGTTGACGAGGTTGCGCCGGAACGCTTTTTTCTCAGCCTCCGAAAACTCTTTCTCAATGATCTCCACGGCATAGACGCCCACGCAGACGGTCTCGGGATTGGCTATCGCGACTTTCAGCCCGGGCTTTGTCAGATCGCGCAGCGAACGGACTCCCCGCGGATTGCCTTTCGCCACATTGATGGCGGAAACCAGATAAACGATCTTCCGCTCCGAATCCGCGTAAACGTCGCCGTTGCGCTTGGCTTTTTCCATGTAGTCGGAAGACCCGGGGAAGTAGATGTCTCCCTGTTTGGCCAGCTTCATTTGGGAAAGCACCGATCCGGATCCGCCGAACACCAGATCGATTTTCACTCCCGTTTTCCGCTCATAGAGTTTCGCGGCTTCTTCCGTGGGCGGCTTGGAGGCCGCGCCGGCGTATACCAGCAGCTTGTCGGCGGCTTGCGCCGCGGACAAGCCGAGGCATGCCGCAAGGGCGCAGGCGAACATGGCCAGAGTTTTCAGTCGTTGCATCGAACAGGTCTCCCGCTAAAACTGCAGCATTATATTTATACACGACAATGTTATTTATAAACAAGGATTTTCCGGCCGAGAGCGCCGGAAGGGAATGAATCGGCGGCGCCGCTGCCAGCCTGTCCGAGAATTAGCATGTGCGGCATGTCCTAATTCTCGGACAGGCTCCTTTCATACGGGGCGGCGCTTTTCTCCACCCAGATTTGAGCGAGATGGACGATTGTATTGACGGCATATTGCATGCCGCGGAGAGACGCCCACTCGGTTTTGCCGTGGAAGTTTTCGCCTCCGGTGAAAATATTCGGCGTCGGCAGTCCGGCGGCGGTCAGTCTCGATCCGTCGGTGCCGCCCCGGATCGGAACCCATTTCGGATCGAGCCCCGAACGTTGCGCCGCTTCCCAGAGATGGTCGAGCACGCACGGGCTCTTCTCCAGCTTTTCCCGCATGTTGCGGTAAGACTCGATTGTCTGCAGTTCAAATCGCACTTTCGGGTGGAGCGGTTTCACTTCTTCGATAATTTCTTCGAGCCGGCGTTTCAGTCCGGCGAGACCTTCTGTTTCGAAGTCTCGCAGCAGGATGTTGAGCGTCGATTTTTCCTCTTCTCCCTCGAGTTTGTGTGGATGAATGTAGGGTTCATAGCCTTCGGTGGCTTCCGGCGCCGCATCTCTCGGCAGGCGGGCGATGATGTCGGCGATCGCTCGGATGGAGTTCACCATGATCCCCTTCGCGTCGCCGGGGTGAATGTTGCGGCCGAAGACGGCGATTGTCGCGGAGTCGGCGCTGAACGTTTCCTTGTTAAGTTCGCCGGTCGTTCCGCCGTCGACGGTATAGGCGAAATCGGCGCCGAACTTATGGATGTCGAAATGATTCACGCCGGCGCCGACTTCTTCGTCCGGCGTGAATGCGATTTTTATGTCGCCGTGCAACAGGTCCGGATTGTGGAGGAGCTTCTCGATCGCGGTCATGATGATGGCGATCCCCGCCTTGTCGTCCGCTCCGAGCAGGGTGGTCCCGTCGCTTGTCACGATAGTTTCCCCGATGTTTTGCGCCAGCTCCGGATTTTCGGATTCTCTCAGGACGACCGACGGGTCGCCCGGCAGCGCGATGTCGCCGCCTGAATAAAGGATTATCTGAGGTTTTACGTTGGCGCCGCTGGCTGAGGGAGAGGTGTCGACATGCGCGATGAATCCAATGGCCGGGACTTTGCCGAAGGCCGGATGCCCCTCGGGAATATTGGCCGAAAGAGTGCCGGTGGCCAATCCCCACCGGTCAAGCTCTGCGTCCGCGAGCCCGAGCTGCTTCATTTCCTCGACCAGGAGTCTGGACAGCTCCAGCTGTTTTTCCGTGCTGGGGCAACTGGAGGATTCTTCAGCGGACTGGGTGTCGATTTTTACATAGCGGATAAAACGGTCGAGAATCGTTTTGTTCATCAGCGGAGAATATCATAAATGAAGTTCGGAATGCGCTTCATTGCATCTCGTCCGCGCCGCCGGTCTCGGCCTGGTTCAATATCTCGATGGCGGCTTCGGCGTCGGCCTCGCCGACCTGAAGCCGCATGTTGCCTAGCGCGTTCGAAATCAACCAGTTTATCCGAACCATGTTTTCATCCGTTAAAAAGCATTCGATGCCGGCGGATTCAAGCAAGCCTTTGGCGAGAAGCGCTTCCGGCAGATCCCGGAATTTCCGGATCGCAACCAAATTGCGGTTTTCCAGGACATCTGCGCTTGGCAGTGCGTCCCAATCGATGCTCAGGCCCCTGCGTTCCACTTCACCCTTCAGAGTCTTGTAGGCCAAATCCGTGAGATCCTCGCTGTCGGCGGCAAGGTCTTTCAGTTCCGCATCGGACATGTTGGAATAGACTTCCGCCAGCAGCTGACGCTCCTGTTCCTGATCTTCGGGTTCCATAGGCATATCCTGTCGTCGAATAATGATATTGGATCGTTGCTTTCCTGCCACCGAAATATCGCACGGAGAACGCGGAATAAAAAGGAAAAAGATCTTATTCCCTTCGTATCCCGGGGCTTTCCCGGCGGCGGGACTCGCCAATCACGGGGAACTCTGAATTAGGAACGCTTTTTCGCTACACCTGGCTAGGGTGCTTCGGAAAAAAGTCGACGCGGGGCTCCAGAAACTTGAGAGCATGTTCCGCCGGATTTCTCATAAACGCGTAAATGGCGTCAAACGCCCGGTCCCAGCTCCAGAAAGATTCGTCGAAGTTGAGATATTCGCGGATCATTTCCGTTCCGAAGGGAGCGATCGGATGAAGCATCAGCGCGGCGGTGCGGACGCGTTGAAATGCATCGATCAGCGCCTGGCGCAGAACAGGATCGCCTCCGGAAAGCTCCGCATTGGTTTTTACAGCCGAAGACCAATATTTGGTAATCGCCCGGACGTAATTGTCGGCGACGGCCATCGCCTGATGAAACTCCTGACGATGCATCGCGGCTTCGTAATCGAGAAGCGCCTTGTGACTTTCTTCCAGCGTCTGCCGGGACACATCTCCGGCCGGGATGCGACCTTCGAAATATTTCTGGGCCGTATAGAAACATGTCCGGACCGCCCTGTTGAATGCGTTGCAGAGCAGGTTCCCCTCTTTGAGCACCGGGTCGCCTTCCCTCGGATCGGCCCCCGGATTCAGCGGCCGGGGCTTGAAACTGACGCTTCGGACGCCGAGGCCAAGGGAGATAAAGTGCGCGCGGAGTTGATCGGGAGTGTAGTGATTCAGAAGGTCTCGGGCCATCGGCGGCGGAATCTTCCCGCTGCTGCTCGCTTTTTTGTCGAAGAATAAAATATGGTTGTCCACAACCAATTCGGGAAGTTGAAGGCAGCCTTCCTCCGGGTCAGCCTTCACGGGCCGGGGTTGGACGCCCATGAACATGCTCATTTCAGCCAGGCTGTAGAAGTAGACGTTGTCTTCGCCGATGAACTGGTAAACGCGGGCTTCCTTCGAAGCCCACCACCGCTTCCACTCGGACTTTTCGCGCCCGCAGGATTCCAGCCAGGCGGCGGAAAAAGAGATCGGCGCCCAGAGAGATTCCGGCCAAACCCAGAAGGTCAGCTCTTTGAGGTCCTCCTCCAGGTCCGGCGCCGGAAGCCCCCATTCGACATTTCCTGTCAGGCGGAAGGGAACAAGCGTCTTGCCATTCCGGTAGCGGATGCCCGCTTGCCCAAGCGTTTCATTGGCTTTTTCCCGGTCGGCAAGCTTTTTGAATACAAGCCGGGCAGGTTTGTTCGAATCCTCGCGGCGCTGGTGCGGGGGCAGATCGTTCACGATGGCGGCCAATGCCTCTTCCTGCTCCGGCCTGATGTAAATGGCCGGAGGTTCGAGGAATTCCTCGATTGCGCTCACGGCAAAGGGGCGATACCCGGGAGCTTTCTTCTGAGCCTCCACCCATCGGACAAGCTCGGGACGGAATTCTTCGAGGTCGATGTACCAGTTGGAGACGCTCCTCATTTCCGGAGTGTCGCCGGTAATCGCGCTCTTTGGAGCGATCAGATCGCGCGGTTCATAAGGATGTCCGAGCGCGCATTCGTCGGCATAGGCTTTTTCCGACTTGCATCCCGGGATCGGACAGCGCCCCACAACCTGCCGGCCATTGAGGAACACGCCGGCTTTTTTGTCGAAGAATTGAAGGTTTCCCATTCGGCGAAGGAATCCGTTTTTATACAGCGATTGGAAAAAATCGCCGCATATCTCGCGGTGTATTTCTCCCGAACGGCCGAATCCCGAAGCGGCAAAAAGATTGAGACTGATTCCGTAGGCTGCCAGCACTTCCTTCTGCCGTTCATGGTTGAACCGGACAAAGTCCTGGATGCCGCCCTGAAATTCTCCTTTTTCGGTCGTCTGACGGTATTGTTCTACGATGGGCGATCCGTAGCAGTCGGTTCCGGATACGAATAAGACATTTTGAGCGCCGATCCGGTCTCGCATAAATCGCGCAAAGACATCGGCCTGGACGAATACGCCGCCGATGTGCCCGAAATGCAGATCCTTGTTGCCATAAGGCATGCCGCCGGTGATGACAGCGCGTTTCGGAAACGCCGGACGAATGGGCGCAGGCTTTTCGGCCATAAGAATCTCCTTATCAGCAATCCCATATGATACACGAGGTTCAGCTCCAAGGGAGAAGCTTTTAACCTGCATGAATCATGAAGCGTCTGCGGCGCAGCCTCGCTGCCGGCTTTCATGAATGTCCTGGATTGAGGCGAATGCTGCGAAACGTTGTGCGGGCGTTTTTGTTTAAAATGGATTCGAAACGGGAGGCGATTGCAGCCGGATAATTTTTCTGCGGCTTGAATTGCGAACGATCAGATTTCCAGTTTGATGTTCATCATTTCGCCCTTGTGAAATCCAAGGCTTTGGAAAAATTTGAGAAGTTTCCAGTCCAGTCGTCTTACAAGCGTGTAGACTTCGGCTACTCCCATGTCCTTGAGTTTTTGAGCCATTTCCCGGAATAAAAGCTGCGCAATGCCTTTTCGCTGGCATTCAGGGGCGACGCCTATGGTGTCAATCCAGCCGATTTTCTCGGGAAGTCCGTATTCCCATTGGCTTGCGTATCCAATAATAAAACCGACCACGGCGCCGTCTATTTCAGCGACCAGACGGGAGACTTGTGAGCGCTTTTCATCCAGCTGAACCTTCATTCTCCAATATTCCTGTCTCGGCTTGCCCAAAACCTGGATGTCTATTTCAATGATCCTGGCCAGGTCTGAGGGCGCCATGGGGCGAATTGCCACTGAAACGGAAGGTTCATCGCTCATATTTTTCATCCTGCCGAAAGCCGTCTTCGATAAGTTGCGGATTCCATACGCCATACTCTAATTTATCGACCGTTTTTTGGCTTTTATAGGCAAAAAAACGATGCCATCGCACAGCGGACGCAAGCGTTTGAACAAGAAAGGGGACAAATTCTCCGGACTTTCTCGGCGGATCCGCCGCCCGGTCGGATTGAAATATCGAAACCAGGGATTATCGCCGCAAGAACCAACGATAAGCGCCTGCCCGGATCCGCCGCCTTGCTGCGAAGCTTTGTGAATCATGCGGATTAAAACTTGAATCTGGGGATCTGGTCTTCTTTCATGCTGTCGGCAAATGTCCAGAAATAGGCTTCGCCCGTGTACAAATGGAATACGGCCAACAAGGGGTGGTTTGGCTCTGTGATGCCGAAATTTTTAACGAAAGGCCTTTCTTCAATGCATTTCGCCTTCATCTTCAGATCATCGACAAATTTCACTTCGCCCGATACGCGCATGGCTTTGCTGAAATCTTTGGTGCAAAAATAGGCTTCCACTTTTGGGTTTTTGTGCAGCTGTTTGATCAAAGCTTTAACGGATTGCGCCTGAAAATAGAATCCTGTTTCATCGGCGTACCACATGCTGAGACACCGGACTCTCGGCTGGTTTCCTTCCACAGTCGCCAGATAGCAGGCTTTATTCTCATTCGCAAAATCGGCATATTCTTTGAGGCTCATCGCATCTCTCCTAATAAAAAGTTCCCAGTTCCCAGTTCAGAGTCCCCAGTTAACTTTATCTTTATTCAACCGCGAACTGGGAACCGGGAACACCTTTTTTTAGTTCAGCGGCGGGGTGCCGCCGGTGATGTTAATAGACTGTCCCGTCAAGTACTTCGACTGATCGCTGACCAGGAAATAAATTAAATCCGCTATGTCTTCGACGGTTCCCATCCGTTTGAGCGGGACCATATTGCTGAGCATCTTATATTCTTCTTCCCGGAATTGCTCGACCGTAACGCCTTTCTTTTTGCTGTGGAGCGTGGCGTCCTCGTCGCGCAGATTTGTGGGGAAAAAGCCGGGATTGATCGAATTGACATTAATCTTGTATGGCGCCAGCTCCATGGCGAGGGCCTGGGTGATCCCGATGACCGCCCATTTGGAAGCGGCATAGGCGGCGCTTCCGGGACAGGCCAGCTTGCCTGCTGCGGAAGCGATATGCACGATTTTCCCGCCCTGGTTCATCCGAATCATTTCTCGGGCGACGTATTTGGAAACGATCATGGTCCCCAGCGAGTTGACATCGAACAGCAATTTCCAGTCTTTTTCGTCGCCTTCGGCGATATTGACGCCAACCGGCCCGCGTGTTCCGGCGCAATTGACAAGAATGTCGATCCTGCCGAATTTATCGACCGCCGCTTTCACCGCCGCTTCCACTTCTTTGGGATCCTCAACGCCTGCAACCGCATAGATCGCCTTGCGGCCAAGAGCTTCAATCTCTTTGACGACGTCAGCCAGGCCGCCCCAGCCTTCATCTCCAGCCCAGGCGCTTTTAGGCGCCGCAAATTTGTCGGTCGCCACCACATCTGCGCCTTCCGTCGCCAGTCGAACCGCGACGGCTCGTCCCATGCCCCGTTTTGCCGCCGCGCCCGTGATAAAAGCCACTTTTCCTTTTAAAGCATCGCCCATAAAACTGCCTCCTTAAATGGTTTCCGGTTTCCCGTTAAAACCCATAATGTTTTAACGGGGGACGGAGGAACAGGAAATCTGTCGCTGATCGTCAGACCGGCTGCTCAAAACACCCCCGTCAGCCTATCGCGTTCCCAATTGGAAACCGGGAACGCGATCAATAATATGGCGAGCTCACCATATTTATTTGGTTTCCCATCCTGCGCCAGTCGTTTTCAACGGGAAGCGGGAAACGCTATGTTAGAAGACGGATTATTTCTCGAATATCTTCCAGCCGCTCGAGCTGTCCGACCAGGCTTATGATTTTTTCGGTCCGCCCGGCTTCAAGGCTCTTGGCGCAATCTCTGAATTTCCTCGCACAATCCTCGAACGACATCGGCCGTTCGAGGCTGCCGAGAGGACTTTGCACTACTCTGGAGAATGATTTTCCAGCCAGCGTCACTATTTTAACCCGTGTGGGTTCCGGACCCGGCTTGTGCAGCGAGTTGTCCACTTCCACCCGCATTTTCCGAGCGACTTCCAGGACCTCTCTATTCTTAATGGCGCTATCCGTGAAATCGTCCAGCCCTACCTTTCTTCCGACTATTGCCGACGCCACTCCCCAGGGAATGCTGAACTGCGCGTCCACCGGGCTTCTTGGCGATTGTTTCGCATCCAGCGGCTGGCAGAGCAATTTTAGATGCGCATCCGTGACGGAAAGCACTATCTCCTTTATGTCGCGGCTGCGGATATTTTCCTCCATCGTCAAAGCCAATCCGGCGTCAATGGCCGGGTGAATGCCGCGGCAGCAGGGGTAGGGCTTGATCGCGACATTGGCGCCTTCAAAACGTTTTCCCAACTCCGCGGTCAGAATCTCAGGGCTGTAATCTCCGTCCATGTATTGTCTGTAAAGGCCCCATTCGCCTTCCAGCGCATTTTTCGCGCCGGTCACTCCAGCCTTGGCCATAAGGGCGGCGGTTATTCCTCCCTTGACGGCAAATCCCGGCCCGAGTCTTTTGGTCAAGGCGCCGTCTTTGACGCATTGGCCGTTTCCCGCGCTCTGGTGGTAGCCGATCCCGATGGCATCGACAATTTTATCTTCATCCAGGCGCATGATCCTGGCCGCAACCGCGGCCGAACCCATGAAGCCGAAAAGGGAAGTCAAATGCCATCCCAATTCAATCGGGCTTTTACCCGGAGTGGTCGCCAGAGCCAGACGGCACATCATGTCGACTCCCAGCGCCGTAGCGGCTATGAATTCTTTGCCGGTGAGATTGCCCTGTGCTTCGGCCACAGCCATGGCGACGGGTATGGATGCGATCCCCGGATGCATGACAGCCGCTTCGTGGACGTCATCGAAGTCCAAAGCGTGAGCCATTGTGGCGTTTGCCTGCGCTGCGTTCGGCGCAGGAACTTTCTGTTTGCTTCCGATGACGCTGCTCTCTTCCTTGCCGCCCCATTCCTTCACCAGTTCGCACACATGGGTTGCACCGGGCTGACCGGCGCCACCCAAAGCCACTCCCAGCAAATCGAGAATCTCCTTCTTCGTCGCCTCCACAACTTCGGCCGGCAGGTTTTCGTATCGAGTATTCACGAAATTCCTGGCAAACAAATAGGCTGCATCCATATCAATCTCCGTTTCCCGTTTCTCGTTTCCCGTCAAAAACAAGTTGCTTTAACCGGAAACCGGAAACCATCTTTTATTTGTCGAAATCGTCCAGGACTTTGAAGAGGTCGTGCTTCTCGTGAGCGGCGTCCCGAACGCCCTTGTCTCTTCTTAGTTTGAAGAAGTTGACTTCGCCTTCGTCCAGAACCCTGTTGGTCTGCAAGGTGTGCATGACGTAATGATCGACCAGGCCGCGATCGATGCCCATGGTCGTGTAAATCATTTCCCGCATTGCCTTGCCGACCGCGATGCCGTCTTTGGGATGCATGCACAGTCCGTGCGCCAGGTTTCGGACCTCTTCGTCGAGCTTGTCCGCCGGCACGGCCTTATTGATCAGGTTATATTGCGCGGCTTTGACGCCGTTGAATCTTCTGCCCGTGAGGCAAAGCTCCATCGCGCGGGTGAATCCGCAGCGGAGGATCATGATGGGCGTCAGCGTCATTCCGCCCTGGCCGAGACGCTCTTCGACATGTCCCATCTCGCAGTCCTCGCTGGCGATAATCATATCGCAGTGCGATATGATGTTGAATGCGATGCCGAGGCAATACGTGTGCAGTTGAGCGATCGTCAGCTTCTTGCAGTAGAGAACCCTTCGGTGGAAATCAAGGAAGACGCGCCGGTCGAACTCAAATTTAACTCGGAGGGGAATGCGTTGTTTGCCTTTTTCTCCGGGCTTCGGGTCTTTCATGCCGTAAACGTAGCCCACGCCGGTCAGGTCCGCGCCGGCGCTGAATGCGCGGCCTGCGCCTTTGAAAACAATCACTTTCACATCGTCGTCATTTTCCGCTTCGTCCAGCGCCGCGGTCCAGTCTCGATAAATTTCCGGGCCGATGGCGTTGAGCCTGTCCGGCCGGTTCAGGGTTACGAATGCAACCTGCTTTTCTTTTTCGTATTTAATAAATTCCAATTCCACGGGAACTCCTCCTTTTATTCAAGCGCCCCTGCGGCAAGAAGCTCGACGAATTCTTCATCCGACTTGCCCAGGACCTTGGTTAGAACATACTCGTTATGCTCGCCGATGCATGGACTCGGCGCCGCCGCTTGCGCCGGCGTCTTGGACAAAACCATGCTCGAACCCAGATGGGTGAACGTCCCCATTTCGTCGTGTTCGATTGGCCAGAAAAGCCCGCGCGAGCGCAGCTGGGGATCCTCGAATACGTCCGCTGCATTTTCCACGATTCCTGCAGGAACGCCGGCCGCCTGCAATGCAGCCATGACGTCTTCCGGCGGCCGATCGATAGTCCACGATTCAATCAAATCATCCAACGCGTTTTCGTTTTCTTTCCTGCGCGCCAGCGTGACGAACCGAGGGTCCGTCTGCAATTCGGGCCTGCCTACGGCGCTGCAAAGCGCGGACCATTGATCGTCCGTTATTGCAGCGACGGCGCACCATCGTTCCACCCCTTTGCAGCGATACACATTGTGGGGAGCGGCATGCGCGACGGCGTTGCCGTTCCGGACAGGCTCTCTGTCGTTGACCGCGGCGTCGAGGAGGCCCGGCAGAAAGAAATAGAGGGCGGTTTCGAACTGCGCCAGGTCGATGAGCTGGCCTTTCCCTGTCCTGTCGCGATAGTCCAGGGCAGCGATAAGAGCGGCCGAAGCAAACCGCGGGCTGATCGAGTCGGTATATGCGCCCACGCCGACCGGCAGCGGACCTCTGTCCGGCCACCCTATATAATTGGGTATCCCGGCGATGGCTGCGAGGATCATGCCGAAAGCCGCCAGGTTTTTGTACGGGCCTTCGGTCCCGAAACCATTCTGCCGCAACATGATGATGTCCGGTTTGATCTTAGTCAGCGCTTCGTAGCCAAGGCCCCATTTATCCATAACGCCCGGCGTAAAGTTTTCCGTCACCACGTCCGCCCATGCGACGAGGTCTCGGGCGACGCTCAATCCCTGGGGCGTATTCATATTAAGCGACAGGCTCATCATATTGGCGCTGAAGTGGTTGAAATACCCGCTCCGGTTGATGCCGGCGATGTTATCCTTAAAAGGAGCGGAAGTTCTGGTAACGCAGGGTCGAAGGCTCGTCTCCACCCGGACGACAGTCGCTCCATAATCGGCGAAAAACTTCAGAGTCAATGGCCCGACCATCGCCCAGTTGAACGCCGCAATTTTCAGATCAGAAAAAACTTGTTTGTTCATTCTTCCTTCGATTCCGGTTTCCCGTTAGACCACAGTTTTATGAAGGCGGCGCCGGGAACCGTCCGTTGCTCAAAAGACCGATTTTTCCGAATGCTGTTTCAGCCTATTTTAGTTTCTCCATTCTCCATTCCCCGTCAAAACTACTTAGTTTTTAACGGGAAACCGGAAACCTTCCCTTACACTTCGCGAGCCGTCCTCAGGCCGGTTCCGATCGCATCGGCTATCAGGAGCGGTTCCCTGCAATCGCCGATGGCGTAGACTTCCGGCGCTTTTGCTTTGAGCCCTTCGAGCATCTCGTTGTTCGGCGTCAACGGCAATGCCGTCACAATAGTATCCGCTTCCAAAATCTGCTTTTTGCCGTTGCCCGCGATGATCGTCAGCCCCTTATCCGTGATTTCCACGAATTCCTTGACTCCGCTGATCAGGGTCACGCCATTTTTTTGAAACCATTTCAGGAGGTTCGACAGCAGCGCATCGACCATGCCTTCGCCGATCATAGGCTTGGATTCAACAACCGTGACCTTCCTGCCTCGCTTTGTTAAAAATTCGGCAAGCTCGCAACCCTGAATCGCTCCGCCGATCACGACTACCCTTTTCCCCATCGGCATATAGAACCTGGTCAGCTTTGCGAGCGTTTCCGGCTTGAAAAACTTCAAAGCAAGCTTCAGTTGCCTGTGCAGCGCAGCGCCGTTGGCCACATTAGGCCTGTCGATGCCGGGAATCCCGGGAATCGTGGAAGTGCCGCCGGTCGCCAGGAAGATCACATCCGGTTTGATTTTGTCTATTGTCGACAGATCAACTTCCTTGCCAAGCTCGACTTTTACGCCGAGTTTGGCGAGCTGCCGTGAAAAATAGCCGATGATTAAGGACAGATCCTCCGGCCGATTCCCTTTTACGATCGCCGCGACAGGCAGCAATCCGCCAAGCATCGTCGATCTTTCAAACAGGGTTACGTCATGTCCTCGCATCGCCGAGACTCTGGCCGCGGACATTCCCCCCGGGCCTCCGCCGATCACGACGACTTTTTTCTTTTTCGGGGCCTTTTCGATTGTGTTGTAGGGCGTCCCGAGCAGTCCGTTGATTCTGCATCGACGGCTTCCCAGGCAGTTGTCGCATCCGGTGCATGGCTGGATGTCATCCAAACGCCCTTCGGCAATTTTCCTGGGATAGTCGGGGTCGGCCAGCAATCGCCGGGTCATGGCGATAAAATCCACTTTGCCTTCCCGGAGGATTTTTTCCCCGATGTCCGCATCGAGCTTGGCTACAACGGCGACCGGGATGTTCACCACGCTCTTTATTCCGGCAGCCGCGGGAACATTCGCCGCCACTCCCAGATCGCTCGAATCATAGGCTTCGGGAAACGACTCGATCGGAATGGGAGCTTCGGGGTAGAAAAGCGCATCGGTCAGGTAGGCTCCTACGTGATAGCCCAGGAAATGACTTCGGACCTGTATGGCGTCAGCGCCCGCCGCCTGCAGGCATCTGGCGATCTCTTTCGAGTCCTGATGCGTAAGGCACTGGCTGTTCGGGACGCCGATGCCCTGGCCTATCTCAACGCCGTTCAAGATGACCGAGACGGGAAAATCGTTTCCTGCGCGCTTTTTGATTTCGCGGATGACTTCCACTGCAAAACGCGCCCGGTTTTCAATGCTTCCGCCGTAAGCATCCGTGCGTTTGTTCCAGAAAGGGGATATGAAATTGTGCAGCAGATGGCTGCTGGCGGCATTGATGTCCACGCCGTCGAATCCTGCTTCCCGGGCGCGCAAGGCTGCTGCGGCGAACTTATCCACAATTTCCTGTATTTCTTCAACCGTGAGCGGGTGGGGCTTTTCGGCGTGGAAGTCCCCCTCAAACTCAAAGCTGACGGGAGAAGCGCCGATGGGCGCGCCGTCGTACATCGGCTCGGGAGCGAAGGGGAGCTTTACCTGCCAGGGCCCGTCGTGGTTCATCTGCATGAATGTGGGGCACCCGTGCTTATGGATGACCTGGACGAGTTCGCTGAGTCCTGGAATGTATTTGTCGTCGTCGAGGCGATACCGCTCTTTCCAGCGCACTCCTCGAGGGTAATCGATCGTGGGCGATTCGACGATCAGGAGTCCGACGCCGCCTCTTGCAATCCCTTCGTAAAATGCCAGAACTTCAGGGCGCATGTGCAGGTCGTCCTGGTGCCACATGAGCATGCCTGCGCCGGATTTGACGATTCGATTCCTGGTTTGAACCGACCCGATGCGGCCCGGTTCAAGAAGCTTTTCATATCTCGGATTAGAACTCATGCGCTTCACCCTATTTTAGGTTTCCCGTTAAACGCCGGTTTTGATGAACGTGGATATGCAAACCATCCGTTGCTCAAAAGACCAAGTATTCAGAACGCCGTTCCCACCCTTTTTGGATTTCCCGTTCAGAGTTCCCAGTTAACAGCTTTTCTACTGGGAACTTAAAAGCAACCCTTTCAGGGCATATTTCCTGATTGCTCCCGTTTCCCCTACGATGTTCCGTGCTTCCGGTCAAGCGTTTTCAGCCGGGAACTGGGAACTCTATACAACTCCCATCTTCATCAATTCCGCGATCTGTTCCTGCGACAAGCCTAGTTCGCCGTATACTTCGCTGTTGTGTTCGCCGATGAGAGGCGCTTTGCATTTTATCGCCGTCTCATTTTCCGATGATCCGGCAAACTGTTTTGGATACGCCATGGCCGCCTTCAATTCGGGGTGCTCTATGGGCGTCCAGAAACCTCTCGCAGCGAGGTTGGGATCGCTGATCAGATCCTTCATTCCCATCAGCGGGCATATGGAAATGTTCCTCGACATCGCCGCATCGAGGGCTTCCTTTTTCGTTCTTGTCTTGAAAAACTCCGCGATCGGCTGTGAAATCTTGTCGATCAGCTCCTGAGTCGCGCCGGCCATGTCGAATTTCTCCCATTCGTAATCGAGAAGGAACTCGTTGGCCATGCCCAGTTCATCCATCCATTTCACCAGCTGGCGGCAGGTCTTGGCGCCCTGCTGCCCTCCGATCATGAAGAAAAATACATATCCGTCCTTGCACGGCCAGACCTGCCGCTGCAGGGTCCCCCGGCTGCTCGTTCGAAAAGTGCCCACTCTGCCGAGAATGAGATTGTCCAATTCCCAATGGGGTATGGTTTGGGCGAGGAACCATGCGGCGCTCTGCTGCATCGAAACGTCAACGTGCTGCCCTTCGCCGGTTTTTCTTCTATGATGGTGGGCGAGCATGGCGCCGACAGCGGCGTCCGAACCCGCGTGAAGGCAGGCCTGCGGCATCATGACGTTCACCGGCCGGCGGTCCGAATCTCCGGTCATGAAGAGCTGTCCGGCCATTCCCATGACCGTCAGGTCCGCAGCCTGATATTGGCTGTACGGGCCTTTTTGTCCAAAGGGTGAAATGGAAACCAGGACGATATCCGGTCTGATCTTCGTTAACTCTTCGTATCCCAGACCCCATCGAGCCAGGGCGCCCGGCGCGAAAGATTCGATAACAAAATCAGCGGTTTTGACGAGGTCTTGAAAAAGCCGTTTGCCTTCCTCGGTTTCGAGGTCGAGAGTAATTCCGCGTTTGCTGCTGTTGTAAGCAAACCAGTACAGGCTTTTTTCCGGGTCCGCCTGGTCGCGCCAAAAAGGGCCGATAGTGCGCGAGGGGTCTCCTCCGGGCTTTTCCACTTTAATAACGTCCACGCCCAGTTCTGCCAGGATCTTGCCGCACAAGAAGCCTTTTTCGTCCGTAAGATCCAGAGCGCGGAGGCCTTCCAGCATTCTGTCGCGAGGCATAAACTATGCTTTCCCTTTAAGTTTCAAGTCGGCCCGAAGATCCTCGATGGCTGTTTTAACGTCGGACGCAGGCGGATAGACGCGATCGAACCCCAGGGTTTTAAACTTCACTTCATCGTCCTTGAAATCATGTTTTCCGACCCCGAGGTTTCCGCCGATGTAGAGAAGCACATCCTTCAGCCCGGCCTTGAGGCATTTTTCCTTGAACCCCTGAACGTCGTTTTCGCCCATTCCATAAAGCGAACTCATCAGGATGGCGTCGGCTTGGTTTTCAAGAGCGGCTTGGATGAATTCCTCGGGAGGCGTCAGGATGCCCAGTTCCACGACATTGAAGCCGGCTTCGCGAAGAGCTCGGGAGAGGATTTTTGTCCCGATCACATGGGCGTCCTTGCCCACCGTTCCGGTAATTACTGTTGAATTGCCCACGATAACGGTTCTCCTTCCAATGCGGTTATAGGTTTTGGAGTTCCCAGTTGAAAGCTTTCCAACTCTGAATTGGGGACTGGGAACTTTTCTATGGCTTGCCGACGAGCTGTCCTTTGCTGAACGCCCAGAAGTCCTGCACGAGAACGTCGTAATCCATCTTGCGGCCTTCCGCCTTTTCCCGTTCCGCCACTTTGGCTCGATGGAACTTCTTGACCTCTTCCGGAAACGGCAGGTTGCCGAATTCTTTCCACCGGATTGCGCCATGGATGTCTTTGACGCCCATCACAAGATCCCGGACCTGCCTGTTGGGGCTGAAGCTTGAATCAAGGAAGCCTTCTTCCACGCATTTCAGGCATCCGACGATAATGTCGCCGTCTCCCGCTTCCAGTATTTTGTCCATCAAGGCCTTAATTTCGATTTCGGCGATGACGGCCTCTTCATCGATTTCCTTCATTTTAACGTCGATATTCTGGCCGCGAATGACATTGAGGAGCCAGTTGGTGGATTCGTAGCTGAGCGCATGCGATTCTTCCGTCGGGATGCCGAGGGCTTCGTCGATGGTTCTCACCGACACGGCCTCCGCTTTGCCGAGCGCGGCGACCATAGCGGTGTAGTTGGGGAAAGCGAAAGCGCCGCCCATTCCCTGCGGCATCGGGAACAGAGGCGTATGCTGCGCGAAAACGCCGGCGATGGCCACATCGTTGTATCCGAACTTGTCGAGGTATTCCCGCATCAGTCTGGGCGTCACGCGAAGCCAGGCAAGGTCCTGCGCCATGTTGCCCATCAGGTGAACGACAGAAGTGATGCTTTTCCCGCCCTGCTCCGCCACCATCATCGCGTCCACGATGGTGGTGGCGAGGTTTACGGTCATCGGCTGCATGCCTGTGAGTATCCAGCCGTGATTGTCCGTGGAGATGACCGCTCCACGGTCGGCATAGTAGCCGATGAGCCGGTGGACGTACTGGTTGGTCCTCATGGATTGCTCCAGGGTTGCGTCCTTTTCGTAAGCCGCCCAGGAGATGAAGGACGACGCGGCGATGCCGGTCATGCCGGCGGCGAAGGAAATTTCAGTCGCCAGGGGATAGGATTTGAGAGACAGCCTGGGGTTGAATGCGCCCTGATCGACGCTTTCGATGATTCTTCTCGTCTGCTTCACTCCATAATTGATGATCGGGTATCCATTCAGAAGGTTCCTTCCGGTTTTTTTCATCTCGGCCAGGATGCCTTCCACCTTTTCAAAATCAAGTTGACGGGTATAGCTGTCGGTGGTTACCGGAATGAAGGGCACTCCCGAATCCACCAGCTTTTTGGAAAGGCTGATCTGGTCTTCAAGGAGCCCTGTCCCGGCTCTGGGGAATATGGCGGTTCGTCCTTCTTTATGAAGTTTCCGGGCTATCTTGTGCCAGTTTTTCGAATCGGGCAATTTCTTCTGATATTCGACAGCCTCATCGAGATCGACTTCGCGGCCTGTGTGCCATTGCGCGAGAAAAGGCGCGCGCATCTTTAAAAATTCACCTTCATCCAACCGCTTGTTTCTTAACTTCGTCTCCATCATTGACTCCCGTTCAGAGTCCCCGGTTCCCGGTTCCCAGTTAGAGGATTTTCAACTCTGAACCGGGAACTCTGAATCGGGAACTTTTAGATGACTTCCTCATCCTTGAGCTGTTGTATCCTGTCCCAGTCGTAGCCGCAGACATCTATCAAAACTTCTTCCGTATTTTGGCCGAAGCAGGGTGCGAACCCATCGACTTTGACGGGCGTTGAAGTAAAGCTGACCGGATTGCCCACCATTTTGATCTTGCCCAGGGACGGATGATCGATCTCGGCGATGTAGCCGTTTTCCAAAGCCTGCGCGTCATTCGCAAGGTCGGTTGGTCTAAGGACGGGCGAATAGGCGATTCCTTCTCCCTTTTCATCCAGGATCTTCATCCACTCTCCACGCGTTTTCGTTTTAAACACCCCTTCGATAATCGTTAAAAGTTCCCGGAAGTTTTCGCGCCTTCGGGCTGCGTCGGAATATTTCTCGTCTTTCTCCAGATTCTTGATGCCCAGGGCGTTGCAGAAAGCCGGCCAGAACCTGTCGGCCTGCGGTTCGGACAGGAGCAGCCATTCGCCGTCGGCGCACTCGAAATGGTTGGCCATGGGATTCTTCAGCGATTTCCTCGAAGGCCTTGGGATCTGGCGGCCTCGGAGAAGCGCGGTATTGAGGTTGTACGCCTGCAGATGAATTCCCGATCCGAGGAGTGAAACTTCCACTTGCTGGCCAATGCCTTGCTTTTCGCGCGCGACCAGTGCAGCCAGAATTCCATAGACCAGCAGGGTCCCGGTCATCTGGTCGAACACGGGGCCGCCTATCTGGGCCGGGGGTGCATCCGGCTCTCCGCCAAGCGCGTACATGATCCCGGAGCGGGCTTGAGCGACGCTGTCGAACGCGCGTCGGCTGCTTTCGGGTCCGGAGAGTCCGTAGCCTGTGGCAAGTCCATAAATCAGTTTCGGATTGTATTTCTTCAGAGTTTCAAAATCGATATGGAGCTTGGCGATCGCAGACTGTGTGAAGTTGGTGCAAAAAATGTCCGCTTTGGAAACCAGCTCATAGAGCAATTGCCTGCCCTTTTCCTTCTTCAGGTCGAGCGTGATGCTCTTCTTGTTCCTGTTTGCCGTTTCAAAAAGTATATTTTCGCCGTTTGCCAGCGTCATGGAAGAGCCGAAAACGGCGGAAGTGCCCCGGGAAGGATCTCCCTTTTCCCGGTCCTCTATCTTGACAATCTCCGCGCCCAGGTCGCCCAGCATATAGCAGGCAGTTGGAGCGCTGAGATAGCCGGCGCATTCAACAACCCGTATGCCCTGCAACGGTCCACCGCTCATATCAACCTCATTCAGGATTTATGATTGACTATTTATAAACCCCCGCTCGATTTATGGAGAACGGAAGCCAATCGGAGCGTTTGTTCCCAGTCGTCAATCGTAAATCGTCAATTATGTTTGGAGCCAACGGATTAGCCGAAGCTCCTCCAATTCCGGTTTTGGCGCTTCGTCCACAACCGGCGCTGTTTGCAAATCCCATCCGCAATGGTTTCGAATCTCCTTCACTCTTTCTTCAAGGCTTTTATCCACGGCGCCGGGAAAGCAGGAGACAAGCCGCAATTCGTCCTCCGGACTCGACTTTTTGAAAATGCCCATCGTCGATACGACGGTTGTCGTCGAATGGCCCAGGCCGGTGACGTAGGCCAGCTTGTCCACAAAACGATCCCTGGACTGATCCATGCACAGGATGACTTCGCTGGCATTGAGGGCGTCGTTCGCCCCGCCGGAGCCGACGAGAAATTTGCCTTTGGATGTTTTGGTGGAATTGATGTTTCCGTGCTTGTCCATCTGGCCTGCGCCGAGAACGCTGAGGCATTTGTTATTGCCGCCTCCGACAAACACTCCCTGCATCAGGATGGTGTCGGTCAGCATTTTTGAGCTTCGGACGCCGGCTTCGCTTGCGAGGATGGATTCTCCGGGAACCGGCGTATAGCCGATCTGTCCGTTGCCCGTGCCCAATTCGAATCCGTTTGGCTTCAACCGGTAATAGGCAAGAAAAGCGGCGGTCGCCGCTGCGCCGGCGCCGGCAAGAATCAGCTTGTGCCCCTTTCTTTCGACGCTGCTCAATATTTCCCGGGCCAGGGCGATCAGCATCATCTCCTTGGGACTATAGCTCTCATCTTGAAGAATCGTCGGCAGCGGCGGAAAGCCGCTTTTTGATCTTTTGGACCGGCCGATGAGATCCGCAACTTTCTTCTCTCCGAGCTTGGACAGGTATTGCTCGTGGTTTCTGCAATCGAGGACCCATTCTTTAATCCAATCGTTCAGAGCGGCATCGTTGAGGGAAGCTTCATGCAAGACATTGAGGAAATCCACGTCCTTTTCATAGGGTTCGATGTCGGCGATCCCGGGATTGGTTAACGAGAAAGGATGAAGTCCCAGAGGCGCGGCTGCGACGGCAAGGACGGCATAAGAGGGAATTTTAACCAAAGCCGCGTATTTTTTTATAAATTCCGTCGGAACGATTTTTTCAACCGTGACGATGACTCCGCCTTTGCTGGCCAGGGCGCCCCACAGGTCTTCGCCATAAGGCGCCTGCATTATTGTGTTGCCGTCCGGGTCTGCGACGCATCCGTGCACAATGGAGAGGTCGGGCGCAAGAGCGCTGACCAGACCGACTTTCGCTCCGGAGCCGAAAGGATCGTCGAGGGATTTGAAGGAGTTGCGATTGTCTTCCGCGATGCTGCTGCCCAGAACCGACCGGGTAGGCATGAACGGGACGCCGAAGGCGCCGGCCATAAGTCGCTGCTGCAGAGAGACCAGGGACCAGTTTTCCAGCTCTATCCGGCCGCTTTCGGCGGCGGATTGCACGATCTTGCTTGGCCGCCCGGAGGAGGAAATGTCTACGCACACGGAACAGATGAGCTTTTTCGCCAGTTTGGAATGGACAAAATTAAGGGCGTGTCCGGTTACAGTGCCTTGAATGAAATCAAATCCGGGATTCTTGCCCCAATACTGCCGAATGATTTCGCATATGGCGGCGCTCGGCCCTCCGATGCCTCCCGCCAGGTGAAGTTTCATCCCCGGCTTCACATAGCGCCGGATTGCTTCCTCGAGGCGCAGCAATTTCCCCTGTTTTTCGGCTCCATCCATTGGCAAATCCTGTTTTCGGCGCCCACAGCTTACTTTAATTCGTCAAATTTCGCATCAATAACCGTCAGGAGCGTCCAGCTCCGCCGGGACCGGAGTATGAGAATGAAGCGAAGAGTAAAATCTCGACAAGCAGGCCTATCGTCTTTGGCCGAAAGCGCAGAAACGCAGAGGGCGGGCGGGAATGTGCGGAAGGTCGATCCGAACGCTGCAACTGGGGATCAGAGCCGCTATTTGAAAAAGTACAGCGTCTCGGGCGTCACAACTCCGTTGGTTTTGCTGCAGTAGCCGCATCGCATGCGGTAGAAAGGCGCTGTTTCCCGAACCGCCTGCAGGACATCCATGTCGTTTTTTAAATAATCCTGAGTGTGCTCGGTAGCAACGGCCAGTTGGGGGCGGAATCGGTTGAGTGTTTTGGAGGCGCCCCGGATCGCCCGGATTTCAGCGCCCTCGATATCCATCTTGATTATATCCAGGCGATCGAGCCGGAGGTCCGATACAATCCGGTCGATGGTTGTCGTTTCGATGCGTTCGCTCTGGGGGACTTCTTCGCCGGCAATGGCGTTGGCCGCGGGATTGTCTCCGGCATGGCTGAGGTATAAAAAACCATAGCCGTCCCACACGGCTTTTGGGCAGAGGATGACGCTTCCCTGCCGGATCTCTTCCGCAAGATTGCGACGAATGCATTCAAGCGCTTCGGCGGCAGGCTCGACGATGACAGCCTTTGACGCTCCTTCCTGCAACGCCCATTTGGTCCAGTCCCCGACAAAACCGCCACAATCTAAAACAACATCCCCGGGATGAATTTTCAGGCCGGGGTACCCGCCATTTTCAAATTGCGCCAGAGCGAAATGCACATTCTCGCGACTAGACTTGCCCGGGAACCACAGGATGCCAAAAGGGGTTTCCCATTTCTGAAGTTTCGCATCGTCCATGATCAGCATCTTCGATCGGGAAGCCATCCGGGCAGTCGCTTTTTTTATTAAGGCAGATTCTCCGAGGCCTTTCCATGACTCGGCGCGAGTGCAGATTTTGGAGTTGCGGAACAGCGCCCAGTGAGCTCTTGACCATAAAGCCCCAAGGTCCTGCCCGAAAAAAAGGAGGAGCAAAATTGTTCCGGAGGCGATCAGGAGAACGAAAACTTTTCTTGTCATTTTGGTTCGTGTATGCGAATAAGGCATGGAACCCTGCCGCCGCTATTTCGGTTTGCTTTCCCGATCGGGAGTTTTGCAGGTCCAGTTCTCGGCCTTCTTCAAGTCGCCGGTTCCTTTATATTCCGCATATTGCGGATATGGGCACAACGGGCGGGTGAGGCCTTGAGCGCCTGTTCCGATTATTTTGTCGGGAGCGACGCTTTTCTCCACCCACTTTTCCAGCGTGCCGATGGAATCAAAGGAATTGACGCCGGGACCGCCTTCGCAATGGCCCATCCCGGGCGCCATGAAAAGGCGGAGCCAGTCGCCCTGATCCTTGCCCATCTTTTCGAGAACGGATTCATAGTACCAGATCGTCGTTTCCGGAGTAATTCCGGTGTCCGACCAGCCATGGGTCAACAGAAGTTTCCCGCCGCTTGCCTTGAACCTGCGGAGATCCGGGTCTACGGCGTCGACGTATCCAATCGCTTTGTCGATAAGCGGCATGTCCCTGTCCAGGTCGAATTGCCTCCAATCGAGATCGGGGTTGTTGAAAGCGATCCGGACAATGTCGAACATGATGGCGGGGGCCTGGTTCGTGCCGCGTTGAGGCGGGATTGGATTTCCAAGCGCCTGGCCTGAAAAGATCAGTTCTCCCTTTGAATTTCTCACTCCGCCGTAGAAAGTTTCGACTGTCTTCAGTTGCGGCGCCGTGAGGCAGGCTTCGTCATTGCTGTCCGCAGAGCAAAGAAGCTTCGTGAAGTCCACCTTGCATTGGCGCGGATTGTTCAGGAATCCTTCCTGAAGCGTGTCGCAGGAATTCATGACCATTTGATTGACGAGGTTTGCTTTTTCCGCCGGGAGGTTTGTTTCGGGATGACGGGAAAGATCGACGCTTTGGGCCACGCTTGCCGTCCACATGTGGATGTGCCGGTTGGCATTGGAGGCCGCGATGATGCCGTCATAATCATCGGGGTAGCGCTGGGCTTCCATCAGCGCCTGGCGTCCGCCTGTGGAACATCCTTTGAAATAGGAATATTTCGCATCCCGACCGTAAAAAGCCCTGATTATTTCTTTGGATTTAACCGTCATTTCATGCGTCGAACGGTAGGCGAAATCTATCATTTTTTCCGGATGGCCAATCGCCCAGTTCCCGCCTTGCTCCTGATGGCCGGTGTCGGTGCCCGCAGTGGCGTATCCGAGCCGCAAAGCCGGCGGCATGTCCAATGCCAAACCCTGGATGGCGCCGGCAAAGAAGCCGTTCCCGACTCCCATGAATTTCCCGTTCCAGTTCTGGGTCGGCAGCCAGAGTTCCATTTTTATCAGAGAGTCGGAGCTGGGTTTGAGATCCAGCAGAACCCTGCAATGAGCCGGCAAATTTCCCTGAGGCGCACCGCTTACGAATCCTCTGCGTGGGGATGGAGAGTTTTCTGCAACTACAGCAGCGCTGGCGACGGCTGCGTTTTCCAGTTTGAGAGCGGCGAGATTCTCGCACGGCGTTGAAGCGACGGCGGCGCCCAGAACCAAGAATGCGATGCTGCCCAACATAACGACCTCCATTTTCCTGAAACCTGCCGCTTCAGACCTTTTTTAATCGTATCTTCCGTTTCCCAGGCATTCTTGCCTGCGAGGTCTTCCGCGCTTCGAATCTCCGCCGTGCTTTCATGAATGTGCAGGCGGCTCCGATTCCTGGCCTAGCCCTGGATTATGATTCCGTCAAATCCGGCGAACTTAAGAAAAGCCCCAAAGAATCCATTGGCCTGAGAAGCGCCGGCCAGATTCGTGGCAGCCCCTTTGCTGATCACGAAAAAAATACCCGACCCGGCTGCCGTGCCGCCGACATACTTGCGCAGAGTTGCGCCGTCGAGGATTTTTTCGCTGCTGCGCCCGCTCGTGGGATCGACGCGCAGCATCTTTCCCGCATACCCGCCTGTTCCACTCTGAACTGCCATAGCCCCCCTGCTTGGGATCCCTTCCTCGCCCGGCCTCTGGTCGGGCGCTCTCATAACGCTTGGCTGCGGCCGCAATGAGTTGCTTTTTTCGAGCGACGGTAGAATAGCATGGGTTGCAGCGGAAATCCGCCGGAATTGCTGCAACTCGAATTGCAGGACAGGCGTCTCGTCTCGGGGCTGAGAATTGCTGCGTCAACCATTCTATTGCGATCAGGCTATCGTTGGCGACGGCGTTTATAAATCATTGAATATATTGTTTTTAGTCGATCACGGCAGCCGAGAGGAGCTGTAAAAATATTCGAATATAGTTTATCCCGGGCGCGCGCCATGCACCATAAATGTGCGGTCCGTCGCCCGCCGAATGCTTGAAAGAAATTGCGCCGGACTCCTTTTCTCTTGATTTAAACAATCCAACAACTACAGAATAAGTTCATATTCCGCCTCATTCCGTTCCGCTCTTGAGAGCGTTTTGGGGCCGGCGCATATTAGGAATGGAAGCACTGTTCGTCTTTGGATTCCTGGATCCATTTGGATGTTTGATAAATCCCGATGATTGTTCGAGGTCCTGAATTCCAGACTGACCATGGCGCTTGCATCGAGCATTTGTTCTTTGAGTTTGCGATTGAAGAAAGGATCCCACTATGAACCACTTGCCGCTTGCCGAGATTGAACGAGTCTATGCAGTGCAACATAACGAGATCCTTCTGATTATTGCGGAAGGCTATGTTTCGGGCTCGGGTGGATCGCTGCACATATGGAAGAGCCGAACGAAAATATTTCCGGTATTGTTTGAAATTTATGAAAAAGCCGGGGAAGCAGGCTCCGGTTCTCAAACAGCGCCCAAAAAAGTCCCTGCAGTTGTCGCCAGCGCATTCCCCGGCGTCTATGCCAAGATTCAGTTGGTTTTTGCCAACGACCGGATTTTTCCAAAAATAGTCAAAGCGATGGAAGCGGAACCGGAACCTGCGGAAGTCGATGGAGGAGGCATCGCGCCCGAGTTTGCGGGGGGCGTTGAAAAATGGATTGCCATTCATGAATACACCCCGGCGGGTCCTCCCAAACTTCGGGTGGAAGGGCATACGATGATCCCGAACCTCGGAGTGTCGCCGAAGCTTGTTCGATCGGAATCGGAGGGTTCCGACCCCAAAACGCTCCTGCTCAGCGTGATTACCGAGCCTCTCTTCAATGTGCAGGGAGATGTGAGGTCAAGGCCGGTGCGGAGCAGGGTGTTGTATGAGGAAGAAACCGATTATCCTTTCGAATCGGTGCAAATCGAATCCATTCAGCAAACCATTTTTATCGATAACATCCGTCATCAGATGACAAAATAACGCAAGCGGCGCGGCCCCAATCTGTTTGGCGACGCTTATAAGACGCCTTCCAATCCCAGTTCTCTGATCCTGTCGGGATGGATTTTGCCGGTTGTGTAATCGAGGCTCATCGCTTCGTAGTACTGCCGCTTCAGCTCCTCGAAGTCGAGCGTGACGCCCTTGAGCGATCCTGCGGTCAGCGGCGGATTTCCGCGCGCTCTTTCCGGCATGCTGAAATCCGAAGGCTTGAATCCTTCCCGGAGATTGAAGGCGTGCAGCATGGTCGCGATGCGCTGCCCGATCCGGGCGCACGTCGGGGCGTCGAGGTCCCAGCCCGTGATCGCCTTCATGAGCTCGACATATTTGAAATTCAAACCGTCGGCGGCGAATATGCAGGCGCCGGACGTATTGATCATGTGCTGCCATCCGGCCATGATCGCGTGATACTTGCCCTTCCCCTTTGGATTGTATTTGTCCATCGCCAGAGGCACGCCCAGCGGCTCGAAGACCTCCGGCGGCGCCATGCCGGTTTCCGCAAACTGCGTGCCTCCTCGCGTATGGGTCGCGGGAGAAGGATCGCAAATATAAGTCGCGCCCCATCCGGCGGCCTGCCTCGGATCGTGAAGCGGGATCATCTGTCCTCCGACATGCATCGCGAGCTGTTCGGCGCCCTTGCCGAGTTTTTGGGCTGCGGCTTTCCCTCCCTCCGCCAGGATGTCGCCGATGCCTTCCCGCCGGGCTATCCTGTGAACGAGTTCAACAATGGCGTCGCTGCCGCCCCACGTCAATTCCAGCCCCTCGGTGTCGTTTTTTGTGATAATGCCTTTTTCGTAGCACTCAATGGCGAAGGCAATGGTGGTCCCCACCCCGATCGTATCCATGCCATAAAGGTTGCACAGCTCATTGCATAAGATGATGGATTCCATGTTTTCGTTCAAGCAGTCCGGGCCGAACGCCGCCAGCGATTCGTATTCCGGTTTGTGGGCTCTTCCGACTCCGTATTTTTCATCGGGAACGTCCAGGTAGGCCCCGCAGGCGATTTTGCAGTCGGTGCACGCGTATTTTTCCGTGATGTATTTTTCCAGGGCGTCGTAGCCTACTTTATCCCACTTCTCTTCGGGGAAATCTTTAACGCAGTTTCCTTTCCAGTTTTTGATGGGGACGTCGTGGGTTGTCAGGTGGGGCGACATCGCGCCGGCCGTTCCCGTAGTCCCCAGGACCATGTACATTCCCGACGGGCTGTCGAGCATGTCTTCGGTTGTTTTCGTCACGATGTTTTTAATCTTCTCTATTTCGTATAGGGCCGGCCTTTGATACCCGAAGCAAGCGACTGCTTTGAGGTTTTTCGATCCCATGACGGCGCCCAGTCCGGACCTGGCCGCCGCTCTTCCCCCGTCATTGATTATGGCGGCCAGACGCACAAGCTTTTCTCCGGCCGGACCGATGCTGATCACCTTGTAATCCTTGCCCGGATTTTCTTCGCAGATCGCGGAGCTGGTTTCATAAGTGTCTTTGCCCCACAAATGGCTCGCATCCTTGATTTCCGCTTTCCCGTTCGTGATCAGCAGATACACCGGATGATCGGCCTTGCCTTCAATAAAGACAAAATCATAGCCGGAGGACTTGAGCGCGATTGCAAAGTTCCCGCCGCTGTTGGCGTCGCCCCAATAGCCGGTCAGGGGGGATTTGCCCATCGCCGTATACCGGCAAGTGGACACCGTCCCCGAGAGAGTCAGCGGTCCCGTCCCCAGCCCGAAAATATTGCCCGGCCCCAGCGGATCCGCCCCCGCTTTCATCCTTTCGTAGATGATTCGAGAGCCAATGCCGTATCCGCCTATAAAGCTTCTTGCCAGGTCTTCCGACAGTTCCTCCCCATGGCTTTTCATCTCGCTCAAGTTTACAAAAAGCATGCTGCCGATATATCCATACTTTGCTTTCATCAGCCTGTCTCCTGCCGTGCCGGCAGAACCGGCGTCCTCGCCGGCAGAATGCCTCAATAATGAAACTGCTGTTTTAAAATCGCTATTCTGCGCTCTTCAATATTTTAATGCGTCTGTTTCGGCAATTGCAGGCTGCAGCCGGCGATGACGCCGGCGTTTCCAGTCCCTGTTTCCGCAACTAGTTCAATCCTGGGATCAGATCCCCCAGCCCCAATTGCCTCAGAGTTTCGGGCAGGGGCTTTCCGGTTTCAGAATCCCAACCCATTTCTTTGTAATAGCCGCTCCGCACTGCTTCCCATTGAGCGCTGATCGACCTGCCCTGCGCCGGGCCGTCTGCGGGCGCAGAGCCGTAGCGCGCGGACGGGGCTTCCATTTCCTTGGTCAGCCCGTGGCGCAAATTAAAAACGCGGAACTGGTTGACGACGCGGCGTCCTGCATTCATGGCTTCCGTAATGTCGAAGCTCCATCCGGTGATGATGTTCAGCGCTTCAATGGGCGATTTGAAATCGGGCATGCAAAAGCGGCAGAGCGGCAGGCTGTCCAGGAATTGACCTTTGCCGTTGAGTCTGGCGTTCATGACCGAAACTTCCAGGGGATTGGACGGATCCTTGACCGGCGTCAATCCCAATTCTTCGGGTTTCGGCGCACCGCCCGTCACCTCGATGGTGCCGGTGTTGGAAAGGCAGGTGTCGATCAGTTCCGGCCAGTTGGCGCGGTGGTCGTGCGTGCGGGGCGAAGCGCCTTTCATCGTGTATACCGCGCAGCTTGCGGCTTCGCCGCCGATTTTTTCCGAAGCTCTCTTGACGCCTTCGGCCCATAGGTCTCCGCAGCCCCGGCGGTGCGCGATTTTTGTCAACATTTCCCCGACGGAATCGGCGGCGCCCCAGTTCATTTCGAGGCCGTCCAGGTCGCTTTTTTTCAAATATCCTTTTTCGTAGCATTCCATGAGCCAGGCGATGACATATCCGCTTTCATTGATGTCCATGCCGAGGCGGTCGATCTGGTTGCATAAAACGATTGTCCTGGCGGGATCAATCTGACCGATCAGAGGCCCCATGGCCGCCACGCCTTCATAGTCCGGCTCTTCCCCTTCAAAACCGGCGTAAGGCCCTTCTTCAATATGAATAGAGCAGGAGTGGCCTTTGCGGCACGCCCAGCAAGGCGTGGCTTTCGTTTTGAAATTCGCGCGAATGGACTCGCCTGTAAACTTGACGAACTCGGGGAAATCGCTGGTGGTGTAATTCTTGACCGGAAGCCAGCCGAGCTTTTTCGCCAGACCGACAAGATCCGCCGTGCCGTATTCAAAAAGCGGACTTTTCATTTCGTGGAATTTTTTGGCGAATTCCCTGGTCGCTTCCTCATAGCGTTGGGGATCGGAGACTTCAATTTTGCGATGGCCTCTTTCGACTGCGATCGCTTTGAGCTTCTTGGCGCCCATGACCGCGCCGAGACCATTATGAGCGGCGACATGTCCGTGGTCGCCGAAAATGGCGGCGAAACGCACCAGGTTTTCTCCGGCGGGCCCTATTGCATAAACGCTGCACTGCTTTTCCAGCCGGGCGCGAACGGCGTCTTCCGTCTCGATCGTGTCTTTGCCCAATAATTCGGCGGCGTCCCGGATCTCGGCGGTTCCGTCGTGAATGTAGAGATAGCTCCACTCCTTAGCCGCGCCCTGGATGATCACGCCGTCAAAACCGGAAAACTTAAGATAGGTTCCGAAAAAGCCGTTGGCCTGCGAGGATCCGGCCATGTTCGTCATCGGGCCTTTGCTGACGACGGCAATCATTCCCGATCCGGCATACCGGGTGCCGCCAAAAGGGCCGGAAAAAAACATCATTCGGTTTTCAGGATCAAACCATTCCACTCCGGGAGGCACTTCATTGTAAAGGTAGCGGGCGCCCAATCCGGCGCCTCCGACAAACTTGGGCGGCAAGGAGTCGTCCAGCGGCTCCTCGGTTATCTGCTCGCGGCTCAGATCGACGCGCAGCACTCTCCCGGTGTATCCATAAAATTTTCTAGCCATGGGTTCGCTCCTAATAGACGATGGACAATTGCAGACCAACGTTTGCGCCAATCGTCAATCCTCAATCAAACCTTAAAAATCCTATAAAAAGCATTCTGCCAATGGACGATCGGCGATCGGTCGCATTCCCGAGTTTCCAACCGTCAATCGAATTTCCCCTGCCACGGAGTCGCGGGGGTTCCAACCAGATCGATCCACACGTTCTTCATCATGCTGTATTCGTCGAGCGCCATGACCGAATTTTCTTTGCTGTGGCCCGACTCTTTGCATCCGCCCCACGGGCATTCGAAGACGATCGACAGGTGCTGGTTCAGCCAAACCGTGCCTACTTTGAGCTGCTTGGTCATGACAAGCCCCTGTCGGATATCCTTGGTCCAGATGGAAGCGCACAAGCCGAAACGCGAGTCGTTGGCTATTTCCACCGCCTGCTGCGGAGTTTTGAATCTTGTCAGCGCGACGACGGGGCCGAAAACCTCTTCCTGCATAAGCTCCGACTTGGGTCCGCAGTCTCCAAAAATCGTGGGCGCCACGAAGCATCCGTCCCGGGTTTCGGGCGTATCCGGCCGCTCGCCGCCGAGCAGCAGCTTCGCTCCGGATTTCTTCGCGCGTTCGACGAAGCGTTCAATGTTGTCCCGATGGCCTTTGTAGGCGACCGGTCCGATCATGGTTTCCGGGTTCAAAGGATCCCCGACGCGCAGCAATTTTGCGGCGGCGACGAATTTTTCGGCGAATTCATCGTAGACTTTTTCGTGCACCAGGTATCGGCTCGATGCGCCGCAGTTCTGGCCTGAATTGAAGAATCCGCCCCAGACAGCTCCCTCCACCGCGGCTTTCATGTCCGCGTCGGGAAGAACGATAAAGGCGTTCTTCCCGCCAAGTTCGCAGGCGACGGGTTTCACGGCGGCGCTCGCCAGTTGCAGGATGCGCTTGCCGGTTTCCGAGTCTCCCGTAAAGTTGATTTTGGAAACGTACGGATGTTTGACCAGGGCTTCGCCAACGCTCGATCCGGGGCCCGTGACGATATTGAGAACGCCCGCCGGGATGCCGGCCTCAATGGCAAGTTCGCCGAGTTTCAGGACCGTGAGCGGAGCGCAGGACGGAGGCTTTACGACGGCGGCATTTCCCATCATCAGGCAGGGAGTGATTTTTGAAATGGCGGTGACGAGAGGGAAGTTCCAGGGGGTGATCAATCCGACGACGCCCAGGGGTTGGCGGATCGTCATGGACATGGCTTGGGGGCCGACCGGCAGGGTTTTGCCTGTTACGGCTCTTGCGACCCCTGCCATGAATTCAAAGTGCTGGGAGTCAAAATTCATGTCGAAGTTGTAGGTTTTGAAAATGGGTCCGCCATATTGCATGGTTTCAAGCTTCGCCCACTCGTCGCGTTTCTTCCGCAACAGTTCCGCCATCTTGAAAAAAATCGCGGCCTTGTCCGTCGGCGACACTTCCGCCCAGGCCGGCGCCGCTTGACAGGCCGCCTCGGCCGCTCTGTCGATTTCCAGCGAACTGCATTTAGGAACGGCTGCTATAACTTTCCCGTTCGCGGGATTGACGACTTCCATCGTTTCTTTCGTGGACGCTTCACACAACTCGCCGTTGATCAGCACTTTGTATTCCGAACTCATGATTGCCTCCTGTCATTTAGTTCCCAGTTCAGAGTCCCCAGTTCTCAGTCGTTGGTTTATGGTTTCTCGCAAGACAATAGATACCTAATAAAACCTCGTATGGCTTTGCGAGTCTGAGTTGCATGGTTGTAAACATCTTGGAACTCATTTTTTGATGTGTATTTTGGGTCCATTGCCACATAAAGTTCGCTTTGAACTTCCGTGCAAGAACGCTTCGCATACCTAAGAAACCTCAGAAACTCCGCATTTGTCTCTGAATCGAATCCTTCTGCAATATTGTGCATCGATGATCCTGCTGCATTCTGAATTTGCCTTTTTAAGCCAAAATCCGCGGCGAACTTATCTCTATTCGTAAGACAATGAACTTTCTTGGCTAATTCTCGCGCCATTTGCCAGGCTTTGATTTCTTCAAAGCGCTCAATTTTCATATGTCTTTGGTTCCAATCCCCGGGTTGCAGCCCATATCTTGCGATGCTTTAACTGGGAACTCGTTAATCGGCGACGATGCCTCCATCGACAGGCAGGGCATGCCCGGTAATATAGGACGCTTCGTCCGAGCACAGAAAAATGGCGGCTGCGGCCACTTCTTCGGGCTCTCCTATCCTGCCCATCGGGACTTTTTGGTCCATAGCCTTGACCATCTCGGGATGGGTCGCGGTCAGCTCTTCATTCATGCCTGTCCGGGTGGGGCCGGGACAGACGCAGTTGACGCGTATGCCTTTTCGCGCGAATTCAAGAGCCGTGCATTTCGTCAATCCGACGACGCCATGCTTGCTGGCGGGGTACGCGGGGTTGCTGGGCGCGCCGACCAATCCTGCGGCCGACGAAGTGTTGACGATGGCGCCTTTGCCCTGCTTGAGCATCTGCGGGATCTCATATTTCATGCACAGCCACACGCTCTTGAGATTCACGTTGATCATTTCATCCCAATCCGCCAGTTTGAACTCGACAGTGGAAACAAACTGCTTGTGAATTCCGGCGTTATTGAACGCACAGTCCAGTTTCCCGTAGGCCTGGATGGTCTTTTCCACCATGGCTTTGACGTCCGCTTCGGAGGATACGTCCGTTTTCACGAAGATTGCATCCCCCCCCGCTTCCTTGACGCGACGCAGCGTTTCCTCTCCCCTCTGGACGTCGAGGTCGGCGATCGCCACTTTCGCCCCTCTCCGGGCGAAGCCCATGGCGGCCGCCCTGCCGATTCCATAAGAGCCCCCGGTTACGATGACAACTTTGCCCTGATATTCGTCTGGCATATTGTTTCTCCGATTTCCCTGTTTGCTTTTAAAACCGGGAATCTCGAGCCCCCAACCCTTCCGATGGCCCTATTCTCAGAGATGTGTTGCGGAATAGTCAACAACGGAAGAGGGCCTTCTCTCATTCCTCGGGATTGCTCCGCATTATTCATGAAGATTTCACTGCGGCGGCGGATCCGGGCATGTCTCTCTGCATTGCGCTCGCAGGCGTGCTCGACGTACTGTCGACTGCGCCTGGGGAATCCTCCCGTTGCGCGCCTTGCATCCATCCCCGCTCCCAGCCGCCTCGCTACGAACCTTCATGAATAAAGCGGACTAGGACATCTTTCGAGGCAGGTACGTCGCCAGTTCCGGAAACAGGAAGAGCAGCACGAGACAGAGGACGAGCGTGATCAGAAACGGCAGGACGCCCCTGTAAATCTTGCCAATGGATTCTTGCGTAATGTTTTTCACGATGAATGCGGCGACGGCTATCGGCGGCGTAATCACGCCGATCATCATCGTTACCCCGAGGACGATCGAAAACCAGATGGGATCGTAGCCGAGCTTCATCGCCACCGGGAAGAAAATGGGCGTGGCCAGGATCATGAACGCCATGTCGTCGACAAAAGACCCGCCGACCAGATAGATGAGAAGGATAACGGCCATGATTACAAAAGACGGCAAAGGCAGGCTGAGCGTCCAGGACGCCACGATGCCGGGTATATTGGAGACGACCACGAAGTGGCCGAGCACTGCGGAGCCGCCGATCAGCATCAGGACCATGCAGCCCATGCGCAACGATTCACTGACGGACTTCAGGAAGCCTTTCCAATCCAGATCCCGCTTCAGAAAAGCGAGCAAAAGAACGGCGATGGATCCGACGCTGCCGGCTTCAGTGGGAGTGAAGAACCCCGCCAGCAAGCCTCCGACCGTGACAATGAATATCAAAAGAGGCCAGAAGACTTGGGGGACCGATCTGGCTCGCTCTTTCCATCCCGCAGCCTTGCTCCCGGGCGCCAGAGAGGGATTGACACGGCACCACAGCAGGATCGTGACAAGAAACAATAGGGCGATCAGGAGTCCGGGCGCGATCCCCGCAAGGAACAATTTCCCGATGGATTGGTCCGTAATCATCGCCAGGATAATGAGCGTTCCGCTCGGCGGGATCAGGATGCCCAGCGTCCCTACGCTTGCGACAACGCCTGTCGACAATTTCCGGCTGTAGCCGCATTTGTCCATTTCCGGTATGGCGACGCTGGAAAACGTCGCGGCCGTCGCCAGCGAAGATCCGGAAATGGCTTTGAATATCGTGGCGCCGACCACGGTCGCCATGGCCAGCCCTCCGGGTACATGGCCGACGAATTTCCGGGATGTTCCATACATCTTTTCCGCGATTCCCGAATTGTAGGCGACCTGGCCCATCAGGACAAAGAGCGGAACGACCACAAAAGCGTAGGAGGCGAAAGCGTCAAAAAAATCCTTCGCCAGAAGGTCGACGGCTGCGGGCAAAGAGCGGAGGATGGCGAATCCGACGAATCCGATGAACGTCATGGCAAAAGCCAGTTCGATTCCCGTCAGGAAAAGAGCCAGCAAGAGCAACAAGCCGACGCAGCCGATCATCGTCTCGTTCATACCCGGGTTCACCGTTCAGGATTTTGAAAAATTTCGGAACATAAGATCAGAATTTGAATCCAGAAAGCGCCGCCCACCGCGTAAGCCACATAATAGAAAGGAAGCGCAAGCACTGCCGTGACTTCTCCCGAAACCTTCAATCGAATGCCCATCTTTATCATGCCATAGCCTGCGAGCAGGAATATCGCGATGCAGATCAAGCGCGTCGCTATCCTGAGGACGAAGTTGGATTTTTCCGAAAGCCTTGAAGTCAGGATGTCCGTCGACACATGGCCTTTTGCCCTGGAGGTGGCGGGCAAGGCGAGGCCCAGGATCAGTCCGCCGGCGATCGAAACGATCTCATAGGTCCCGGGAACCGGCCAACCGAAAATTCTTCCGACGATATCCGCGCCGATCAACAGCATCATGCCGATGAGAGCGACGCCGGCGACAATCTCCATCCACAAACTCAACCGGCCGGCTAGACGGATCAGCAGTTTTTTCATACTCTTTGCGAGCCGCGGCTATTTTGCCGCATTCCTCCGCGCCCACTCTTTGCAGAAATTCAACGCTTCGACCGCAGCCAGTCCCTTGGCCGATTTTTCTTTTACAAAGGCTTCATAGAGCGGCACTATGGATTTTTCCCATCTTTTTTCCTCTTCCTTGTCGAGGAAGATGGAAACATGATTTTTGGCCGTCCATTTTTCGATGGTGTTCCGATCCTTCGCATCCCAAAGCCTGCTCAACTTCTCCGCGTATTCCTGCGACATGCCATCGATCAATTCCTGCGAATCGCGCGGCAGGCTGTTCCATTTGGTTTTATTCATCACGACAAAACCGGGAGCGCCGACGGCGGCGTAATAACTGACGGTGGTGTAGGGCAGAATCTCCCCCCATTTCAGCGTTTCCAGCGAATCCCACGCCGCCACCACGCCGTCGACGATCCCTTTGCGCAATGCGTCATAGGTGTCGCCCGTCGGGATCACGATGGGCACGGCGCCCAGGGCTTTCAGAACTCTCGCCGCATTTCCGCCGAGACACCGCACCTTCATGCCATCCAGATCTTCCAGTTTTCTCACCGGCTTTTTGGTGTGGAGAAGTCCCGGACTGGCGCTGAGAAAGAACAGCACCTTCACCCCGTCGAATTCCCTGGGCTTGAATGTTCGATAAAAGTCGTTGGACAGCCTCGTCATCAAAACGGCGCTTTCGACGCCCAAAGGCTGCTCCATGACTTCGGTAAGAGGGAACCGGCCCGGTGTAACTCCCATGGGGCCAAATCCGATGTCGGCAATGCCGGTGGTCACCGAATCGAACATCTGGGCTGAAGGGGTCAGGATGCCTCCGGGATAAAAGGCTGTCTGGATCCGGTTTCCGCTTCTTCGCTCCAGATCTTTGCCCCACTCTTCCAGCGTCAGGCTGAGTTTATCGTGAGCCGGCAGGATGCACGAAAATACGAGTTTGGTTGTCGGTCTGTCGGCGGCAGCGCTCTGCCCGGCGAGCATCGCGATGCTTAGCAATCCTGACAGAATCGGCTTCCATGGGGACATGGGAGTATCTTATATGGCAACCGCGAAAGTAATTCAAAGATTAAAAGCCGGCGCCGGCATTGGTTCCCGATGGTTTCCGGATGTGTTTTATTCAATCCGTTATATACTGACGCTGCCTGGTTTTGATGTGCCTAAACCCATACGTAGGCTTGCAATCGTCCATCGTCAATCGTAAATTGGCAATACGGAGGTCAGGATGCTGCTAAAGGATAAAGTCGCTCTCGTCACCGGAAGCGCGAACGGAATGGGCAGGGGCATTGCGCTGAAGTTCGCCGAACAAGGATGCAATCTGATCATTAATGACTTGACCCTTGAGGGCGCCCAAAGAGTCGCCGGGGAAGTGAAGGCTCTCGGCCGGAAAGCGATTGCCGCAAAAGCGGATATTACCAACGGCGCAGAAATCGAAATAATGACCGAAGCTGCCCTCAAGGAATTCGGCAGGATCGATATTCTGGTTAATAACGCCGGAGGCGTTCCGGGCACCGCGGGCAGAGGCAATTCCGACAACATCACAGAAGCGGAGTGGGACCGGGTTGTTGATTTAAACCTCAAAGGCCCGTTTCTGGTCACCATGTCGGTATTGCCGGTCATGAAAAAGAACAAATACGGCAAGATTATTTTCGTTTCCTCGATGGGCGCGGTAAATCCTTGCGTTTCCGTTCTCCATTATCACACGGCAAAGGCGGGTGTGCTGGGGCTGACAATCAACCTGGCTTTCGAGCTCGCGCCGCAAAATATTTACGTCAATGCCATAGTGCCGGGTCCCGTGGACACGACTTTCTGGGATGCGCTGGTGCCGGCCGGTCCGGAGAGAGAAGCGCTTTTCGACGCCATTTCAAAAAAGGAAGTGCCGCTGGAAAGGATCGGCCGGCCGGAAGATATCGCGGGGCCCGCGCTGTTCCTTGCCTCCGGGCTCTCCGATTATGTCACCGGGCAAATTGTTTATGCGGCCGGCGGTCAGCCGCTGCTCGCTCATGGCGCCACTTTCAATATCGAAGCCTACCTGATGTCAAAGATGAAATAATAGGCGCCGATTCAACGCCTTCAGGGGGCAGGCCTCCTTTCCGCTGGAGGCCTGCAAAATTCACAGCGCCTCTTTCAGATTTCTCGCTTCTCTATTGGCTGACTGTTTTTCGGATTCTGCAGTTCCCGTTCGATTGGCCATCGGGTAAATGCCAGAAAATAAAGCATGATGATATTTGCGATGGGAATGAGCATCAGGCAGCCCATCGCAGGGCTGTATCCGACCTTTTTATAAATCCAAAACCAAGGAAGGACTCCTGTGGCGACGGCAATAATGGCGATGAAAAGAATGATGATCAGCTCTACGGCGCCCATGTGCAGGGACTCCATGCTCGCCCTCCTTTTTGCCAATCCGGCTGCTGGTAAAAATTGAAGAAGCTATTGGTAGTTTTCAATGTTCAAGCTTACTCCACTTCCGAAATCCTGAAAACAAATTTCTCAAATACAGATATTTATGAAACCTGCGCCCGCATTTATCTTTGATTGGATTTCGCTGTAAAATTCCGTTATAAGCTGCTAATTTCGTAGCCGGTTTGCCGTGCGCAATGGCAGGCCGAATCGCCAATTCCTCAATAGGCCCGTGCTGCTTGCGCGACTGGAAAGTGGACAAGGAATATGCGACTGACTGGACTGGATTTGGGCATCATTGCGGCGTATCTGGTGGGCGTGGCCCTCTTCGGTTTCGCACTGAGAAGGCGGGCGGCCCGCAGCCTCAATTCCTACCTCATGGGCGACAAAGAACTGCCCTGGTACTTCCTCGGCGTCTCCAACGCCTCCGGGATGTTTGATATTTCCGGGACTATGTGGCTCGTCACGATAGGCTTTGTCTACGGATTGAAGAGCATCTGGCTCCCCTGGCTATGGCCCACCTTCAACCAGATTTTCCAGATGGTGTTCCTGGCCGCCTGGCTGCGTCGATCCAATGTCACGACGGGCGCGCAATGGATCGAAACGCGATTCGGAAAAGGCCAGGGAGCGAATCTGTCGCACTCTATAGTCGTGATATTCGCCATTATCGGGGCGTTTGGCTTTCTGGCGTACGGTTTCATCGGCCTCGGTAAATTCGTCGAGATTTTCCTCCCCTGGAATGTGGTGCAGCCTTACGTCGGTTTCAACATGCCGGCGCAGTATGTGCCTCACCTGTACGGCGTGGTGTTCACCCTCGCGGCGGTGCTCTATTCGGTGCTGGGCGGCATGAGGAGCATCGTGTTGGCGGACCTGGTTCAATACGCGATCATGACCGTCTCGGCGATTGCGGTGGCGGCGATCGCCATGACCGCTCTGGCGCGCAACCCGCTGATCGTGCCCGACGGCTGGTTGACTCCGTGGTTCGGGTGGCGTCTGGATGTCGACTGGACGAACATCATCGATGAAGTGAACCAACAGATCGTCAGCGACCAGTATTCCTTGTTTTCAATCGTGTTCATGCTGATGATTTTCAAAGGCGTCCTTGGCAGCGCCGCAGGGCCTGCGCCCAACTACGACATGCAGAAAACGCTGGCGACACGCTCCCCCCGCGAAGCTTCCCTGATGAGCTTCTTCGTCAATATCGTGCTGGCGCCGACGCGCTATCTGATGATCGCCGGATTCGTGGTTCTGGGCGTGCTCTTCTACGACAAAATGCGCCTGATTTCCGGCGGCAAGCTCGATTTTGAGCAGGTGCTGCCTTCGGCCATCAACGAGTTTGTGCCCTCAGGTTGGACCGGTCTGCTGCTTGCGGGACTTGCGGCGGCCTTTGTCGGCACTTTCGCCGGAACGCTGAACGCAGCCCAAGCTTATATCATCAACGACCTCTACCTGAAGCACATCAATCCAAAGGCTTCGGCCAGGCGAACCGCAGGCATGAATTATGTCATCGGCCTGGCGGTGGTTGTCGTCAGCATCACGCTGGGATTTTTCGCCAAGAACGTCAACAACATGCTGCAATGGATCGTGTCGGGGCTCTACGGCAGTTATGTCGGCGCGAATGTGCTGAAGTGGTACTGGTGGAGGTTCAACGGCCACGGATATTTCTGGGGCATGGTTGCGGGGCTGGCCCCGGCCCTGGTGTTCCCCATTATCTGGCCGGACAGATTGGCGCTGTATTATTTTCCCTACCTGTTGGCGCTCTCGCTCATCGGCTGTTTCCTGGGTGCGTATTTAACCGCCCCGACCGATATGGAAACCTTGAAGAACTTCTACAAGAATGTCCGGCCATGGGGAGCGTGGGGCCCGGTCCGCCGGCTGGTTGAAGCGGAGGATCCGGATTTTCAACGGAATCGCGATTTCAAACGGGACGCCGTTAACGTGGTCGTGGGAACCATCTGGCAAGTCAGCCTGACGATCGCGCCGTTTTATTTGGTGCTGATGAAATGGAACTACCTGGCCGGAACGATTGCGTTGATCGCCGCAACCTCGTTTTTCCTGAAAAAAAATTGGTACGACAAGCTGCCCGCCCGGTGAGAGCCCATGGATCGGAAAAAGATGCGGGATTCCATCGAACAGGAACTGCGGGGCAATCTGCTGCCCTTTTGGCGGGAACGCAGCGTAGATCATGCGCACGGCGGATTCGTGGCCGAGATGGCCAACGACGGCGCGCTGAATGAAAGCGCTCCCAAGGGGCTTGTCCTGAACGCGCGTCTGCTTTGGACGTTTTCCGCGCTCTACCGGGAATTGGCCGACGAGCGCGACCTCGCCCTTGCGCGCCGAGCCTGCGATTACCTGGAAACCTTTTTCCGAGATCTCAAGTTTGGCGGATACCACTGGCGGGTTGCGCAGGACGGCGGCGCCCTGGACCGCTCTAAAAAAATTTACGGTCAGGCGTTCTGTATTTACGCCTTGAGCGAATATTGCCGGGCTGCGGGCAACGCCGAATCTTTGCGAACCGCGGCCGAACTCTTCCGGCTGATTGAACGGCGCGCGCATGACGCCCGCTACGACGGCTACATCGAGGCGTTGTCCGAAGACTGGACGCCCGCCCAGGATCTGCGCCTCAGCGACAAGGACATGGATGCTGCAAAATCCATGAACAACCACCTCCATGTTTTGGAGGCGTATACGAACTTATATCGGATATGGCCGGATCCGGTCGTCGCGGGACGCCTGCGCGAGTTGATCGGCCTGTTCGGAACCAGGATGCTGACGGCGGCAGGGCGCTTCGATCTGTTCTTCGACGAGGATTGGACGGTGCGGTCGAATTCCTACACGTATGGGCACGATATCGAAGGCGCCTGGCTTCTGTGCGACGCCGCCGAGGCTCTGGGCGACGAAGCTCTGCTGTCCCAGGCGTCTCGATGGGCGATCCGCATCGCGGACGCCGTCGCCGCCGAAGCCCTGGACCGGGATGGCGGGCTCGCCTACGAAGGCCGCGCCGGGGCCGTGATCAACTCCGGGCGGGAATGGTGGCCGCAGGCGGAAGCGATCCTGGGCTTCTGGCGAGCCTATCGGATTACAAACGACGAAAAGTATGCGGAGATTGTAGCGCGCTTGTGGGGATTCATCCGGAGCCATGTGGCGGACGGGGTGAATGGCGAATGGTTCTGGCGGGTTCGGGCAGACGGCTCCGTGGATGAAAATGAACCGAAAATTTCCGAGTGGAAGGATCCCTACCACGGCGTTCGCATGTGCCTGAAAATGCTGCGATCTCTATAGGTTGAAGAATAGAGTCTGGAGACAAAACTGCAAACTCCAGTGTCTTGGTGAAATATGACACAGAATGAATTCGATGCGAGACTGAAGCAGCTGATGGACGACTGCGAGCGGTTGACAACGAGCCCCAACGAGCCCGAGGAACGGACCAACGGCGTGGTCCAGCGCTGGAAACGTCCGGTGCTGACCGCTGCGCACACGCCGGTATTCTGGCGCTACGACCTGGATCGCAAGAGCAATCCTTTTCTGATGGAACGGATCGGCGTCAACGCCGTGTTCAATCCCGGGGCCATGGAATTTGACGGCAAGTTCATTCTGATGGCGCGCGTGGAAGGGAACGATCGCAAAAGCTTCTTTGCCGTTGCGGAAAGCGCGACGGGCGTCGACGGTTTCCGCTTCTGGGATTATCCGGTTGTGATGCCGGAAACAGAGGATCCGGATGTCAACGTTTACGACATGAGGCTGGTGCGGCACGAGGACGGGAACATCTACGGGCTTTTTTGCACGGAACGAAAGGATCCCGGCGCGGCGCCGGGGGATTTATCCTCGGCGTCGGCGCAGTGCGGAATCGCCAGGACCCAAGACTTGAAAAAATGGGAGCGGCTGGCCGATCTGAAGACCCGCTCGCCGCAGCAGCGCAACGTAACGCTGCATCCCGAATTCGTGAACGGCAAGTACGCGTTCTACACAAGGCCGCAGGACGGATTCATCCAGACAGGCTCCGGCGGCGGCATCGGATGGGGGTTGTCCGAAAGCATCGAAAAAGCGGAAATCGGGGAGGAGATCATCGTTCACGACCGCAAATACCACACCATCGCAGAAGCAAAGAACGGCTTGGGCCCTTCGCCGATCAAGACTTTCGAAGGGTGGCTGCACCTGGCGCACGGCGTGCGCGGAACGGCTTCGGGACTGCGCTACGTGCTCTACGCTTTCATGACCGCCCTGGATCAGCCGTGGCGGTTGACCCACGAGCCGGGCGGATACCTGCTGGCGCCGATGGGCGAGGAGTATATAGGCGACGTGATGAACGTGGCTTTTTCGTGCGGCTGGATCGAGCGCAACGGGAACGTCTGGATCTACTATGGTTCGAGCGACACCCGATGCCACGTGGCTACGACAACGGCAGAGCGTTTAGTGGACTATTGCAAAAATACGCCGCGCGATCCGCTGGGCACTGCCGCTTGCGTCCGGCAGCGCATCGAGCTGATTGAAAGGAACATGAAACTGCCGCGCTTGCTGAAGCCCGTTCAGGAGGGCGGCGGACATCGGATGGAGAAGAAATTCTAAAACGGGCCGATTGCAGGCTTCCAATCGCATCCGTCTCCATGCGATCATTATGAATAATTCAAAGGACGAATCATGAGCGCAAAATTTGTGAAAAACGTTACAGAGGATAAAAGAAACGGAAATTCTCCGGTTGGGAAGTTCAGCGCCAGAGACGTGCTGCCTTGCGGCAGGCGCGCGTTTATGGAGTCCATCGCGCTTGTGGGCGGGAGCGCCGCGCTGGCTGCTTTTGCGAAACCTGTTTCGGCGGCCGTAAAGGAAACGAAAGAATCGGCCCAATCCCCGATCGTGCGGATCCCTCATGCGGCTATTCGCATGCGATGCCCGAATTCGCTCCTTTTCGGAATCACGACAAGCGAAGAAATCGAGATCACGTTCGCCGAGGTGCTCAAATTCCACGGCTACTGCGCTGGCGGCGCCGCGTTTGCTTTCAGGATGGCGAAAGAAGCCTTCAGGGCGCTTTATGGAGACAGGCTGGCGCAGCGGCAACAGATAAAGGTTCATACCTCCCACCACTGCTGCCAGGCCGGAGCGCTTGCCTACATCACCGGCGCCCGCACCGATTACGGCGCCTACGGAACTCACGGCGATTTGAAGCTGATCCCCGTTGAAGAAAAGAAAATTGTATTTATCGACAAACCCAGCGGCAAAAGCGTTGTGATCCAACCTCATTTTAACCCGCATGACACCTTTGCGCCGCTTTTTCAAAAAACGCTTAAAGACCGTTCCTTTGCTCCAAAGGTGCATGAAGCGCTCAATAGCAAAATAGAAGAATATCTTTCGGCCCCGGTGGAGAAGCTCTTCTCCATCACTCTATAGGGGGCCGGCGCCGATCCTGGCAGAAAACGCCGGGAACGGGCCGTTCCCCCTGTTTCAGAAAAGATCCCGGCCGCGGCCTATCGCCCGGTTTTTCAATTTCAAAGAGGCAGGGAAGCATGCTGAAGGCGGTGACCTTTGATTTATGGGGGACGCTGATGCTGGAGTCGGAGTCCGGAACGCGCCGGACCAGGATAGAACGAATCCGCAGAATGGAAGAAGCTTTCCGTGAAGAGCGCATGGCCGTCGAGCCGGAAGCTATCGACCGCGCGTATGACGCCGTGGGGCGCCGGTTAACGGAGTTGTGGGCGACGCTCAGGGATATCGGGGCGCCGGAGCAAGTCGATCTTATGCTCGACATGTTGCAGGTATTGGCGCCGCCTCGTCCGGAAGCGCTGATGGCCCGCCTTGTCGACGCATATACGCTTCCGATACTGTCGGACCTGCCCGCGCCTCTCGATGGGGCGCCCGAAGTTCTGGCGGAGCTGCGGGCCCGGGGCGTCCGGACCGCAGTTATTTGCAATACCGGCCGAACGCCGGGCAAGGTGCTTCGGATTATTCTGCAACGCCTGGGCATGGGAACCTGCCTCCAGCTGCAGACCTATTCGGATGAGATGTGTTTGCGGAAGCCCCGTCCTGAACTTTTCGAGCAGACCCTGGCCGGACTTGGCGTCCAGCCGCATGAAGGGCTTCATGTAGGCGACACCCTGGCGTCGGATGTCGCCGGCGCCAAAGGCGTCGGAATGCGCGCGGTGCATTTGTGCCATCCCCGAGGCGCAGACAAAAATCCCGGCGATGGAGAGACCATCTTCTCGATGCCCGAACTGTTGACCCTGATAAAATAGCAATCACATTCTTCGGCTGCGGCGCCTCAAAGGGAGCTCTCGCGTCGTCAATTCCGCAGGCCAGTCCCTATTTTTAGATTTTTCGGCCGAGGTCTATTATAATTCCGATAGATTGAAGGCGATCCGCGTGGGGTCATTGAAATGGAATCCGCTTTCAATAAGGATGTCACAAAAGGGGGAGTTGGATGGAAAGACGAAATTTTATCAAGGCAAGCGCATTGGCTGGCGTGGCTGCCGCTGTTCCGGGGGCAAGCCTTCTCGGACAGGCGGCCCATAGCGCGCCCAAAACGATCTCTGCGGGAAGAAAAAGAAATGTAGTTTTCTTGAGCGATAATCCGAAATCCTTTGAAAAGCTTTTGGAATCGATCCGGTCGGTCAAGGAATTCGATTTTTCGGCAATCCCGGTCCAGGCCGATTATCAAAAGCCGCAGGAATTCGTCAAGCTGGTCAAGGAAAAGGATGCGGACATTCTTTTGATGTGCATGCCGCGTGTCACAATATCCACCGGAAGCATTCCGGACGCAATGGGCGCAATAAATATTCCCGTGATCCTTATCCCTGTGAATGCGGACCTGATCATGCTGGAAGCGGATATCGCCGCAGCATTCCGTTTAAAAGGCATTCACGCCATGCTCGCCAATTCGGAATCGCACGCCATTGAGTTGTTGAAGATTGCCGCAACTCCCAGAATCCTTGAAGGGAAAAAGGCCGTTATCTACGGCAGGCCGTTCGACTCGAGCAGCATCCCGGCGCACAATCTTAATGCGGAGGCCGTCTATCAGCATACGGGCGTCCGGCTGCAGTACCGGCCGCTGGAGGAATTGAAGCCGCTTCTTGCCGCCGTCGACGAAGCCGCTGCCAGGAAAGAAATGGAACGCTGGAAAAGAGAAGCGGTAAAAGTCGTGGATGCTTCCGACCAGGCGATCCTGGACACGAGCCGTCTGTATCTGCTGCTGCGATCCATCGTCGAAAAGGAGCAATTGTCCTGCATTTCCATCGATTGCCTGAGCTTTTCTTTCAGCGCCAATCCCCTGCTGCCGTATCCCTGTCTTGCGTACACCCGGTTGAGAGACGAAGGGATCGCGGCGCCGTGCGAAGCGGATGTGGTCGCCTCGTTGTCCTCCATGTTGTTGGAGGGGATCAGCCGGAAGCCTTCCTATTTCTGCAATGTGTCCGGCGTCAACAGTGCAAAATCCACCACCGTCCTTCGCCATTGCGTGGCCCCGACCAAAGTGATGGGCGCCGGAGCGCCGGCGCTGCCGTTCAACATCCGGGACTATCATGGAATGGGGCGAGGCGCCACTCCGGAGGTGGAATTCCCCGCCGGATTGGAAGTGTCGATGGGCGGGTTTACCAAAGACTTGAAGAGTTTTGTGCTGTGGCCCGGACGGACTATATCCAGGGTCAAGGATACGGATCGGCGCTCCTTTGACAATCCCGCGACCAAGATGCGCATGTACTGCTCCAATCACGTGGAAGTGAAGATCAAGGATGTCGATCGCTTCCTTCAGAACATTTCCAACTGCCATTACGTGATGGTCGCCGGGACCTACGCAAGCGCCATTCGCGAGGAAATGCTCCGGATGAATGTGAACGTGATCGGCCCGGAGGATTCCGCGGCGCCTCAAGCATAGTAATCATCCAAGAGCGAAACGCCACGGATGGCGTGGATTCTTCTTCCGCGCATATCCGTGGCGTTTTTGTTTTTGCCACCGATGTTCTTTCCAACCCGAAGGTCTGCCTGGCCCTTCAAACCAATACTCTTTCCCGTCCATGATCTTGTGAACCCCGGGGCCGAGGCGTATCGCCAAAGGCGAAGGCGGAAAAACAGTTCATGCGGCGCCGATGGTCAAGCTGGGCGAGGCGCAGTTCGAAGCTGCTGCAAAATATGCGAAGAGCCTGAAATAGACGGTTCCGATGGATTTTTTCCGCAGCCGGCGCTTTAGTGCCTGTAAATGAATAAAGGCTGCATTTTGCTGCTGGCCCCAGAGGCCCGCCGGCTAGGCGCGAGCGACGAGCATGCCGGGTTGGATGTAAGGATCGGGCAACAACGCCAGCGGGCCTGCGGGCCGCAGCCCGCCCAACGCTCGCGCCAAAATGCAACCTTTATTCATTTACGGGCCCTTATGTCAGGCGGCTTTCGTCCGGCCATGGTCAAACTCGTCAAATTTCCTGCCGGCGTAGCGCGCCGCGAGAATCCAGACAATCAGGATGGCGGCTGTGACCAGCGACAGCCAGCGAATGGTCGAAAAACTTGTGAAGACGGCCGTCAGCAAAAGACTGATTCCGACGGCGACTGCTTTTGCGAAACGCTGGACGAACATGTCGATGAACGCTTTGGCTTTATACTTTTCTTCACGGCTTGTCGGAACGTAGAGGGCTTCTTTGGCTGACTGATTGATCGAATAGCTGAAAGCATTGTCTGCGGTATTCAGAAAACTGCCGGTCCACAGGGCGGGGAACAGACAGAAAACCGCGGAGCCTCCGAATGCCGCGATCGGGAGAACCAGAAGGGCGATGCCGACTCCAAACCTCGTCATGACCAAGCTTGTGAAAAGCAGTTGAACGATCATGGCGCAGACATTCGTCATCGCGAAAACCCGCGAGAAATGCTCTCCGATGGCCTCGCTGGCCAGAAGGTTTTCGACGGTGGCGGTAAACTGAAAGTCCATAAGGGTCGAAACCATTTCGTAAAAGCCCACGATCGCCACAATCGCCAGAAGATAGCGCGAACGAAAGACCAGTCTCGCTCCCTCCATGGCGGCGTTGGACTTTTCAACGGTTTCGGCCGGCTTGGCCGGCGCCATGGAATGCGCCGCACCGGCGCCGATCTCCGGAATCTTGCGCGAGGCGGCGTAAGCCAGAACGATTACGACGATCATGACGGCGGACAGGATCAGCATCCAGGATCCGTTTGAAATGCGCGCTATCAGGGTTTTGAGAGTGATGGACCCGAACGCTCCTCCGGCGACGCCGCCGAAACCGACAAGCCCGTAGAGACGCTTGGCCTGATCTTTCGTTACGCTGTCGTTCAGGAATGCAAAAAATGTGGAGACCATCAACGTATTGAAAAGGTCGCCGAACAGGTAAAATGTCCAAACGGTCCCTTCTCCGGGATCGGCCAGCAAATGGGAATAGAGGAAAAGGCATGCGATGGAAAAGATCGCGAAAATATAGGTCAACCGCTGGCGCAGAAATTTGCGGCTGAGATATGTAAACACCGCCACGGCGGCCGCTGCCGCCAGCATGTTCAGTATTTTTGCGAGAAGTTCGGCCTGGGAGCCGCGCATGAGCCAGCCGAGCAGGTTGAAGGCGCCGTTTTCCTTGTAATAGGCGATAAATGCGGCCTTTTTAAGCGGCTTCAAAACCCAGAAACTGCTGATGACCAGAAAGAAATACCCGGCCATCAACAGGGAGAACAAGGCTTCTTCTTTTTTGAAGTTGAAAATTCCGATTCGCCAGTTCAATCCTCGCCTCCGATTCAGGTTCAGGCGATTCAATCAACTTCCACGCCTCAATGCAAACGAAATTTCATCGGACATTGCCGGCAGGGCCGGCGGCAATGGGCGCGTGTCGAAAGGCGCCGGGCTAAAGATTGCGGCGCCGGAGTTCCTTTTCCGAAAAGCCGAAGTAATGGCCGATTTCGTGAATTACCGTTTTGACAATCTGCTCTTCCATTTCGGCCGGATTGTCGAAAGCCTGTTCGAAGCTCTTTTGGTAGAGATCAATGCGGGTCGGTTCCATATCGATATTGAACATGGACCGCTTATTGAACGGAACGCCTGCAAAAAGTCCGAACACCAGGCTGCCTTTGAACCGGTCTTGAACCGCCCGCGGCGGTTTCTCCCTGGCCAGGATCTGGATGCCCTCTCTTTCCAGTATCTCCCGGAACTTTTTGGGGACTTTGTTCAAAGCTCTTTCAATGGATTCTTCGAATTCATCTAAAGTCATGCGAATCGGCTCTTGCGACGGGGCGTCGTTGACTGATAACAGAAACCTGGAATCAAACGCGACCGATGTCAATCGGACTCAGCCAGGCGGGCAAGCCGGCGTCGATGATTCCGCTTTGCCATCTCTCATCCGGAACGTATGAAAATCCGGCAGGCTGCCTGCGAAATGCACTCAGGCGACAACCGTTCCCCCTTCCACGCTATGGAAGGATTTCAAGCGAGAATAATTACAGCCCGGCATTGCGAAACCGCAGCTTTCTTTTCGCCATCTCTTCCGCATAAGCCTTTTTTATTCGCGCCACCCTGTCCAACAATCCGGCGCAAAATATCTCCGGATCCAGCGCCAACAGATCCTTGTCGGACAACACATTCAGATGAGTTCGCCACTCGGCTTCGTATTCCTCGTTAAATAAGTCTCGATCCAGAATGCTGGCAGCGTGCAAGGCAAGCTCGCCGGGCGCCATGACATTCAATACTTCATAGGAGGAAGCAGCGGATTCTTCCCTGGACTCCTGCGTTGCCTTAAGCCGGCTTGGAATTCCTTCTGCCTGAAGTGCAGCCTGCGCTTGCGCTGCCTTCTCCGCTGCGTAACTGCCGCTATTCACAGCAAAAGAACAAACGCAGACCGCATCTTGAAGCCAATTGGGATCGGAACTTTCATCATCCATCGATTCATCGGCGGCGCTGAATCGCTCATCGCCATATTGGACCCGTCCCGCGCCGGACGCTTTATTCTCCAGCTTTCGAAGTTTAATCTCCCGATCGTAGATGATTTGCGCTGTTTCGACAAGATCCTTTCGATTCAGGGAGAACAGCTCTTCGTCCGATAAGGAAGCATAATGTCGGTTGAGTTCTTCGTAATCTATTTCCATTGGCCGCCTTTCTAAAACCTCCCTGTTTCATTCTATCAGATTTTCGTAGTGAAGCTTTTTAATCCGGCGCATTCCCTCCCCTCGCATATTCACCGGCGAAGGCCATAGCGATAAACAGCACAGGTTTTTTGAACGCCTTAAAATTGAGCGGGCCATGCCGCATGCCGGCCGTTTTCCGAATCGATTGCTCATTTGGCTTTCTTCAATGGAATTGATAAAGGCGGCGATCGGCGCATTCGGCTATAGGTTGACGGCCGACCCCATATATAATGGCATTCTTATTATAAACCTGAGGCGCGGATCGGGAGCCTGTCATGCAGGAATATTTCGACAGAAATGCCGGTTGTCTGCATTATGCCAAAGCAGCGTGCGCCGTCACGAAGTTTGGCCATGATAGGATGGCTTGCGCAAAGCAGGACAACGCTGCAGCCGGATATGAAGACAAGCGACTCTGTTTGAATAGCGACGGCTGCACGTTCTGCGAACCCGGCTTTCCCTGCGAACGCCGGATTGGGATTAAAGCATGGTGAAAGGAGGCTCGAAATGGGATCCCGATATGAGCATGTATTCCGGCCGATAAGGATCAGAGGCGTGGACTTCAAGAACCGGCTGGAGCTGGCGCCGCCGTCCCCCAATCTGGCGGACCGCGAGGGAAGAGTCACGACCGAGTTTGTCGATTTTTTCCGGACGATCGCCCGAGGCGGAGCGGCGGTCATCCACGTCGGCAATTCGGTTGTGGATATCAAAGAGGCGTGCGATGAGGAGCGCCAGCTGGATCTTGGCAGCGACGCCTGCATTCTTCCGCTGACCCGCTTCGTCGAAATGTGCCAGGGCTATGGAGCGCTGGCGTCTCTCGAGATCAACCACAACGGGAAGGATTCCGACTTCGATAAAACCGGCAAGCCTGCTTATAGCTCCTCTTCTTTCATCGCGTCGAGCGAAATTTGGCGCGCGCAGGCCCGCGGCCGGAAGCCCGTCCCCACAGTGGAGATGGATCAGGCAAAGATAAAAGAAACGGTTGAAAAGTATGCGGTCGCCGCGCACCGCTGCAGAAGGGCCGGCTTTAAAATTTGCATGATCCACGGGGGTCATGGGAACCTGATCTCCCAGTTTGCAAGCGCCCTTTACAACAAGCGCAAGGACGAATACGGCGGCTCTCTCGAAAACCGGGCGCGTTTCGCCCTCGAAACGCTCGACAGGGTCCGTGAATTGTGCGGCGAGGATTTTGTCATCGAATACCGCATCTCGGCGGATGAAATCCATCCGGAAGGCATGCATTTCGAGGAAACTCTGCAATTCATCGAGCTGATTCAGAAAAAAGTCGACATCCTGCACGTTTCCGCCGGCCTCCACGGCGAATTCCAATACATGCGCAACTGGTGGCAGAACTATCTGATGGACCGGATGTTCAACGTTCATTATGCCGCCGACATCAAGAAGGCGTTCCCGAATCTTGCGGTGTGCGCCGTCGGATCGATCATGGACATCCAAAGCGCTGAGGAAATCATCGCCGCGGGCAAAGCGGATTTCGTCGCAATGTGCCGTCCATTGCTCGCCGATCCGGAAATGCCGCGCAAATACGCCTTGGGCAGAGAGGAGGATCGCCGTCCCTGCATTCGATGCCAATATTGCGGCTTTCGTCTTATGATCCCTGCGGTCATCAACTGCGCCGTCAATCCATTTCTGGGCAACGAGACCGAGTTCCCGGAGGCCCGGGTCCGGAAGGCCGATGTGAGAAAAAAAGTCGCCGTTGTCGGCGGAGGTCCCGCCGGCATTCAGGCAATGCAGACTCTATGCGATCGCGGCCATGACGTGACGCTCTACGAGATGAGCGATCGCTTGGGCGGGCATGTGGTTCCGGGGTCCGCTCTCCCGTTCAAGCAGGACATGAGGGACTACCTGAACTACCTGGTGCGTCAGGCGAACAAAGCGCCTGCGCGCATCCTTCTCAACACCGAAGCGACCAAGGAAATGCTGGACGCCGAAGGCTACGATGCGCTTGTGATCGCCGTCGGCTCCCAGCCCGTCATCCCGCCGGTCCCTGGCGTCGACAAGCCGCACGTCCACTGGGCGCCGGATGCCGACACCGGCAAAATCAAGATCGGCGCCAGGACGGTTGTGGTTGGGGCCGGGGCTGTGGGAATCGAATGCGCCATTGCTCTCAAGCGCGCGGGCAGGAATGTGACGGTTGTCGAAATGGCTGCGGATTTGTCGAACCTCCAGGTTTCCTCCGGCGCCGCTTATATGGAATTTATGGGATTGATCCATGAGCTCAGCATTCCCATCCATCTCAACTGCAGGCTTGAGGAGGTGACCGAAAAAAGCGTCGTTTGCCGCAACGTTAAAACGTCGGAAAGGATTGAATTCCCGGCCAATACCGTGCTTTTGGCGATCGGCGTGGCTGCCAGACGCGAAGTCGCCGACTCTTTGCGTCGCAGCGCTGCTGAAACCGAAGTTTTTATCGTCGGCGACGCTGTGCAGGCCGGAAATATCGCGGCCGCCGTCATGTCGGCCTTCAGAGCCGCGGCCTACATCTGATCCCGGATCACGGAAGTTCCGCCCGAAGCCGCGGTGGAAGGCCCGCGGAGAACGTGCATCTGGCATTCCCCTGTTCACTAAATACGAGAACTTATTTCCAATCGTCGATCAAAATTCCCCTGCCGAACCTGAAATCGGTGACAAACCAGGTGGTCTGAATTTTGCCGCCGGCGACGACAAGGTGAATGGCCTTGGGATTGGTAAAGGGCTTGATCAGCGTGTCGGGCGGCGCCTTTCTCCATGTCGCGTAGGGCTCAAGCCCCTGAAGAGCCATCGGCGTCGTCGCGGTTGTGTTGACGCCGTTCCCCCAGTAGGTGCCGGCCGCTACTTCCACGTTTTGAGAAAGCCATTGTCCAAGTTCCGCTTTGGTCTTAAACCCGTGTGTTTCGTTCAGCAAACCGGCGACGGTCGGATCCATCACGATGGTAGCGGCCCCGCCGGCGAGGGATCGCATATAGTCCCGGAACAGCCAATGGGGCGGGTGGCTTATCTGCGCTTCGCCCACGCTCGATATGTAGCTCCATCCGACGCCGATGCTGACGACGTTGTCCGTGCGCTTGTATCCCATCTCGACGCTGAGAGGCTCCCATCCCCGGGGCAGATTCTCCTCGTTTTCCGCGAAACACACGTTGTTGTATTGAAGAGAGCTTCCGAGCGTCGAATAAGCGCCGGCGTCGAGGCGAAGATCCCCCATGATCTTGCCCGCCAGGGTGAAGGACCGGCCTATGACCGAGTTGGCTTCGCTAAAGGGGCCCATCGCGTCGGTCCCCGAATTCATGCCTATTTGGTTTCGGATCGGCCCGTTCACAACGATCATGTTTGCGGCCGAGCTTGTCGAATTGCCGAAGGAGGGCGCCCCGGTGGCGACCGCCAGGATGACCGGGAAATATTCCGGTCTGGCGCCGGCCATTACGGCTATAACGGCGGCTTTTTCGACAGTCATTTCCCGGGAGCCCATCCGGCTTACAACCTCGTTGGGTTTGCGGCTGGTGCCCTTGAGCATCGCCGCAACCCTCTTCTCGGTAGGAAGCAGGATCGGATTGAAGTCGGTCCACTCTCTGTCTTTGAAAAGACGCTGCAGGTTGGCTTCGGTATCCGGTTTCAGCAATCTGGGCTCCGGCGCCGCTGCGGCGGGCATTCCGCTTTTCTTTTCCTCTCCGGTGAGAGGCTGGGTCAGCGCATCGATGACCGCCTGCATCATCGGCTTGCCGCTCAGCAGATCCTTGCCTTCAACGTAGCTTTTATGGACGGATTTCGGCTGGCCGGCGACGGGGAAGGGAAACGCGACATACCGGATGGGCATGCCGTTGGAGTATTGGAGGTCATAGTCCTTGAATTTCACCACGTTGACGCCGGAAGCGCCTATCGCAGGTATTTGGGCGAGTTCCAGGTTCCTGGCAAATCGGCTCACGGCCGAGACGCAGCCGTGTCAGCCGGCAATCCCGATGACGACGCCGCCGGCCTTTTTTTCGATGATCTCTTTTCGGAGCGCCGGATCGTCTCCAAACGGGCCGCTGCTCATCCGCCGGATCACGGTTTTGACCGACGGCATGTTGCGCGAAAACCAGCTCTGCATTTCTTCGTACACGCTGTATGCGGCTTCGGGACCGCCCCATTGCATGTCGACCAGGTAGATTGTCTTGCCTTGCAGATCGCCGGGGCGCGGGCCAAGCGGAACCCTCTCCGCCATCTTCGTCGAGATCGCGGGATTCAAGACGGCGATCAGCGGCTCTTCATAGGACTGTCCTGTCGCCGAAGGCTCTTTCCCGGCAGTGATCAGGGCGGCCGTCACAAGCAAAAAGCTTCCGGTCAGAATTGCTTTTTTCATGATTCCCTCCACAATCGGCGTTCACACGGTTCAATAGGCATTTGCATTGACATATAGGACATTCCGTCCCCCGCCGCAAGAGAAAACGGGGGAATGCAGCGGAAAGATTCCAATGCTCGGCGGCAAATCAGGCGAGGTCGATGCGCGGACCGAAAAATTGAAGGCCGGCGAATTCGCCGGCCTTCAATGATCGACGATTGGATAGAAAGCGCTAAGAGCGTTGCGGGATTCTAATCTACTTTTTCGAACTGGTCTTTGCCGACCAGGCACAGCGGGCAGACCCAATCGTCCGGAAGCTGTTCGAACAAAGTTCCGGGAGGCGCCCCGTTGTCCGGATCGCCTTCCGCGGGATCGTAAATATAGCCGCATGCGGTGCATTCATATTTATCCATGAAGGTCTCCTTGACCGGAAACTCCCGTCTTTCGGCGGAGCTTTACGGTCGCGCCGAAATGCGGTCTATTTCATCCCTTCGAGCAATCCCTGGAAGAAATCGTGATGCTCCTCTTCTTCTTGCAGGATCTTTTTGAAAATCCTGGCCGTCGTGACATCGCCCTCAGACTTGGCTTTTATGATGGTGTCTTTATAGAGTTTGATGGCGCTTTCCTCGTCTTTTTTGTCCGTCGTCAGCATTTCTTTCAACGATTTGCCGACAAAGATGGGCTCGGGCTTGGTTGTAGGGACGCCGCCCAGGTAAAACAGTCTTTCGGCGATTTCCTCCGCATGTTTCATCTCATCGATCGCGATCTTCTTCAACTCGTCCTTTATGGTGTAATGGGGGATGCCTGTCCATTGGACGTGCTGCCACATGTATTGGACCGACACCTGAATCTCCCTAGCGATCCCTTTGTTCAAAAGCTCCAACAGTTCCTTGCTCGCCATAATCTTCGTCCTTTCTTATCTGATCCTTGTTGTTTTGCATGGTGAAGCCTGATTCTAAATCTTGCCCAACGCCTGCAGCACCTTGTCCGGCGTGACGGGCGGGAATATCCACTTTCCTATGGCATTGGCCACGGCGCAAACGGGAAGCAGCGGGGCGGCCATGCAGTGGCTGATGCCTGACGCGCCGTAGCAGGCGTTCCCCGACCGGGTTTCGACGGCGTAGGTTTCAATCGGCCCAAAATCCAGGATCGTGGGCTTTTTGTACTCCAGCATATTCGTGCTGAGTTTGACGCCTGTGGCTTTGTCGTAAATCCACTCCTCCGACAGCCCTCCTCCCTGGCTGAAGAACATCGCCTGGTGCAGCTGGCCCTCAAACGACGTCATTCGGAGCACCTTGCCCGGGTCGCAGACGACCACGAATTTGGTCACTTCCACCCCGCCGGTATCCGGGTCTACGGCCACCTCGCAGAAGCTGGCATTCATGACATCGAGAACCTTGCCTCCCTTGTGCCACGTGGTTTCCGGGGGCCTGCCAAAGAATGTTGCGGTGATGTCGAGGTCATGATCGCCGAATCCTTCGTCTCCGATAAATTGTCCGAACGGATAAGCTTTGCTGGGGTCCTTTTTCAGATAGACCATCGTATCTTTGGTATCTAGATCTTCAGGTTTGACTGTCGGCCCTCCCGCTGCAGGCGCCCCGGCGCCAAAGGCGGAACGGGCGCCCGCCCCCCACTTTGAAGTTTGGGATGCGGCCAGCTCCAGAAGAGCTTTTTTGCAGGCTACAGCCGCTTCCTTCATGACCCAGGCGGATGCGGTGGTCCCGTCGCTCCCCCCTCCCACCGGAGTGAAGATCGCTTTGTCGTCATAAAGGAGTATCACGTCCTCGACTCTTGCGCCCATCTCCTCGGCTACAACCAGTGCGCAGGCGTCCGCAGCGTAAATGCCGCACCAGGGACCTTTGAGCGGCACGTAAACTTTGTTGTCCGCCTGAATTGTCACCGTTGCGGTGTAGGGTTGTTGGGCGTGACGGGGCGACTGGGCGTAGCGGAAGCTGAAGCCATGCAGCCTGCCGTCCGGAAGCTTTTTTGTCCCGGCGGGATGCCATTTCCAATTCATGGCCTTTTTGCCCTTCTCGATGCATTCCACCAAACCCGGAGGAACGCCGGGATCCGTCTGGGAGGAGGGCCCGTGGACATTTTTAAGCGCAACGTCCGTTGGGTCCATGCCCAGCTTCTCCGCAATGATCTGCTCTGCGATGGTCATGGCGTCCCAGTTGAACGGCGAGGTCTGGCTGCCCGTCGCTTTGCCGGAACTGGTATAGACGCCGGCAGACTCGCTCTTCAGGTTGACGCAGCGGGTGGTGTTGAATGGACTGAACATGGCTTCAAAGGATCCCCCCATCAGAGGGCGGGCATTTTTGCCCGGAGCGCCTGCATCCGAAATCGTGCTTTCCTGGATCGCGGTAAGGATCCCGTCTTTTTTGAATCCGATCCTGACATGCGAATACCGCTGTGGATTCGAAGTGTAAAAGTCATCCTGCCGTATATTCATGCACCGGACCGGCCTCCCGGTTCTCTTCGCCAGCAGTGGCGTAACGAGAGCAGCGCGGCGGAGCATCCAGTCGCAGTATTTCCCGCCCTGGAACATTGTGCCTCGATAGAGCCTGTCGAATGTGACGTTATACATGGGACGCAGCTCAAAGGAACCCCAGGTAGGGCATATGCCTTCAATATAAAGGGCCGGTTCCGGAGTTCCGAGCGGCGCCAGGTCCCACCATGAGACGCTTCCGTTCGGATTGGGCGGATGAGAAGCCATCAGCGACTGAGCCCAGTCGAATTCCACAACCTCATCCGCGTCCTTGAATCCGGCTTCAACATCTCCCGACATGAAAGGCTTTGAGGCCGCCTCTTTGGGGTCGAATCGAACAAAGACGGCGCCGGGTTTCAGACTGTCGCGGGGATCGACCACCGTGGGGATTGCTTCCCAGTCCACTTTGATCCGTTTCAGCGCCTCGTCGCATATCTCAAGCGTTTCGGCGACAACGACTGCGCCGATTTCTTCGTTTTCGGTGTCGGATTCGTCGGGGATCAGCGGTTCCCGCGTTCCTTTTATGTTTTGAACCTCCGGGTCGTCGTAGGTGACGATGTCCACGACTCCCTTCAGAGCCTTCGCTTCGCTGACGTCCATGCTTTTGATCTTCGTGCGGCCATGGGGGCTCCTGAGGAATTTTGCGTAAAGCATGTTAGGCAGGACATAATCGCTGCCGAATTTGGCTCTGCCGGTGGCTATGGTGTACGAAAGCCTGCCGGGCACGTTGGCCTGGCCGACAGCCTTGAATTCTTTTCTCTGCCCATTGCTGCCTGCAATATCTGCCATAGATCGCCTCGCGAAAATATGATTGGCGCTGAATATGAAGAGAATTGTACTACTGAAGGGGGATTTTTCGAGGCTAAATTCCAATATTTCCTATTTCAGCCGGTTTCCCTGAAGGTTTCTGAGTGAAGGCTCGCCGGCTAAACCGTTTGGCTCGTTGCTTCCTGATCTTATTTCCCGTTTTCCGGATGAATCCCGTCGAACATTTCAACATGTCAAGCGATTCGCATGCCGACGTGGGGCGGGAGATCCATCGTCCCTGCAGGGATTCCGGGCGCTCTGCAGGGAGTTTCGGATCGGGAAAGACATTTTAATTAAATTCCCCGCTTTCTCCGACCTGTAGTAGAATTCGCGCCTTGATTTCAAAAGGAGCCTTGAGGATTTCCCGGTGGGGAAGCGCAGGGTTTCTGCAGGGAAGGAATTTTTTGCTGTTTGGATTTATTTGCATGCCCTCCGGCGCAATTCAAGGGGGAAAAACCGGCGAGCGGCCGGGTCGGGATCAGACTCCATCGACAAACTTGAAATAATTTCCAAATTTGCATATTCATCCCTATCCTGTCTTTCGCGGAGGCGTGTGTATATGACGAGGGAATGGTCCATTCTCGGTGGAGGCACCGCCGGGCTGGCCTACGGTTTTTACTTCAGCCGCCAACGGATCCCATTCGTTATTTACGAGGCGCAGAGGGAGTTGGGAGGTGCATCCAAAACCTTCCGCTCCGGACCGTTTCGCTATGATTCCGGCGCCCATCGTTTCCATGATAAAAACCGCCCGGTTACTTTGGATCTCGATGAGTTGATGAAGGGCGGGTTGAAGAGAATCCACGCGCCCAGCCAGATCGCCTTCCGCGGCCGCTTTATTGATTTTCCTCTTTCGCCGCTGGACCTGCTGGTGAAACTGGGTCCCGCCAGGACTGTTCGGGCGGGCTTGTCGCTTGCCCGCAGCCGGGTGAGAATCCAAAAGAGTCCGGCCGTCAGTTTTGCGGACATGGCTTGCCGCACATACGGACGGTACATTGCCGAGGCGTTTCTCCTGAACTATTCGCGGAAGCTTTGGGGCAAGCCGGCGTCGGAACTGAGCCCGGAAATTTCGGGCAAACGCATGAAAGGCCTCGACGTCGTAAGCTTTCTAAAGGAAGGTTTTCTCGGGAAAAGGGCGAAAACCGAACATCTCGACGGCGCTTTTTATTATCCTCAGGAAGGAGGCATCGGTCTCGTGGCCGATTGCCTTGCGGCCGCATCCGGAGAGTGCAATATCCGACGGGGAGCGGAAATCGCGTCTCTGCAGCACAACGGGGCCCGCATTGCATCCGTGGACATAATTGGCGCCGGCCGGGTCCCCGTCGAGAACGTCCTCAGCACCATCCCGCTTTCCCAGCTCGTTCTGAAGCTTGACCCTTCCCCGCCGGATGCGATCGTCTCCGCTGCTTTGCAACTGCAATACCGGGACCTGATTTTAATCGCCCTGTTTTTGAACAAGGCGGCCGTCACGCCCAACGCGTCTCTATATTTTCCCTCGGAGAAATTCCCTTTTACCCGCGTCTTCGAGCCCAGAAACAGAAACAGCAGCCTTGCGCCGGCCGGGAAAACATCTCTCGTGGCCGAGATCGCCTGCGAGCACAACGGCGTCGTCGCCTCATCGATTCCGAAGGATCTGATAAACGGCGTCGTCGCCGAATTGAGCCGTTTTTTCCGCCTGTCTGAGCGGGAAATTGAAGGGATTGAAACCCGCACGGTTCCTTTTGCATACCCCAGGCTCGAAACCGCCGCCGCCCCCGCGGTCAAAACTCTGAGATCCTATCTTAATCGCTTTGAGAACCTGCGCCTCGCCGGCCGCAACGGCAAATTCCTCTATTCGCATATCCACGATCATCTGAGCGACGCCCGCTCCTTCTGTTCGCAGTTTGTGCAAACAGGGAAGCTTGTCGATAGCGATCCCGAATTGAATCCCAGGGCATAATGTCGAAAAAGAATCCTATATCCTGGCCTGCTTATACAGCCGGCGCAGCAGCCGGCCTGGGACTCCTGGTCGGCATTGTCTGGATTTCCGGATTCTCCAATTTTTTTGGATATCTGTCGCATGCGCGTTTGCTGCCGATGCTTGCGGCTGTGGCCGTATATGCCATCGCCTGGTGCGTGCGCACCGTGCGGATCGGCTCGCTCACCCGGTTCTACGGTTTGGATCTTCGCTGGCCCGCTCTTTTCCGCTATTCCGTATCCTGTTTTGCTCTCAACACGGTTTTGCCCGCTCATCTGGGGGACGTGGCGCTCATCGGCTATCTGAGGGCGGAAGCCATGCCCACCGGGCTGGCGGCGGCCCTGGTTCTGCAGCTTCGCATTCTGGACGCCGCCGTGGCGGCCGCATCGGCAGCCTTCTTGCTTCCCGTGAGCCTGGGCGCATCATCGCCTTCATGGATCCTGGCGTCTCTCACGGTCCCGCTTCTGGCGGTCGGCGCCGGTGCGCTCCTGATGCTGCTGGATAGAAGGAGAAGGGTTTTGCTTGGGTTGGAAAAGCGCGCCGCCCGGTTGAAGGCGAAGCCTTTGCGTTATACGGCGCTAAGAATCACTGAAGCCGCCGGGGGATTCCATGAACTGCTCCAAAGCGGACGTCTGGTTTCAAAAATTTGTCTCGATACCATTCTATTATGGTGTTTGGAAGGATTGACCGCCTGGTTCGTAGCGATAGCTTTGGGGTTTTCTCTTTCTCCCCTGCTTCTGTTTTTCGCCCTTCTTGTCGCCAATCTGGGAAAAGCCCTGCCTTTGACGCCGGGAGGGCTGGGCGTTTATGAAGGGTTGATGGCCGCCGTCCTGACGCTGGGTGGAATGCCGTACCCTCAGGCCGCCTCCCTCGCAGTCTGCGAGCATCTGCTCAAAAAGCTCTTCAACCTGGCCCTGGGGCTTCCGTCTACCGCGGTTTCCGGCCTTTCTCTTCCCGGACTGATCCAGTCCCTGAAGAAAGCAGCTCAAACGCCGGAGACAGGCCGATGACGTCGAATATGTCCGAACGCACCGGATTCCAAACCTGATCCGGCCAGGCAATTTATCGAATCCGGAGAAGCGAGGGCGGATTGGCTTTATTTCGGCTCATCCAGGCCCCATTGCTTAAAATACTGACGGTAGAAGGGCGGTTGATCGAAATCGCCCTTCAGTTCGCGGCCGAAACTGCGATACCCCATCCCCATTTTTTCGTATCGATACACTCCATCCATAAGCTCTTTCATCCGGCCGGCCGGAACGGTGAGAATCATTTCATCGTCCCCGACGCCCGCTCTTTCGAAATCTCCCGGGTCGGGCACCGTCACTTCGCATTCTCCATTCAAAAGAGACGGCACGATGGAGTGCACGCAGGACCATATCGGATCGAGGGTCGAGGTGACCCGGCGGCCGTTTTTCAGCATCAGGGCGAACAGCATGTGCCTCAGCTGCGATGCATTGCAGTAAATCATCGTCAGGTCCGGCGAAAAGTTTGCTTTGTGGAGCGGCGCCAGCGCCATTCCGGGATATTTGCCTTGAGGCAGAAGCGCTATGTCCTGGCTGCGTTGTCTGGCGGCTTCCTTGTTTTCAACGAAGAAAGCGCTTCCGGATCCATCTAAAAAATCCTTGGGAGGTTCCACCAGCCCGTAGGCGATGATCGGTTCGAAGCACCAGTGGTCTTCGATAAACATCGCCAGCGCCGTCCCTCGACGGCGAACGATGCCGAAGGCCTGGCAGGCGGAATAATGGGTTTTGAGGTCTTTTTTCGGCCTGACGGCTCCTTTCGGGATTTCGCTTTCGTTCTTCAGCATTTTAATCGCGATCGGATAGGTTCTCAGCACCAGCATGTTCAAGAGATCGGCGCCGTAGGCGTTGAATTCTTCCGCGGGGCCGGTCGATTTTTCGCCGGATTGAGCGATGTTTGCGAGGCTCGTCGACCCAGCCACCGCGGCAGCCGCGGCGCCTGCAACAAAATTCCTTCTTGTTAATCTCTGCGGCGTCGATTTCATTCTGGCCATAAATTTTCTCCTATTCAAACGGATGTACGCTTATTGAAAATCTCTACATCGATGCTTTCCCGCCGTTGACCGGGAATCCGCGATCCCGCATCAAGGCGTCGGTGTTCACGTCGCGCCCGCGGAACATCCGGAAGGCTGTGGCCGGATCGATTGTGTTCCCTTTGCTGAGCACGTTGTCGTAAAAGCTCCTGGCGACTTTTGCATCCCACGGCCCTTTGCCCTGCAGGAATGCTTCCCACGCGTCCGCGGTCAGCGCGTCCGCCCACAGGTATGCGTAGTATCCTGCAGCGTAGCCTTCGCTGGAGAAGATGTGAGAAAACTGCGGCATGCGGTGCCGCATCGGCAGTTCGGTCGGCATGCCCAGCGCGGCCAGGGTTTCCCGTTCGAACTTGTCCGAATCCAGGTCCCCGGGATCCGCCAGGGTGTGCAGCTTCATGTCGACCAGCGCGCTTGCCAGATATTCCGTCGTCGCAAAACCCTGATTGAAAGCTGCCGCTTTCTGGAGCTTTGAGACCAGCTCCGCCGGTATGGGCTTGCCGGTTTTGTGGTGGAGCGCAAACCGGTTCAGCACTTCGGGCGTGGAGAACCAGTGCTCGTTGATCTGGGAAGGCAGTTCCACGTAATCGCGCGCCACTGAAGTCCCCGACAGCGAAGGGTAAGTGACGTCGGAAGCCAGCCCGTGCAAAGCATGGCCGAATTCGTGAAACATGGTTTCGGCGTCGTCCCAAGAAATAAGCACCGGATCTCCCGGCGCTCCCTTCACGAAATTCGAGTTGTTCGAGACGATCGTGGCCACTTCTCCGTCCAGGCGTTGCTGGCTCCTGTAGGCGCTCATCCACGCTCCCGAACGCTTGCCCTGCCTCGCGTAAGGATCGAAATACCACAGCCCTACGTGTTTGCCGTTCCGCTTCACTTGCCACACGCGCACATCGGCGTGATAGACGGGCGCGTCGGACACAGGCTGGAACTCGAATCCGTAAAGCCTGCCCGCAGCCCACATCATGGCTTCGCGCAGCTTCTCGAGCTGCAGATATTCTTTGATTTCGGCGGAATCGATATCGTATTTCGCCTTCCGCACTTTTTCGGCGTAAAAGCGGTAGTCCCACGGTTCGATAGCAAAAGCCCCGCCTTCCTTGCTGACGATAGCCTGCATGTCCGCCACTTCTTCCTTCACGCGCGCAACAGCCGCCGGCCATATTTTCGCCATCAGCTCCATGGCGGCTTCCGGAGTTTTCGCCACCTGTTTTTCAAGCGCCCGGTGAGCAAAGGACGGGTAGCCCTGGAGTTTTGTCCGTTCGGCGCGCAACTTCAGGATTTCCGAGATGATCTTGTTGTTGTCGTATTGGTCGCCGTTGTCTCCGCGGCTGTAATAGGCGCGCCAGACTTTTTCGCGCAGAAAGCGCTCGGTGGAATAAGTGAGGAACGGCTCCATGGAGGATCGGGTGTTCAGCACCGCGTATTTGCCCTGCTGCCCGCGCTGCGCCGCCGCTTCAGCCATGGCTTTGACCTGACTTTCCGGCAGCCCGCCGAGCTGCTCTTGGGTCAGGTAGAGCGCATAACTTTCTTCGTCATGGAGCAGGTTGTTTCTGAACTCGGTATACAGATCGGCGAGTCGCTTGTTGATCGAGGCCACTGCCGCTTTCTGCTCGGCAGCGAGCTTCGCACCCTCGCGGATGAAATCCGTGTAGTAGTCCCAAGCCAGCCTCTGTTGTTCGGATGAAAGCCCTGAGCTTTGCCGGGCGCTGTAGACCTTTTCGATGCGCTCAAACAATCGGGCGTTCTGCATCACTTTGTCGCGGAACTCGGCAAGCTTGGGCGCCATCTCCCGCTCCACCGACCGGAACGCGTCGGAAGACATGTTGCCGGACCACACGCTGAAGACGGCGGCCGCGCGATCCAGCATTTTCCCGCTGCGCTCCAACGGCGCGATCGTGTTTTCGAAAGTCGGGGCCTCCCGGCTTGCCGCGATTTTTTCAACCTCGGCGAGCGCCTGGGCGATCGCCTCTTCAAGAGCGGGTTTGAAGTGTTCGACTTTTACCCGGTCAAATGGAGGGGTCCCGCCATAGGGACCGCTCCATTTTTCAAGCAGTATGTTTTCAGTTCCGGAAGACATCGAAGCGCCTTTATCTGATTTTGAGCAGGCTGCGGCCGCCAAAACGGCCAGACCGAGGGCGAGCGCGACGGCGAAGGTGAGCACTTTTTGACCACTCATCCTTAGATCCATGAGATTTCCTTTCATCGCTACAGGAGGCGGCAGCCTCCGGCGACCATCAATCCGAACACTAACGTCGCACAACCTTGTTTTAGGATCAAGCGAACAATTGCGTCAGCCGGAAGGCGCGACAATCCGCCGGAGGCCGAATCAGCCTTGCCCGGCGCTTCGGCTGTAAAATAGAGGATCTGCGGCCGCAAGGAGCATCTTTCTCCCATTCCCCAAAATGGCGTGGATTTGTGCTACAGTCTTTTCGCAAAATTCGCGCAGGCGGATCGAAGGATTGCTGCGCAAAAACCCAGCAGCTGATTATGGAGAGGTTGAGAGGCAGGCGTTTCAAGAATGAGAACCTATCTGGAATGCATCCCATGTTTTTTTAAGCAGGCGCTATTCGCCGCCAGGGCCGCCACCGGGGATGAAAACAAAATCAAGCGGGCGTTGGACATGGTCGCCGAACTTGTACCGGATATCCCGATGGACAGCCCGCCTCCCGAAATAGCGCGCCTGGTCTATGGCGCGGTCCGCGAGGCGACGAAAGTTTCGGATCCGTTCCGGGTTCATAAAGACCATAGCATCGAGCGTGCGCTCGGTTTTTACGATCAGCTGAAATCGGATGTCGCCGCTTCCGGCGATCCTCTGAGGACCGCCGCCAAGATTGCCATTGCCGGCAATGTCATCGATTTCGGGGCCACCCAGCGCTTTGACCTGGACGGCGAAATGAAAGATGTTTTGATGAAAACGCCGGCGATCGAGGACTATGAATCCTTCAAGCGTAGCGTGGATGCGGCGCGGACAGTGCTCTACGTGGGAGACAACGCCGGCGAGACGGTTTTTGACCGAATCCTCATCGAGACGATGCGTAAAAGCACTTTTTATGCCGTCAGGGACGTCCCGATCATCAATGATGCGACGATAGAGGACGCTGTGAAAAGCGGGATCGACAAAACCGCACGGATCATTTCCTCCGGCTGCGACGCTCCCGGCGCCGTTCTGAAAAGATGCTCGCGCGAGTTCCTCGATATCTTCAAAACAGCGGATGTCGTGATAAGCAAAGGCCAGGGCAACCTGGAGGCGCTGTCCGGGGAAAAGCGCGCCATATTCTTTCTTCTCAAGGTGAAATGCCGGATTGCCGCACGCCATCTCGGCGCCCCGGAAGGCTCGATAATTCTGAAAGACAGCCGCCTGGGGAAATGAAAGTCTGGGAAGCCCCCTGTCCTTTGCACGAAGCGTCGGTTGACAAAGTTAAAAATCTACGGGAAAATGTTAGACAAGTCTAACATCGGCGAGTCGATCGCCGTGAAGAGAAGTCCCGGCAGGGCGAGGCGCTCTCCCGGTTTTGCTTCCGGCGCCTTGCGATGCACCGCCGATGGGGAGGGATGCGACTTTTACTTATGAAGATTCTTCTCATGGGCAATCCGAATGTGGGCAAGAGCGTTGTTTTTTCGCGCCTTACCGGCGTTCATGTCATTTCCTCCAACTATCCGGGAACCACGGTCGGATATACGAAGGGGTTCCTGAAACTCGGCGAGGATCAGGCCGAGGTTATCGATGTGCCGGGGACCTATACCCTCGATCCCACCTGCGAGGCCGAAAGAGTCGCCCAGGAGATGTTGGGAGAGGGGGATTGGGTCATCGACGTTCTCGATGCGACAAATCTGGAACGGAATCTTTATCTGACGCTTCAGCTGCTCGAAAGAGATATCCCGGTGATCGTCGCTCTGAACGTTTGGGATGAGACCAAGCATCGGGGGATTCGCATCGATCTCGATAAATTGAGAGAGTCTTTAGGCGTGCCCGTCGTTCCCACCGTCGCGGTCACCGGCGAGGGAATGAAGCAGCTGGTGGAATCTTTGCCGCAGGCCAGGAGCCCGAGACACCCCGCGCGCACGAGCGAGGAGCGTTGGAAGGCTGTCGGCGGCATCATCGAATCGGTGCAGCATATTTCCCATCACCACCACACCTTCGGCGAGCGGCTTGCGGACGCAAGCGTCCGCCCGATATCCGGCGGCCTCATCGCGATCGCGGTTTTGGCCGGCGTCTTTTTCGGTGTCCGCTTCGTCAGTGAAAGCATCATCCGCTACATCATGGATCCGTTGTTCCATGGTCTGTGGGCGCCTCTGGTGGCGCGTCTTGGCCAATGGATGGGCGATGGCCTGCTGCACGATATTGTCGTGGGCGGCGCCGTCGGCGACGAGATGAACTTCATCGAATCTTTCGGCCTTCTGACCAGCGGGCTCTACGTTCCACTGGCGATGGTTCTGCCTTATATCGTGTCCTTTTACCTGGCGTTGGGCTTGCTTGAGGACTCCGGCTATCTGCCGAGGCTCGCCGTAATGGTAGACACATTGATGCATCGCCTCGGCCTTCACGGATACGCCATCATACCCACGATGCTGGGACTTGGCTGCAACGTGCCCGGCATCATGGCCAGCCGCGTCCTGGAAAGCAAGCGGGAGCGGTTCATAGTGGCGACGTTGATTTCTATAGCGGTCCCCTGCGCTTCGCTGCAAGCCATGATCTTCGGGCTGGTCGGGGAGCGGGGCGGCCAGTATGTTCTGCTTGTGTATTCGATCCTATTCTTGGTTTGGCTGTCGCTCGGATTCGTTTTGCGGCGCGCCGTAAAAGGATTCACGCCGGAATTGCTTATCGAGATTCCTTCGTACAGAATGCCGTCTTTGCGTGCGGTCGCGCAGAAGCTCTGGACGAGAGTCCGGGGGTTCGTCGTCGAGGCCATCCCGATAGTCCTGGGCGCCGTTCTGGCCGTTAATGTCATGTATTCGCTTGGAATTTTTAATGCGATTGCGGACGCCGCGGCGCCGGTTGTAACCACGTTGCTCGGTTTGCCCAAGGAATCCATTACTGCTTTGGTCATAGGTTTTTTACGCAAAGACGTCGCCCTGGGCATGCTGGCCCCTTTAAATCTTACGGCGGGACAACTCGTGGTCGGGAGCGTTGTATTGTCCATGTTTTTTCCCTGCATCGCCACTTTTACGGTGCTTCTAAAGGAATTGGGCCTGTCCGGTCTGCTTAAATCCACCGGCATTATGCTCGCTGCGACGATGGTCACAGGCGGGATTTTGAACCTGTTTTTGAATTAGCGTCCTCGCAATGCATTCCAAACAATGCCGACGGGCTCTCCAGGTAAAAAAAGTAGCTGTTCTGCAATCTATTCGAGTGCAATAGGGTAGCATTATCGCTACTGTATCAGAACTTTCCGTCTCTCTCGGTTTTAGCGCAAATCTATTCGCTTCAGTTCTTTATTGTTAGATCAGGACGTTAACGCCGGTTTGGCCCGTGTCTTGCGTTATAAGAAGTGGAAAGGACGTCTGGGAATCGAATGACAAAAGCGGCTTTTGCCAGTTGGAACGACCGAATCGCACCTGTCTTTGACACTGCGCGTCAGATTCGAGTTTTCAACATAGAGTGCGGACGCATTGTAAGCGAGACGCGGGAGATGCTTCCGGAGGATTTCCCCGTCCAGAAAGCGCTTCGATTAGCGGAACTGGGCGTCAACACATTAGTCTGTGGCGCTATAACCGGGACCATGCAATCGGTGGTGAATAGTTACGGCATTCAGGTTATCCCTTTCATAGCGGGAAACCTGAATGAAGTTCTTCATGCATGGATTGGAGGCGCCCTGAGTCAGGATGCCTTTGCCATGCCGGGCTGTCGCGGTCGCGGACGATTCAGAGGAATGCATAACACTTATCGGGAGGCAAACGACATGAATAGGCAAGGGCGCGGCATGGGTTCAGGCGGAGGAAGAGGGCAAGGGCGCGGAGGAGGAGGCCGGGGTCGTATGGGCGGTTCGATGGCCGGCGGTCCTGCCGGCTCGTGCATCTGCCCGCAGTGCGGACATTCGGAACCACACCAGCGCGGAGTGCCCTGTTCCGAACGCAAATGCCCGAAGTGTGGAATCCCAATGACACGGCAATAAGAAAAGCTTTTACAGTTTTAAGAAAGGAGAGCATGACAATGCCAGGAGGAGATCGAACAGGTCCGATGGGAATGGGTGGTAGAACAGGACGAGCCGCCGGCTACTGCGCCGGTTTTGCAGCGCCGGGGTATGCGAACCCGGTTCCGGGACGCGGTTTTGGGACCGGTTTCGGAAGAGGCCGCGGCGCCTGGAGCCGTGGATCGGGCGGGGGAGGCCGCGGATGGCGCAACATGTTTTATGCCACCGGACGGCCGGGATGGATGCGCTTCGGCGCCTATGCCGCTCCCTATCCGTACCAGGCGCCGTCCCGGGAACCGGAAGCCGAGAAAGAAGCGCTCAAGAATCAAGCCCAGATTCTGAAATCAGAATTGGATGCAATAGAAAAGCGCCTTGCTGAAATAATGGCCGATGCCGGGAATCCGGGTTAAGCGCCGGCAGGACCCGCTTTGAAAAGCCGCCGCGGCAATTTATTTGATCCGTGCGGTCCGCGGCGGCTTTCCCCTATATCCTGAACAGCCTCGCAAACCTTGCGGGCATGCTCAACCTTCAGATCCCTATTTTCCTGAGCGGCGGAATCTTCACTGTCAAAACGGCGTCGATATTCGGCGAACCGGTTATTCACGCCCGGGAAAAGTTGTTGGGGGGTCCGGATGGCTTTTCGGATTAGCCATGGCGTCTATTGATATCATCCGATCGTCGCTCAGCCCCTCTGCAAATCCGGCGATACTCCCAAAATCTCTTGTTTTTTTCCGGAAAACATAAAAGGCGCAGCTGTAAAAAAATCAATGCGAACCGGATTAATGATCGCAAACATTGGCGCCTGTCTCCAAACGCCCATCGAGGAAATTCCTGACGATGACTTCGGGATTCCCGCCGTCGGCGCCGACTACCACCTGAATGTCATTTTGATTGAACAGACTCTGCGCGCGGGATCCCATCCCCCCGGCGATGATGATTGTTGCGCCTTGCTCATGAAGCCATTTTGGGAATGTGCCTGGTTCATGGGGTGGAGGGGCAATCTCCTGCTTTTGTAGTATGTTCTTCCCGTCTTCGGCCACGTCAAAGATGACAAATCGCTCGCAGTGTCCAAAATGCGAAGACAGAACCCCTTGGGTGACCGGGATGGCAATCCTGGCATGCGGACCATTCTTTTTTGAAATTCCCTCAGACGCTCTTGCGTTCAACTCCGGCGCCAGAAGCGAACGAACCATGCGGCCGAATGCCGTGGCGGTTTTCGAGTGCGGATGAGCTTTGACCATAGGGACGCCGCTGTCTCCCGATCGGACCACTTCGGGTTCAATCGGGATAGCGCTCAGGTAAGGAACTCCCATTTCCTCGGCCATGATTCGCCCCCCGTCCGCCCCGAAAATATGTACGAGTTCTCCACACTTGGGGCATGTATAGCCGCTCATGTTTTCAACGATGCCCAGGACGGGCAGTTTCAATTCGCGACAAAAGACGATGCACCTCCGAACGTCCTGCACAGCCACATCTTGCGGGGTGGTTACGACCACGGCGCCGTCAGCCTTCTCGATCAGTTCGACGACGGCAAGCGGTTCGTCTCCTGTCCCCGGGGGGGAATCGATCACCAAATAATCAAGCTCGCCCCAGTTTACATCCTTTAAAAACTGCTTGATCAATCCGTATTTTCTTGGGCCGCGCCAGATGACCGCATCGTCTTTTCCGCGCAGCAGGAATCCGATCGACATAACACGGATTTTGCCTGCTTGGAAATCAACCTCGACCGGAGACATGCCGCTTTCGTCGCCGGAAATAGGGGTCCCTTCCAGGTGCAGCAGTTTGGGCACGCTCGGCCCGTGCACGTCAACGTCAAGCAATCCTACTTGTTTCCCGGCCATGGCCAGAGCCGCCGCCAGATTTACTGCAACCGTGCTTTTTCCTACGCCCCCTTTCCCGGAGAGCACCAGAATCTTGTGCTTTATCTGACACATCCTGGATTGGAGCTTCTGCCGAGCGATAAAGTCCTCTTCTCTTTCTCCGGCTCGCTTCTTTTGTGCTGAACCCTGGGAATCGTCGCATGAAGTGCATTTTTCCGTAGTCATGTTTTTTTCTCCTTATCCTTTATCCCCATTAGCAATCTTCATGCCAATGCTCGGAATTAATTAAAAACACTATAATTCCAGTGAACCTGCTTGCTCCCAATGCGCAGGCCGCCTTCTAATTCGTGCAAAACGCAAGCTTCAACGCCGCGATCCGGAAATGTTTATTCCCCCGTCGACAGATAAAATATTTTCCAATGAATGCGATTGAGGGGCACGAAACTGCCGGTTGACATCCGGGCTTCCCATGAGCAAAATGTTAGTTGAACCTAACTTTAGGTTGGAAGCAATGCCCACGGAACGAAGCGCCAGCATGGAAGATTATCTTGAAGCCTTTGAAATGCTGCGCCCGAAAGGGGGCGCCGTCAGAGTGAAGGAGATCAGCGCATTGCTGGGCGTGAAGATGCCAAGCGTTACGGCGGCGATGAAGCGGCTTTCGGAAGACGGCCTGGTAATCCATGAAAAATACGGGCAAATCAAGCTGACAGCCGCCGGAAAAAAAACGGCCAGGGACGTTTTCCGGCGCCATGAAGTGCTTCGGCGGTTTCTGGTCGGAATTCTGGAGGTGGACTCCCAAACGGCCGCCAAGGAAGCTTGTCGCCTTGAACATGCCATCAGTTCCACGACACTGGAGCGTTTGGCGGAGTTTGTGAGTTTCATGGAATCTTATCCCCCTGATAAGATTCTCCGGTTCAGCCGCGGGTGCGGCCATTTGAATCGCGGGAAGCGGTCGAAACTTTCGCAGCGGTTGCAGAGGGAGCATCGGGTTGCACGCTCCCCGGACTGATAACGCCTTTAAGGCGTATCATGATAGGGGCTTGGTGTTCGGAGTTCTGCAACGGGAATTTGAAGGAGTGAATGGATGAAGGAGGAAAGGATTGTCGCCGCGACCCAGATGGCGGATGGGCAGAACGGAGTGGTCGTAAACATCGAGGGGGGGCATGCTCTGCGCAGCCGCCTGGAAGCCCTCGGCATCAGGCCCGGAAAGAGGATCCGCAAGGTAAGCGCCTCTTTTATGCGCGGGCCCATCGTCATCGATGTGGAAGGGTGCGATATCGCCGTCGGTTTCGGAATGGCCAATCGCATTCTTGCGAAGATAGAATAGCAACGACAGGCTGTGGAACTCCTCCCGCTGGACGCCAATCCGCCAACCTGATGGCGGTTCATCCCCATCGCAATGGAATGGAGCCGGGCTTGGATTTAAAAGAATGCCGCGGATTCATCCGGCTTTCGCATCGGGGTTGAGTCCGTACGCCGATGGGACAGAGCTTCCGGATTCCCCGTTTCAAGTCGAATACGACTATTGAAATCCGGATACTCTGTCCCTTTCACTCTTCTTGGCCTTTAATTTTGACCGTGAACGATCAATTTGTTTAGGGCCTGTCAATGAATAACGTTTACACTTTGGCGCGAGCGCCGGGCGGACAGATGCAAGGCGCCGCGACGGGGGCGATGCGGCGCCATCGTCGCGGCGCGGCAACGAAGCAGATGCCTGCCCGCCGCCGCGCCCCTTCGGGCTGCGGCCCGCAGGCTCGCTGGCTTTGTTGCT